>JAGBDL010000004.1 GCA_017937505.1 Clostridia bacterium | reverse complement strand
GCATAAAATTTTTCACCGTTTGCCACAATTCCGTTGACCGTGCCGTTCTCAACGATATGCCCGGGCATGCGCGAAATGCTCAGCCCGACCAGCGCAATCTGCGGCATGGGCCTTGACAAGGAAGTGGCGCTCATCACCGACGGCCGCTTCTCCGGCGCGACCCGCGGCGCGGCCATCGGCCATGTGTCCCCGGAGGCTGCCTCCGGCGGCATGATCGGCCTGGTGGAGGAGGGCGACACCATCGCCATCGACATCCCCAGCGGCAAGCTGGAGCTGAAGGTCAGCGACGAGGTGCTCGCCGAGCGCAAGGCCAAGTGGGTCTGCCCGCCGCCGAACGTCACCAAGGGCTACCTCGCGCGCTACGCCAAGCTGGTTTCCAGCGCGAATAAGGGCGCGATCGTCGAGTAATTGCTTTTTGCAGCCGCGAAGCGAAGAAGGGTCAAGGGATGAAATCCCTTGCGGGGTTTGGGGCAGCGCCCCAAGCAGGTTTTAGGGCGGCAGCCCTAACGTTCCCCTATTCTTCGGAAAAAAGCAGTTTCAGAGCAGGCTGCGTAGCAGCCTACGATTGAAACGGGTTTGATCCGCGCGGCTGGAATTCGGGCAAACGCCAAATCAAGGACTGTAAGCATGGCTTGCAGTCCTTTTTGCTTGCAATTCACGGGAAAGTATACTACAATGCTCCAAAAGGAAGTGATGCGCATGGAACCCTGTACCCTGGTGATTCCCGATCTGACGATGGCGGAGGAGATCCGCGCCTACCGGCAGGCATTCCTTGACAGCGGCGACTCGATGGACGGCACGGGCGGGCTGCGCCGGCTCGAGAACCCTGCGGACTGGCTCGACGAAAACGCGCGCTACATGAAGCGCGAAACCGTGCCGGACGGCTGGGTGCCTGCGACGCAGTTCGTCTATGTCCGCAGCAGTGACGGGCGGATCGTCGGCATGATCCAGGTGCGCCACGAGTTCAACGACTATCTGGCGAAATACGGTGGGCACATCGGCTACTGCGTGCGGCCGGACGAGCGGCGCAAGGGCTATGCCGCGGTCATGCTGCGGGAGGTGCTGCCGTACTGCCGGGCGCTGGGGCTTAAAAGGGTGATGGTCACCTGCCTGACGGACAACGAGGGCAGCCGGCGCACGATCCTCAAAAACGGCGGCGTGTACGAATACACGGTGCACGAGCCGGAGGAGAACGTGGATCTGGAGCGGTACTGGATTGCCCTGTAAGGAGGAAAAAGGATGGCTTACATGTATACGGCAGCGCGCGTGGAGAAGCCCGACTGGGAGAGGATTCCGGCGGTGACGCTCACGCACCAGCCGTGGCTTGCGCCGTGCGGGATTGAGGCGGCGGCGCAGCTGTGCCACGATGGGGAGAACCTCTATGTGCGCATGACGGCGAAGGAGAAGCATATCCGCGCGACGCTGACGGGGCCGCTAGATCAGGTGTGCAACGACAGCTGTCTGGAATTCTTCTTTGCGCCGAAGGCGGACGACGCCCGCTACTTCAACTTCGAGTGGAACAGGCTGTGCAATGCCTATGTGGGCTTTGGCGGGGCGCGACGAACCCGCGCGCGCCAGATTCTCAAGGATCCGAAGGCGCTGTTTGCGCCGGCCGCCTTTGATACGGCGGACGGCTGGGGCATCGAATACAGGATTCCGAAGGCGTACATTCAGATGTACATGCCGGACTTCGAGCTGCGGGGCGAGGCGGCGTGCAACTTCTACAAGTGCGGCGACGAGACGGAGATCCCGCATTATCTCGCGTGGGCCGCGCTCTCGAGCGACAAGCCGGACTATCACCGGCGGCAGGACTTTGGCAGACTGGTTTTTGAATAAAGAAAAGCGCTGACCGGCTTGTGATTCGGTCAGCGTCTTGTTATGATGATGCTTGTCTTTTCCCTTTTTCTGTGCTATGCTGTCCTCGTAGGCAGGTAGGGTTCTACGGGCGGTGCCTCCGCAACGGCGTACAGAAGCGGAGGTGATGGGAATGACGAATGTTGAGCTTCTCAGTATTCTGCTTTCCATCGCTGGTTTGGCAGTCGGCGTCTTCGCGCTGGCTCTGGCACTCAAGCGATAACATAAGTAAACCGCCTTGCAGTTGCCCCTGCTCGGCGGTCTGTCGGTCTATTTCCGGACCGTTGCGGTGAATCAACACCCGTAGGGCGCTCCCCTATCTGCCTACATTGTACGCTATCCTCCCGTCCCTGTCAAGCCATGGGCGGGAGGTCTTTTTGTCTTTGGGGTTATTCATCGGATTGACGTCGACAGCCTGCGCAGCAATGCGCGCAGTCCCCGCCGCAGGAGAAGAGCAGCTTTTTCCTGCGGATGCGGCGGACGGCGAGCGCGACCAGCACAGCGAGAATCAGCAGGACGAGGAGGGTGGAAAGGTTCATTCAGATCCCTCCCAGCGCCAGGCCGATGATGCGCACGATGAACGCCGCGATCCAGGCGATTGCACATTGGCCGACGACCACGCCCACGGCCCACTTGCCGCCCAGCTCCCGCTTGATCGAGGAGACGGCGGCGACGCAGGGCGTGTACAGCAGGCTGAAGACCAGCAGGCTCGCGGCGGCCACCGGCGTGAGCGAGGCGAGCAGCACCTCCGTGGAGCCGTAGAGCAGCACGAGGGAGGAGACGACGCTCTCCTTGGCCATGAAGCCGGAGACCAGCGACGTGACGACGCGCCAGTCGCCGAAGCCCAGCGGCGCAAACAGCGGCGCGAGCAGGCCGGAGATGGCGGAGAGCAGGCTGTCGTGGGAATCCGCCACAACCTGGAGGCGCATGTCAAACGTCTGCAGGAACCAGATGAGGATCGTGGCGACGAAGATGACGGTGAACGCGCGCTGCAGGAAGTCCTTGGCCTTCTCCCACAGGAGCAGGGCGACGTTTTTGGCGCCCGGCATGCGGTAGTTGGGCAGCTCCATGACGAACGGCACCGGCTCGCCGGAAAACAGCGTCTTCTTGAGCAGCAGCGCCATCAGGATGCCGCAGACGACGCCCAGCGCGTACAGCCCGATCATCACCAGCGCCATATGCTCCGGGAAAAAGACCGCGCTGAAGAACGCGTAGATCGGCAGCTTGGCCGAGCAGCTCATGAACGGCGTGAGGAGGATGGTCATCTTGCGGTCGCGCTCGGAAGGAAGCGTGCGCGTGGCCATCACGCCCGGCACCGTGCAGCCAAAGCCCACGAGCATCGGCACGATGCTGCGGCCGGACAGGCCGATCTTGCGCAGCAGCTTATCCATGACGAACGCGACGCGGGCCATGTAGCCGCTGTCCTCGAGCAAAGAGAGGAAGAAGAACAGCGTGACGATGAACGGCAGGAAGCTGAGCACGCTGCCCACGCCGCCGAACACGCCGTCGATGACCAGCGAGTGCACGACGGGGCTGACGCCCGCAGCGGTGAATAGGCGCTCCACCGCGCCGGAGAGCATCGAGATGCCGGTCTCCAGCCACCCGGAGAGCACCGCGCCGACGACGTTGAAGGTGAGATAGAACACCAGGCCCATGATCGCGATGAACGCGGGGATGGCGGTGTAGCGGCCGGTCAGCACGCGGTCGAGCGCGACGGAGCGCGCGTGCTCGCGGCTCTCGTGCGGGCGCACGACGGCGGCGTCGCAGATGCGCCGGATGAACGAGAAGCGCATGTCCGCGATGGCGGCGGCGCGGTCCAGGCGGCGCTCCTCCTCCATCTGCACGATGATGTGCTCGACGGTCTCCCGCTCGTTCTGGGAGAGGTTCAGCTGCTCCAGGATCAGGGCGTCGCCCTCGGCCAGCTTGCTGGCGGCAAAGCGCACGGGGATGCCCGCAGCCTCGGCGTGATCCTCAATGAGGTGCATGAGGCTGTGCAGGCAGCGGTGCACCGCGCCGTTGCACTCCTGCGCGTCGCAGAAGTCCTGACGGCCGGGGCGCTCCTGGTACTGCGCGACGTGGATGGCGTGGTCGATCAGCTCGCCGATGCCCTCGTTCTTGGCCGCGGAGATGGGGATGACCGGGATGCCCAGCCGCGCTTCCAGCTCGTTGACGCGGATGGAGCCGCCGTTCTCGCGAACCTCGTCCATCATGTTGAGCGCAAGCACCATGGGCACGTTCAGCTCCATGAGCTGCATGGTCAGGTACAGGTTGCGCTCGATGTTGGTCGCGTCCACGATGTTGATGATGCCCCTGGGCTTGTCGTTCAGCAGAAACTCGCGGGTGACCAGCTCCTCGCCTGTGTACGGGGACATGGAGTAGATGCCCGGCAGGTCGGTCACCAGCGTGTTCGCGTGGCCCCGGATGACGCCGTCCTTGCGGTCGACGGTCACGCCGGGGAAGTTGCCCACGTGCTGATTGGAGCCGGTGAGCTGGTTGAACAGCGTGGTCTTGCCGCAGTTCTGGTTGCCGGCGAGCGCGAAGGTGAGCTTCGTGCCGGCGGGAAGCGGATGCTCATCCGCCTTGACGTGGTACTTGCCGCCCTCGCCCAGACCGGGGTGCGGGGTGCGGCTGCGCGGCCCCGCGGGCGCGCGCAGGCTGGCCTCGGGAATGGGCTCCACGCCGATGTTCTTCGCGTCGTCCACGCGCAGGGTGAGCGTGTAGCCGCCCAGCAGCAGCTCCATGGGGTCGCCCATCGGGGCGTATTTGACCAGCGTGATCTCCGCACCGGGAATTACGCCCATATCCAGAAAGTGCTGGCGCAGCGCGCCCTCGCCGCCGACCTGCGTGACGACGGCGGACTGACCGATTGAAAGCTGATTGAGCGTCATGTCTTTTCCTTCTTCCTCGTGCAATGTTTGCCTGGGATAACTTTTACAACGATAGTCTACACTAACATGATGCATTTGTAAAGCCTCAATCTTGACAAAGTTGAGCGCGCCGGTTTGACAGCGTATATCCGCAATGCTATAATCAACTGAATGCTGATCGGGATATGGCCGGTATATGCGAAGGAGGACGCGGAAATGCAGGGAGAAAAGAGGCGCTGGCCGCTTGTGCTGGGCATCGTGCTGTGTGTGATGACGCTGGCGCTGTCCGTTGTGCTGCAGGAGGCGGGCTATCTCACCTACCTCAACGGCGACATGGCCTCGGAGATGATCCTCGCCCGGCGTCAGGCGGACACCGGCAGCCTGATCCAGATGGACTGGATCTACTCCACCGAGATTCACACGATCCACATGAACCTGTTTTACGCGCTGGCGTTCCTGCTGACGGACAGCTTCATGGCCGCGCGCATCATCGGCAACACGATCGGCTTTGTGATCGCCATGCTTTCGTGCGTGTTCCTGTGCAGGCGGCTGGGGCTCTCCACGGCGAAGGGCCTGTGCACGGCAGCCCTGCTGCCCTTTGCGGCGGGCACGCTGTACGCGTCCAACATGACCATCGGCGGGTACTACATCATCCATCTGCCCTTCGCGTATTGCGGCGCGGCGCTGTGGCTCTCGGCCTCCGAGGGCGGCCGGGGCAAAAGGCGCGCTCTGACGGCGCTGGCGCTGTTCCTGCTGCTGTGCCTGCTCGAGGGCCTGCTGTCGGTGCGCTATGTGCTGTGCTTTGTCTGCCCGATGGTGGTGGTGGCGGGGCTGGACGTGCTGCTGGCGCCGCAGACGAGCCGCTCGCTGCGGGATCACCACCTGCGCTTCGGCGGGGTGACGGCGGCTGGCTTTCTGGCGTGCGTCGCGGGCTACGCGGCCTCGGAGATCCTCTACCCGCGGCTGTTCGCGAGCGGCGTGGGCGCGGCAGGCTCGTTTGTGTTCAACCCGCTGGATGGGGAGGCGATGGTTTCCTCCCTGGCGACGGTCTTTGCGGATTTCCTCAAGCTGCTCGGCTGGCGGGGCGGCGCGGCGCTGTTCTCCCTGGCGGGCATCGCGAACCTGTGCATCGCCGCCGTGCTGGTGCTGGCCGGCATCATGACGGCGCGCGTCTGGCGGAGCCTTGACACGCGGGAGCGCGCATCGCGCATGCAGAAGCGCATGCTGCAATACGCGTTTGCCGCGCTGCTGGTCAACCTGTTCTGCTTTGTGTTCATCCAGGGCACATACCTCAACCGCTATCTCATCCTCGCGGTGCTGTTTTTCATCCCGGCGCTGACGATTGTGGTCGCCCGGGAGAGGAACCTGCGGCTGCGCTGGGCATTTCTGCTGTTTTTCCTGATGATGCTGGGCACGGCGGGCGGCAATTTCCTGCTGGAGACGCGCGCACAGCAGCCGGCTGCCCGGCAGCGCGAGGCGGACATGATGGACACGGCGGATTTCCTGATCGGGGAGGGCTACACGCACGGCTACGGCGACTTCTGGGTCGTCCGCGTGATGCAGGAGCGCACGAACGGCGCGCTGACGTTCACCGGCGTGCGCCAGATGGAGACGGAGGAGGGCGCGGTGTGCCCGGTCTCGCTGGAGATGATCCGCTGGCTGGAGCCGCAGGATGCGTCGCACATGGACGCATGCCCGGGCAAGACGTTTTTGACGCTCACCCGGGATCAAAGCCAGACGCTTGCGCCGTGGCTGGAGATGACCGGCGCGCCGGTGATCCACGAAAACGGAAAATATGTGACCTACGGCTTTGAAAGCTCGGAGGCGCTGATTGGCTTCATGCTGCTGGGCCAGATGAAGCTGGAGAACGCGGACTGCGATCGTGGCGTGTTCACCCTGCAGGCGGGCGGGCGCATGCGCGTGCCGACGGGCTTCCGCGAGGCGGGGAACTATGTGCTGACCTTCACCTGCGAGGGCGAACCCGGGGAGGGCAGCCGCGCCGCGGCTTACGCGACAAGGCACTTCGAGGTCATCGGCGAGCAGGCGATCGCAGCGGGAGAGAACGCGCTGACGTTTACGCTTCATGCGGACGATCCGTATTTCATGCTGCTGCTGACCAGCGGCGAGGCGCAGGAGCTTGCGATCTCCGGGATCCGGCTTCACAGGACGCAGGAATCGCTCTAAAAATTGATGAAGGCGGGAGCATGAAGGGCTGATCACCCGTCATATATATGTACAGGAAATCCGCTGCGACCAAGATTTGCCAAAAGGCCTTGAAATATCCTTCTGAAGTGGTTTATACTACATGGAGAACTACGGAAAGTTGAGGAGGGCTGACCATGTTTTGTCCCCACTGCCATAACAAAATCCCGGACGGAAGCAACATCTGTCCGCTGTGCTATGCCAATCTGGCGGGCGTAAAGCCGCAGGCCTCCGCCGCGCCCAAGGACGCGGAACGGCAGGATGCGCCGGCGAGGACGCCTGCGCGCAAGAGCAGCAAGAAGGCCGCCTACACCAAGGGCAGCCGCGGCGGCAAGAAGAACGCCGACATGACGCCGATGATCATCGCCTTTGGCCTGATCGTGATTCTGATCATCATCATCGTGATGATCTTCAGGTCCATGTTCAGCGCGGGCGACAGCCAGAAGACGCCGCCTGTCCAGGCCAACACGCCGGTCGTGGAGGCGCAGAACACGCCCAACTTCATCGTCTTCGGCGCGACGGCAACCCCGGGCACGCAGATCATCGTGACGCCGACCCCGGCCATCGAGGTGACGCCGACGCCGTCCCCGGTTCCGCAGACCAGCTATACCACGCTGCGCAAGGGCGACGAGGGCCCCGATGTGGTGACGCTGCAGCAGGCGCTGGCCGAGCTGGGCTATCTGAGCGGCGCGGCGGATGGCAACTTCGGCACCGGCACGCAGACCGCCGTCAAGAAATTCCAGACGGATCAGGGCCTGGAGGCCGACGGCATCGCCGGCAAGAAGACGCTGGAGGCGCTGTACACGAAATCCTCCGTGACCCCGATCCCGGAGACGACCGTGGGCCCGAACGACATCATGAACCTGCCGGGCTGATTGCGAAAGAAGAGGCTGTAAAGCGGATGTCTTTACAGCCCCTTTTCCTCCCCATCTGACATTTTCTGGAGACGATCATGAAAAAAAGCATGTGCATGTTCCTGCTGGCGCTGTGCCTTCTGCCCGCGCTGGCCTTTGCCGCGCCGGCGCTTGAACGCGTTTATGCCGACGACGTGACGCTGGTGAGCGGACAGGACGGCTGGGGCTTCCACTTTTACGCCGGAGAGGGCGGCACGCTGGCGGTGCGGCTGCTCAGCGGCAAGACCGGCGAGGCCGTCTGCGACGTGGGCGCGCTGGCCGTGGAGGCCGGCAGCGGGCGCATGGCCTGGAACGGCGTGCTCCCGGACGGCAGCGCAGCGGCGCCGGGCGACTACATGGTGCAGGTACAGCTGAAAAACGCCTGGGGCGAGGAGAGCGAAAGCAGCGTCTTTTCGCTGCACATCTTTGAAAGCGAGGATGCGCGCAGCGAAAACGTGCTCGACCTGAGCCTGCTTAACGCCGAGGAGGCGGCGAGCTGGGACGAGCCGGCCGCGGCGGCCGATGCGGGCGGCGTGCCGCAGGCGTCGAGCTTCTGGGACATGAACCCGGACGAGTACGACCTGACCAACCCGGAGCACCAGCAGGCCATCTGGGATCTGATGATGCAGCCGATCACGGTGCTGCAGGGCGAGCAGACGGAAAACATCTACATCACCAACCAGCCGGGCATCAGCGCGCGCCCGTACAAGGAGAACTGCGCGGGCGAGCTGCACGGGCAGAGCCAGGGCGTGCATGTGCTGGAGGCGAACGTGGACGGCTATGCGCTCATCGAGGCCTACACCAACGACGGCACGAAGACGGACAACAGCTACATGGAGTCCATCGCGGCCAGCAAGGTGCAGGGCTACATCAAGGCGAGCCGGCTGCAGCAGGTGACACCCAGCGACAAATACGCGCTGCTGATCGACAAGCTGCGGCAGAAGCTCTACGTCTTTGAAAGCGGCAGGATCGTCACGTCGCTGGATGTGTCCACGGGCAAGAACACCAAGAGCCAGCCCTACAACGAGACCCCGGCGGGCGAGTTCATCACGGTCAGCCGCGTCGGCAACTTCCAGGCCGGCTCGAGCACCGTCGGCCGCTTCGCCATCCGCATCAACGGCGGCACGCTGCTGCACGAGGTGCTCCACGACGTCGGCGCGGACGGCACGAAGATCTACACGAACTACGAGCCTCAGCTGGGCTACAAGGCCAGCCACGGCTGCATCCGCATCCCGCGCAGGAAGAATGCGGACGGCTTCAACATGGAGTGGTTCTGGAACAACCTGCCGCTCAATACCAAGGTCTTCATCTGGGAGGACAAGGGGCGGCAGATGTACGCGCCGGAGCTGCCGGATCCGGATACGCAGCTCTACCGCAACCCGAACGGCGGCAGCAACTACCACATCGACGAGAACTGCCCGGGCGTGAAGGCGCAGTACCTGCCGCTGACCGGCGATTTCACCTACGCAGATCTGGACAGGGACGAATTTAAGAAGCTGACGCCCTGCGTGTACTGCGGCGCGCCGCAGACCAAGCGGGAGCTGTACAACCGCTACGTCGCCTCGGCGCAGGAGATCGGCGCGGAAATCACCGACGAGGTGAAGGCGATCTTCGGCGTGAACTGAGAAGACGGACGCAAAAAGAACAAAATGAAGGCGGATGCTGCAAGGGCATATCCGCCTTTTTTGCTGCATAGATTTTGAAAATGAATAATATGGGTGAAAAAACTTCTCTGAGAAAGAATGATTTCGGCATATTCCTATAATTTTGAATATATGAAAAATTAAACTTGCATTGCGGAGCACAATATGATATACTGCATGTACAACGTTTCAGCGAGGTAAAGTGTTAAACTGAATTCTGCTGAAACGGAAAATTCAGATCAGGGTGCTGGATCGACGGCAGGAGGCGTTCCTTTTGATAAAGCTGAACAACGTGCACAAGAGATTTGGTCACCTGGAGGTGCTCAAGGGCATCGATCTGACGGTTCCCAAGGGAGAAAAGCTGGTGATCATCGGGCCGAGCGGATCGGGCAAGAGCACGCTCATCCGCTGCATGAACGGCCTGGAGGAGGTGACCAGCGGCGAGGTGTACATCGACGGCAAGCTGATGACGCACAAGACGCGCTCCGCGCTCAACCGCCAGTACTCCTCGATGGTATTCCAGCAGTTCAACCTGTACCCGCATCTGACGGTGATGGAAAACCTGACGCTGGCGCCCGTGAAGCTCAAGAAGGTGCCCAGGGCCGAGGCTGAGGCGCTGGCCATGGAGAACCTCAAACGCGTCGGCCTGGCGCAGAAGGCGCACGTCTACCCGACGACGCTCTCCGGCGGCCAGCAGCAGCGCATCGCGATCGCGCGGTCGCTGACGATGAAGAACCCGGTGATTTACTTCGACGAGCCGACCTCCGCGCTTGACCCGGAGATGGTGCAGGAGGTGCTCGACATCATGATCGAGCTGAGCCACGACGACGTGACGATGGTGGTCGTCACGCACGAGATGGGCTTCGCGCGCGAGGTGGCCGACCGCGTGGTCTTCTGTGACGGCGGACACATCCTGGAGCAGGGCACGCCGGAGCACTTCTTCACCAACCCCGAGCACGAGAGAACCAAAGCGTTCCTCTCCAAGATTCTCAGATGATAACCGCCTGGCGGTTACCTATATCGTAAATTCCATAAAGGAGGAAACCCCATATGAAAAAGATGTTGATGCTCGTCCTCGCCGCTGTGATGCTGCTGTCCATGACCGCTGCGGCCTCCGCCGAAACCTTCCGTGTCGGCGTGAAGCAGGATGTTTACGGTTTCGGCTACCTCGATGAGATGACGGGCGAGTACTCCGGCCTGGAAATCGATCTGGGCGCGAAGATCGCGGAAGCGCTGGGCTATGACGACGTGGAATACACCACCGTGACGGCGGCGACCCGCGGCCAGATGCTGGACAACGATGAGCTGGACTGCGTCATCGCGACCTTCACCATCAAGCCCGAGCGCAAGGAGAGCTGGGACTTCTCCACCCCGTACTACACCGACGCCGTGACCGTGCTGGTGGAGACGGCGAGCGGCATCACCGATCTGGCAGGCCTCAAGGACAAGACCGTGGGCGTGTCCACCGGCTCTACCTCCGCCAAGGCGCTGGCCACCGCGATGGCTGACGCCGGCGTGATCGACGCGTTCGACGCGGACGCCTTCGAGATCGCGACCTTCAGCGCGGGCGTCAAGTTCAAGGAGTTTGACGACTATCCGGCCATCAGCCTGGCGCTGGACGCCGGCGACGTGGACGCCTTCTGCGTGGATAAGTCCATCCTGGCCAACTACAAGACCGACGACCGCAGCTTCATCGACGCGTCCTTCTCCCCGCAGGACTACGGCGTGGCGACCAAGAAGGGCTCCGAGCTGTCCGCGAAGGTGGAGGAGCTCATCACCGGCTGGCTCACCGACGGCACGATCGACAGCATGATCGCTGAGTGGGGCCTGTAAAACGCAAAACATCAAGGCGCGCAGCCGCGGGCTGCGCGCCCATTTTCTTCTATATGAAACCCTGCGTAAAACCGCGCGAAGCGAAAGAGGGTCAAGGGACAATGTCCCTTGCGGGGTTTGGGGCAGAGCCCCAAAAAAGGAGGCGTCTATGGAAACCGTATTCAGCGCAAAGGCATGGGCGACGGTGTGGCAATACCGCGCGACATTCATCAGCGGCCTGATCAACACGCTGCAAAGCGCTGTCGTCGGTCTGCTGATCGCGATGGTCATCGGCTTCACGCTCGGCCTGATGGCGACGGGCAGCAAACGAGCGCTGCGCGTCATCGCGCGCATGTACGTCGAGTTCTTCCAGAACACGCCGCTGATTCTGCAGGTCTGCTTCCTGTACTACGCGCTGGCGTACTCGGGCGTGAAGATCACGGTCGTGACGATCGGCTTCATCTCGCTGGGCCTGTATCACGGCGCGTACGTCGCCGAGGTGGTGCGGGCGGGCATCCAGTCCATCCCGATGGGCCAGTTCGACGCGGCACGGTCGCAGGGCTTTGACTATGTGGATACCATGCGGCACATCATCCTGCCGCAGACGATCAAGATCATTCTGCCGCCCATGGTCAACCAGATGGTTGCGCTGATCAAGAACACGAGCTGCCTGTACATCATCGGCGGCGCGGACCTGATCGCCACGACCTACAACTTCGTGACCGGCGCGAGCACGGGCGGCGCATACGGCCCGGCGTACCTGGTCGGCGGCGCGCTGTTCTTCTGCGTGTGCTATCCGCTGTCGATGATGGCGGGCCGGTGGGAGCAGCGGCTCAAGGAACGCGACAAGGTGAAGCCCGAGCAGACGGACGACGGGACAAAGGAGGCGGCGGTGTAATGGATCAGTTCATGACGGAGCTGCAGGGCAGCATCGGCATCCTCAAAAACCCGGACGTCGTCAGCTATTTGCTCAAGGGCCTGGCCTTCACGCTGGGCATCTCCTTCATCACCATCGTGCTGAGCGTGATCGTGGGCGCGGCGCTGGCGCTGGCGCGCAACTACTGCACCAGCGGACCGGCGAGAATCCTGCAGAAGATCGCCTCGGCGTACATCGAGCTCTTCCGCAACACGCCGCTGATGCTGTGGATGTTCGTCTGCTTTGTCATGTGCCCCGCGCCGAATATCAGCAAGGGCTTTGCGGCGCTGCTGGGCTTTACCTCGACGGTCGCCGTGAAGACGCTGTTCAAGGCGATTGTGGCGTTTACGCTGTTCACCTCCGCGATCATGGCGGAGATCATCCGCGGCGGCCTCAACTCCGTGGCCAAGGGCCAGTTCGAGGCGGCGTACTCGCAGGGCTTTGGCACCTTCCAGACGATGACGCTGATCGTGCTGCCGCAGGCGTTCCGCAACATCGTGCCGACGCTGCTGTCCCAGATGATCACGACGATCAAGGACTCCAGCTACATGGCGAGCCTGGTGACCGTGGAGCTGATGGGCTGCACCAAGCTGATCATCTCCAAGGCCAACAGCTACAACGGCACCTGGGTGGACCGCTTCAACCGCGGCACCATTCACGTCACCGATGTGTTCGTGCTCTTCGGTTTCGCGTTCCTCGTGTATTTCGCGATCAACTTCACGCTCTCGTGCGTCGTGCGGCGGATGCGGACGCGCAGAAGGGCGTGAGCATACTGGCTCCGCTTAAGATGCTTGAAAGAGCGCGAAGCGAAGAAGGGGTCTGGGGATGAAATCCCCAGGCGGGGTTTGGGGCCTGCGGCCCCAACGTTCTCAAAAGCAAAGAAAAACAGTGTTTCAGAGCAGGCTGCAAAGCAGCCTACGATTGAAACGGGTTGGTTTTGCAAAATGAATTGTTCACCAAGAAGGAGTATCAAATGAAGAAACGGGGGACCTTCCGGGCGGGAGGCCCCGTTTTTATGCGGGGAGGGAATCGGTCAGACATCGGACGTCTGAAGCACTGTGCTTGAATACTTTAAAGCGATAAAGCAATGGACGGATTGACTTGTATACCAGCAAACCGGTATAGATTGCGCCTCAGAGAGTTGTGCATAGTGACGAAAAAAGGGCGCTTGACCGCTCGAAAATTGGTGAAAGTTTGCTTTTTCCGAGGGGTGAAACGCCTGGACGGGTGTGCACAGATCGGTGAAATGATACGCCCGGTAAAGTGGACATAAATCCGGGCGGGCGGGAGACGATGTGCGGGCACAAAAAGCCTTGACAGAGCTTGATTTTTTGAAGGGACGAAAAATCGGATGCCGGGAAGAAAACCTCAAAAAAGTCGAAAAAAATTTCAAAAAGGGGCTTGCGCAATTTCCGGTTTTAGAATATAATGTGGAGGATGTCTGCAAAGGGGATGAAGTGGCAGATTGCTCACTGGCCGGTGGGGGAACTGTCACGGACCATGTCCGCGAATCGGACGACGGCTCAAGACCGTTATGCAGGGCAAAGAAAGCCAAGCAGTCGTACTTGAGTACGAACAAGGAGGAAAAGAAATGGCCAGCAAGAAAATCCGCATCAAGCTCTGGGCCTACGAGCACAGCCTCGTCGACCAGGCTGCCGAGCGCATCGTCGAGACCGCTCGCCGCACCGGTTCCAAGGTGTCCGGCCCGATCCCGCTTCCCACCGAAAAGGAAGTTGTGACGATCCTGCGCGCGACCCACAAGTACAAGGATTCCCGCGAACAGTTCGAGCAGCGCACCCACAAGCGCCTGATCGACGTTCAGAACCCCACCCGCGCCACCTTTGACGCGATGGAGAAGCTCGATCTGCCGGCCGGCGTTGAGATCGAGATCAAACTGTGATCAGGAGGTAAGATAAGATGAAGAAAGGTATCGTCGGCAAGAAGATCGGCATGACGCAGATCTTTACCGAGGACGGCCGCCTGATCCCGGTCACGGTTATCGAGGCAGGCCCCTGCCCGGTCGTGCAGAAGAAGACGATGGAGAAGGACGGCTACGAGGCCATTCAGGTGGGCTTCGACGCTTACGCCCCCAACCGCGCTGAAAAGCTCGTGAACAAGCCGATCAAGGGCCACTTCGCCAAGGCGAACGTCGCCCCCTGCCGCAAGCTGCGCGAGCTGCGCCTGGAGGACTGCGGCGCCTACAACGTGGGCGACGAGGTGAAGGTTGACGTGTTCGCCGCGGGCGACAAGGTCGACATCACCGGCACCTCCAAGGGCCACGGCTTCACCGGCGTCATCGCGCGCTGGAACCAGCACACCGGCCCGATGGCCCACGGCTCCAAGTATCACCGCGGCGTCGGCTCCATGGGTGCGAACTCCACCCCGTCCCGCGTGTTCAAGAACAAGCACATGTCCGGCCACTACGGCGTCGACCGCGTCACCGTTCAGAACCTGAGCGTCGTGCGCGTGGATGCCGAGCGCAATCTCCTGCTGGTCAGGGGTAACGTGCCGGGCCCGAATGGCGGCACGCTCGTGATCCGCGATTCCGTCAAGGCCTGATAAGGAGGAACCGTCACCATGCCTAAGATTGCAATGCTGAATCAGGAAGGCGCCAAGGTCGGTGAGATCGAGCTGAGCGAAGAGATCTTCGCCGCCGAGATCAACGAGAGCGTCATCCACCTGGTTGTCCGCAGCCAGCTGGCGGCCAAGCGCCAGGGCACCCAGTCCGCCAAGACCCGCGGCGAGGTCCGCGGCGGCGGCCGTAAGATCTATCGCCAGAAGGGCACCGGCAACGCGCGCCACCATGGCAACCGCGCTCCGCAGTTCACCCACGGCGGCGTCGTCTTCGCGCCGAAGCCCCGCGACTATGTGATCAACGTGCCCAAGAAGGTTCGCCGTCTGGCCCTGAAGGGCGCGCTCACCAGCAAGGTCAATGAGAACGAGATGATCGTGCTGGACAAGATCGCGCTGACCGCGCCGAAGACCCGCGAGGTTGCGGCGATCCTGAAGAACCTCGGCGTCAGCAAGTCCGCGCTGCTGGTCCTGGCCGGCCCGGACGACACCATCACCCGCGCGTCCGCGAACATCGCGGGCCTGAAGACCGCCTACGTCAACACCATTAACGTGCTGGACATCCTCGGCAACGAGAAGTTCATCATCACTGAGGAAGCGGTCAAGCTCGTTGAGGAGGTTTACGCGTAATGAAGAATCCTCATGATATCATCCTCCGTCCGGTGCTGACGGAGAAGGCCTACGATGGCCTGGCGGACAAGCGCTACGTGTTCGAAGTGGCGATTGGCGCCAACAAGATCGAGATCAAGCAGGCTGTCGAAGCCGTCTTCGGCGTGAAGGTGGCCAGCGTCAACACCCTGCGTACCCTCGGCAAGATCAAGCGTCAGGGCCGCTACGCCGGCCGCACCCCCGAGATCAAGAAGGCCTACGTCACCCTGAAGGAGGACTCCAAGACCATCGAGTTCTTCGACGGCATGGCGCAGTAACAGGGAGGTTAATGCAACATGGCTATTCGCGTTTATAAGCCGACTTCCCCGGCGCGCCGTTTCATGTCGGTGCTGACCTTCGAGGAAGTTACCAAGACGACGCCGGAAAAGTCTCTTGTGGAAATCAAGAAGAACAAGGCCGGCCGCAATAAGCAGGGCAAGATCACCGTTCGCCACCAGGGCGGCGGCAACAAGCAGAAGTATCGTATCATCGACTTCAAGCGCAACAAGGACGGCATCCCGGCCAAGGTCGCTTCCATCGAGTACGATCCGAACCGCACCGCGTTCATCGCGCTGCTCAACTACGCCGACGGCGAGAAGCGCTACATCCTGGCGCCGATCGATCTGAAGGTTGGCGACACCGTCGTCTCCGGCGCCGAGGCGGACATCAAGCCGGGCAACGCCCTGCCGATCCGCAACATCCCGCTGGGCACCCTGATCCACAACATTGAGATCGTTCCGGGCCGCGGCGGCCAGCTCGTCCGCTCCGCCGGCGACGCCGCTCAGCTGATGGCGAAGGAAGGCAAGAACGCTCAGGTTCGTCTCCCCTCCGGCGAGGTGCGCCTGGTTTCCATGGACTCCAAGGCGACCATCGGCACCGTCGGCAACGTGGATCACAGCAACGTCCGCGTCGGCAAGGCCGGCCGCACCCGTCACATGGGCATCCGTCCGAGCGTCCGCGGCGTGGTTATGAACCCGTGCGATCACCCGCATGGCGGCGGCGAGGGCAAGAGCCCGGTCGGTCTTCCGGCGCCTGTCACCCCGTGGGGCAAGCCGGCTCTCGGCCTGAAGACCCGCAAGCCGAAGAAGTACTCTGACAAGAAGATTGTCAAGCGTGCGGGCAAGAAGTAATAGGAGGACTCATCAATGAGCAGATCGGTCAAGAAGGGCCCCTATGTAGCTGCGAAGCTGCTCAAGAGGGTCGAGGAAATGAACGAATCCGGCAAGAAGAGCGTGCTGAAGACCTGGTCCCGCGCGTCCACCATCTTCCCCCAGATGGTCGGTCACACGATCGCGGTGCACGACGGCCGCAAGCATGTGCCGGTTTACATCGTGGAAGAAATGGTTGGTCACAAGCTGGGTGAGTTCGCCCCGACGCGCACCTTCAAGGGTCACGCCGGCGAGAGCGCCAGCGGCCGCAAGTAAAGGAGTGAAATCGCATGGCTACCAGAATTCGTGAAAAGGCGAAGGTCCGCAAGGAGATTGCGGACAAGCGTCCCCGCGCGACCGCTCGTTACGTGCGCATCTCTTCCAGCAAGGTGAAGATCGTCATCGATCTGATCCGCGGCAAGAAGGTCGACGAAGCGCTTGCGATCCTGATGTACACGCCGAAGGCTGCCGCCCCCGTGGTGGAGAAGCTGCTGCTTTCCGCGATTGCCAACGCCGAAAACAACCTGAGCATGGACCGCGGCTCCCTGTACGTCGCGGAAGTCTACGCCAATCCGGGCCCGACGCTCAAGCGCTACGTTGCCCGCAGCCGTGGCAGCGCTTCCCCGATGCTCAAGCGCACGAGCCACATCACTGTCGTGCTCGACCAGAAGTAAGGAGGTTTTCGGATGGGCCAGAAAGTGAATCCGCATGGCGCCCGCGTCGGCGTCATCAAGGATTGGAGCACCCGCTGGTATGCGGATAAGAAGGACTTCGCGGACAACCTCGTGTCCGATGCGAAGCTCCGCAAGATGATTAAGAATCTGGAGTTCGTCGACGACAAGAGCAAGAAGCCTGTCAGGCTCTACGACGCCGGCATCTCCCACGTGGACATCGAGCGCCGTTTTGACAACGACAAGGTCCGCGTGACCGTGACCGTGCACGTCGCCAAGCCGGGCATCGTCATCGGCGCGAACGGCGCGAACATCGAGAAGATCAAGGCTGCGCTGGCCAAGGAGCTGGGCACGGGTGCCCAGGTCATCCTCAACGTCCAGGAGATCAAGAACCCGGACATGGATGCGCAGCTGGTTGCCGAGAACATCGCCGCGCAGCTGGAGAACCGCGTGTCCTTCCGCCGCGCGATGAAGAAGTGCCTGCAGAGCTCCATGCGTGCTGGCGCGAAGGGTATCAAGACCTCCGTTTCCGGTCGTCTGGGCGGCGCGGACATCGCGCGCTCCGAGGGCTACCACGAGGGTTCCATCCCGCTGCAGACCCTGCGTGCGGATATTGACTACGGCTTCGCCGAGGCGAAGACCGCGTACGGCCGCCTGGGCGTGAAGGTCTGGATCTACAAGGGCCAGGTTCTTCCGACCGCGAAGAAGGTTCCGGCCAAGACCGAAGGAGGCAAGTAAACCATGTTGATGCCCAAGAGAGTGAAGCGCCGCCGCGTCTTCCGCGGCCGCATGAAGGGCAAGGCCCATCGCGGCAACTTCCTGGCGTACGGTGACTTTGGCATTCAGGCCACTGAGCCGTGCTGGGTGACCGCCCGCCAGATCGAGGCCGCCCGTGTTGCCCTGACCCGTTACACCAAGCGTGGCGGCCAGGTTTGGATCAAGATCTTCCCGGACAAGCCGATCACCGAGAAGCCGGCGGAGACCCGCATGGGCTCCGGCAAGGGCTCTCCGGAGTACTGGGTTGCCGTCGTCAAGCCGGGCCGCGTGATCTTCGAGATCAAGGGCGTGCCGGAGGCTGACGCCCGCGAGGCTCTTCGTCTGGCGCAGCACAAGCTGCCGCTGAAGACCAAGATCATCGCCCGTGAACAGACCAGCGAAGGTGGTGAAGCGTAATGAAGAAGAATCAGTTTAGCGATCTGTCCGCTGCCGAGCTCAACGATAAGGTTGTGGAGCTGAAGAAGGAGCTCTTCAACCTGCGCTTCCAGCTGGCGACCGGCCAGCTGCAGGACACGATGGCGATTGCGAACACCAAGCGTGACATCGCCCGTGCCAAGACCGCGCTGCGCGCCCTCGAGCTGAAGGCTCAGGCGTAACCTGAAAGGAGACACAGACATGTCTGAAGTTAGAGGAATGCGCAAGACCCGCGTTGGCGTCGTTGTCAGCGACAAGATGGACAAGACCATCACCATCGCGGTCAAGTACCGCGTTCGCCATCCGCTGTATGGCAAGATCATGAACCGTACCACGAAGATCAAGGCCCATGATGAGAACAACGAGTGTTGCATCGGCGACACCGTGCGCATCATGGAGACCCGTCCGCTTAGCCGCGACAAGCGCTGGCGCCT
>JAGBDL010000042.1 GCA_017937505.1 Clostridia bacterium | reverse complement strand
TGAACAGCACCCCATTTGTTAGACAGTATGGTATACTACTAACGAATGGGGTGTTGTTTTATGCCAAAAGGAGTGCCGAACAAGAGGTATACTGGGGAATTCAAACAGGAAGTCGTTGAAATGATGCAGCGAGAAAAGCTGAGTCATAAAGAAGTGGCGCGGCTATACGGAATAACTGCACATGACCGTGTGGCCTCATGGGAACGGATCTATCTGGAAGAAGGCCCGGAAGGACTGTACATTGAGCGCCGTGGCCGTGGCAGCAAGGGTCGCCCACCAAAGAAACTAAAACCAGAAGTAGAAGAAGATCTGCTGGCAGAAGTGCAGCGGCTAAGAGCTGAGAATGCATACCTAAAAAAATTGAATGCCTTGGTTGCCGAGAGGGTACGGCAAGAGAGAAAGCGAAAGTAATATGGGAACTGAGGCATGAATACAAGCTGTCGCTGTTGCTGGATGTTGCCGGCCTCCCTCGCAGCACATATTATTACTACACCAAGAAGCAGAAAGAACCAGATAAACACGCAGAACTGAAAGAAGAAATCTGCGCCATTGTCACTGAAAACAAGGGTCGATACGGCTACAGGAGAGTAACGCAGGAGCTACGGAACCGAGGCCTTCACTACAACCATAAGCTCGTCATGAAGCTCATGCGGCAGATGGGGTTGAGCAGTAAAGTACGGATGAAGAAGTATCGTTCTTACAAGGGTGAGGTCGGAAAAGTCGCTCCAAATCTGCTGGAAAGAGACTTCTATGCAGAGAAGCCAAATCAGAAATGGGTCACCGACGTAACGGAGTTCTCCCTGTTCGGTGAGAAGATGTATCTGTCACCCATCCTTGATCTGTGCAGCGAGAACCTGGTTAGTTATACTATTTCGGATCGGCCTGTACTCAGCATGGTCACTTCCATGCTGGATGCTGCGTTTGCGACGATTCCAGATGATACAGGGCTGATTCTTCACTCTGACCAGGGCTGGCAATACCAGCACAAAAAATATCAAGAGATGCTAGATGGAAAAGGTATCCGGCAAAGCATGAGCCGTAAAGGCAACTGTCTGGACAATGCTGTGATGGAGAATTTCTTCGGTCTGCTCAAATCGGAGCTTCTTTATCTCCAAGGCTTTGACTCCTTGGAACACTTCAAGGCCGAACTGGTCGAATACCTCGATTACTACAACAACCGCAGGATCAAGCTAAAACTGAAGGGCCTGACACCTGCTCAACACAGATATCAGACCCTTCAGGCCGCTTAATTCAAAAAATGTCTAACTTTTGGGGTTCACTTCATTCAGAGGGAGTCCGGCTTTGTTTCTCTTCATTTGTCAAACAGCGGTTTGATGACGTTTTTGTACACCCGTCTGAAGAAGAAGCTGCTCAGCGCGAGCGAGAACGCCTCCGCAATGACAAAGGCGTACCACACATCGGTCACGTCGCCCGTGACCCTGCCGATCACATACGCGCACGGGATGAGCACGAAGAGCTGGCGCACCAGCGAGACGATCATGGAATACACGCTGTATCCCAGCGCCTGGAAGACCGTGCCCACGCCGATGCAGAAGCCCGCAACCGGGAAGCTGAGCGAGATGATCCGCAGCGCCGGCACGCCGATGCGCAGCATCTCCTCCGACGCATCGAAGATGCCCAGTAGCTGCCGGGTCGCCGTGTGGAAGAGCAGCGTTCCGCAGACCATGATGACAATCGCCGCGGTGACCGAGTAGCGGATCGCCTTGGTCATGCGGTCCGGACGGCGCGCGCCGTAGTTGTAGGCGACGATCGGCACGGTGCCGTTGTTCATGCCGAAGATGGGCATGAACACGAAGCTCTGGAGCTTGAAGTACACGCCGAAGACCGCCACCGCCGTCGAGGAGAACGCGATGAGGATCTGGTTCATCAGGAAGGTCATCACCGAGCCGATGGACTGCATGATGACCGACGGCACGCCGATGGAAAGAATCCGCCGGAGCATCGCGCCCTCCGGCCTGAAGCCCCTGAGCGTCAGCTTCACCTCCGGATTCTTCCTCAGGCACATCGTCAGCCCTACGGCCGCGCTGATCCACTGGCCCAGGATCGTGGCCAGCGCCGCGCCGGCCACGCCCATGCGGGGCATGCCCAGCAGGCCAAAGATCAGAATCGGATCGAGCACGATGTTGATGACCGTGCCGACGAGCTGGCTGTACATGGTCAGCACCGTGCGGCCCGTGCTCTGCAGCAGGCGCTCAAAGAGAATCTGCATGAACAGGCCCAGACAGCCGACGGTGACGATGCTCGTGTACATCACGCCGCCCTCGACGATCTCGCCGATGTCCGTCTGCGCCTCAAAGTACAGGCGGCTGCACGTTCCGCCCAGCAGCATGAACGCCGCCGCGCACAGGAGCATCAGGAACAAGCCGTTGTTTGCGGCCTTGGAGACGCTCCTTTCGTCCTTCGCGCCCAGCGCGCGGGAGAGCACGGCGTTGAGGCCCACGCCCAGACCGGCGGCCAGCGCGACCATCAGATTCTGCACCGGGAAGGCCATGCTCAGGGCGGTCAGCGCGTTCTCGCTCACGCGCGCCACGAACATGGAGTCGACGATGTTGTACAGCGCCATGACGAGCATCGACGCCATCATCGGGACGCTCATGTTCACCAGCAGCCTGCCCACCGGCATGACGCCCATCTTGTTTTCCTGCGTTTGATTCTTGTCCATTTCATTCTCCGATAGGGCTGCCGCCCTAAAACCTGCCTGAGGGATTTCATCCCTCAGACTCCCTTCTTCGCTTCGCGCTGCTCCCATGCTGCTGAACATCAAAACAGCCGTGCACAACTGCACAGCTGTATATTGTATCGCGTATTGTACGCGCTGTCAACGCCTCTGGCGGCTTTATATAGAGCGGCTGACCAGATCCTGCATCGACACGATCCCGCGCTGAAAACCGAAATCCGGCCGCGTGGAGAGGACGTCCAGCGCGAACGCACAGGCCGCCGCCGCGCCGGGCAGCATCGCCGACTCGTCCAGATCAAACGCCGGCGTGTGATGGTTTGCGCCGGCGCCCTTGCGCTCGTTCTGCACGCCGGTGAAGGTGAGCACGCCCGGCCAGAGCCGAAGGTACGCGCTCATCGATTCCGAGGCCATCCACGGCGCGCACGCCGTCAGCGAGAGCATGCCCAGGTTCCGGGCGATCGCCTGTCTGGCCAGCGCCGCCGCGGCGGGATGATTGCGCACCTCGTACAGCGGCTTGCTGAAGTGCGTGTACTCCGCCTCGCAGTCGTGCGATGCGCAGGTGTTGTCGATGATGCGCTTCATCTCCTGCGCAAAGCGCTCGCCCGAGCACGCCGTGTCATACGTCCGCACGGTGCCCGCAAAGCGCAGCGTGTCCGGGATGACGT
Organism: Clostridia bacterium; assembly: GCA_017937505.1. Taxonomy (GTDB): domain Bacteria; phylum Bacillota; class Clostridia; order Christensenellales; family Aristaeellaceae; genus Ventricola. Next base: position 438 of record JAGBDL010000042.1, on the reverse strand, counting down.
TGCCCTGCTCGCCCGCCTGCACGAGGCCCAGCGAGTAGGTGAGCACCTTCTCCGGCTCCACGGCGCGCATGCGTAGCGCCAGCAGCTGCTGGTGAATCGCGCTGAAGCAGTCGATCGGGCTGACCGCCAGATCGGGCCTCGAGCCATGGCCGCCCCGCCCGTGAATCGACACGTCGAAGCCGAACGCGCCCGCCATCGCCGCGCCGTCCAGCACCGCGATCTTTCCCGCCGGAATGTCCCAGCGCACATGCGTCGCATAGCACGCGTCCACGGCAAAGTGCTCGTCGATATACGGCAGCAGGTGCTCAAGAAAGCCCTTGCCGCCCTTCTCCTCGCCGCGCTCGAAGACGAACAGCACGCAGCCGGGCGCCTCCTGCGCATGCGCGGCCAGCGCCCGCGCCGCGCCAAGGAGCATCGCCATGTGCGCGTCGTGGCCGC
>JAGBDL010000041.1 GCA_017937505.1 Clostridia bacterium | reverse complement strand
TGGTGGGGCCTGCCCAGGGCATGAGGTTGAGCACGCCCATGGACAGCACGGCAATGCGCAGCAGCGTCGTCGTGCGCATGTGCATGCGCTTGTAGACGGGCAGCATAGCGGGAATGACGATGCAGAAGGTGGAGGCGCCGCCGCCGTCCAGATGGCCGACCAGCGCGATGACCGCCGTCACCAGCGCGACGCCGATCACGTTGTCGCCCACCAGCCCCATCAGCTTGCCGATGATGACGTCAAACATGCCCGCGTCCGTCATGATGCCGAAGTACAGCACGGAGAAGACGAACAGCGCGGCCGTGGGGCCGGTGCTGCCAAATCCGGACTTGATCATGGTCGCGAGGTTGTCAAAGCTGTAGCGGCCGCCGATGACCATGATGAGGCCCAGCACCGCCGGGAAGACGATGAAGGCGATGGCCGGCTGTGTCTTGCTCTTAAAGAGCGTGACGACAATGGCAACGATGCAGATGAGACCCAGTATTCCGACGAGGATATCGCTCATGGTGGGGGCTCCTTTCATTTTCCTCTTTAGGGCAGTATCCGGCGCACATCCAGAGACAGCGCGCCGGTCGGAAGGGGAGAAAAGCCCTGATCGTCCGCTGACAGGGATGCTTGCCCGGGCGGGAGAAGGGCTGCGGATGGGCAGCCCTTTCTCATCGATCCGTCTGTCAGAGCGCTTCCGGGGAAATCTGTTCAGAGGATACCATAAAGAAGCCCCCGATGTCCAGATGGGTATACACTTATAATGACCCCATAACCCAAAAAGTATGGCCCATCAGGGAAAAGCAAAGGCGGCTGAACCGTTTCCCGGTCAGCCGCCTGGCACTATTCCACCTTCATCATCCTGTAGCCCACGCCGATATGGGTCTGAATCAGCTGCGGAGAATCCGGCGTCGGCTCCAGCTTTTTACGCAGCGTCGCCATGAAGACGCGCAGGGAGGCGACGTCGTTGTCCCAGCTGCGCCCCCAGATGTTCTGGGTGATGAAGGTGTGCGTGAGCACCTTGCCCACGTTCTTGGCCAGCAGGCACAGCAGCTTGTACTCGATGGGCGTCAGGTGCAGCTCCTGCCCGTCCAGATACGCGCAGCCGCCGGCATAGTCCACCTTCAGCTTGCCGTTGACGAAGACGGAGCTGGCCGAGAGCATCTCCGCCGTCATATAGGACAGCCTGCGCTGCGTGACGCGCAGCCGGGCCAGCAGCTCCTCCACGGAGAAGGGCTTGGTCAGGTAATCGTCCGCGCCCGCGTCCAGCGCCTCGATCTTGTCGCTGTCCTCGCTGCGGGCGCTGATGACGATGATGGGGAGATTGGACCAGGAGCGGATGCTGCGGATCACCTCCACGCCGTCCATGTCCGGCAGGCCCAGATCCAGCAGCACGATGTCCGGATTGTGGGAGGAGGCCTCCAGGATGGCCGTCTCCCCGTTGGCGGCTGCCAGATACCGGTAGTCGTTCATCTTCAGGGTCGTCGTGATCAGGTTGCGGACGGGCGGATCGTCCTCCACAACCAGAATCAGCGGTTTATTCATGCAGCTCAACCTCCCCGGCAGGCAGTGTAAAGGTGAAGACCGTTCCCCTCGGCCGGTTGTCCGACACCGCAATCGTTCCGCCGTGGGCCGTGACGATGGAGCGGCACAGAGACAGGCCCAGGCCCAGGCTCCTGCGGCTGTCCGCGATCTGATTGGCGCCGCTGTAAAACATGTCGAAGATGCGCTCCTTCTGCGCGTCCGGAATGCCCGGCCCGTCGTCGGAGACGGAAACCTCCACCCGGCCGCCGCGCTTGCGCGTGTGGATCCCGATGTGCGAGCCAACCGGCGTGTACTTGATCGCGTTGTCCACCAGATTGATGAGCACCTGGACGATCAGCTTCGCGTCAATCCGGGCCAGGAGCAGCTCCTCCTCGCTGCTCACGCGGATCGTGTGCTCCCGGCTCTTGCGGTTGATGTGGCGCAGCGCCTCGGCGACCACGTCGTCCATGAGCTCGACGGACTGGTGCAGCTTGACCCGGCCGTCCTCAATCCGGGTGATGGCCAGCAGGTTCTCCACCAGGTTGATCAGCCACATGGAATCGTCGTAGATGTCGGTAAACGTCTGCACCCGGGTCGCGTCGTCGAGCTTCTGGTAGTTGGCCAGCAGGTTGCTGGCGCTGCCGGAGATGGAGGTCAGCGGCGTGCGCAGGTCATGGGAGATGGCCCGCAGCAGGTTGGCGCGAAGCTGCTCGTTCCGGGCCAGGATCGCGGCCTCCTCCTTCTCTCGCGCGTTGCGGATGTTCTCCAGCGCCAGCGCGCATTCGCCCAGGATGGACAAAAGGACGCTGTTTTCGAAGGAATCCAGCGGGACGCCGTTCATGGCGATGCCGACCACGCCGTAGACGTGCTGGTTGACCCGGATCGCCAGATACAGGCATTTCGCGTCCGACAGGGTATCGGTGGTGGCGCCGGCGTGCTTGTTGTTGCGCAGCACCCACGCCGCGACCGCCCTTTCCTTTTCGGAAACCAGGTCGCACTTCTCGCCGTCCGGCGTCCTGAAGATGACGGGCGCGCCCAGCGTCTTCCCGTCGGACAGGGAGATCACCAGATCTCGCTTGAGCAGCTTGAGCAGCTGCCCCGCGGTCGCGCCGGCCACGGCCTGCTCGTCATTCTCCTTCTGAAGGAGCTGGTTGGTCTCAAAGAGGATCTTTGTGCGGTAAGCCGCATGGGCGGACTGCTTCGCATTGTCCTTCAGGCGCGTGGCGAGCGAGCCCGTCAGCAGCGCCGTCATGAACATGATCGGGAAGGTCACCCAGTAATCCGGGTCGTTGAACTGGAAGGTGAAGCGCGGAATGGTGAAGAAGAAGTTGAACACCAGCACGCTGACAATCGACGCCGCCACGCCGCAGAAGCGGTTCGTCGTGATGACCGAGATGACCAGCACGCCGAAGATGTAGGCCGAGACGATGTTGGCCTCCGTAAAGCCCAGGCCGTAGAACGCAAACCCCAGCAGCGTGGCGGCCAGCAGAACCAGCACGCTTTGGGCGACGTCCCGCACGGGCATGGCCTTCATGCGCATCGCCCTCCCGGGCCTCTCCTGATAGCCGCCCTGCACGCTGGCGTCCGGAATCACATGGATGTCCAGGTTGGGCGCGTTGGCGATCAGGCGCTCCGTCAGCGTCGGCTTGCTGAGGATGCTCTTGCGGGTGGCGGTGCTGCGGCCGATGACGATCTTGGAGACGCCGGAAAGCCTGGCGAACTCCGCGATCTGATAGGGCACGTCCTCGCCGTAGCTCGTCTCAATGTGCGCGCCGAGCTGCTGCGCCAGGCGCATGTTCTCCCGCAGCCGCCGCTTGTCCTCCTCCCGCATCTCCGCCGTGGCGGGTGTCTCCACGAAGAGCGCCGTAAAGCTGCCGCGGAACGCTCTGGCCATTCTGGCCGCGGTGCGGATGATCTTCGCGTTGGACGGCGAGGAGGAAAGGCAGACCAGGATGTGCTCGTCGGTGTGATAATCGCTTTGTATGCGGGTGCCTTCGGTCAGCAGGCTGAGCCGGTCCGCGCAGCGCCGCAGGGCCAGCTCACGCAGCGCGGTCAGGGTCTGCACGCTGAAAGCGCCTGCGTTGCCCGCCATGCGCTCCAGCAGCTCCGCCGGCTCGATGTCCACCAGCTCCACCTGATCGGCCAGATCAAACACGGAGTCCGGAATCCGCTCTGCCACCGGCACCCCGGTGATGGAGGCCACGGTGTCGTTCAGGCTCTCGATGTGCTGGACGTTGACCGTCGTATACACGTCAATGCCGGCGGCGAGCAGCTCCTGCACGTCCTGGCAGCGCTTGCTGTGCCGGCTGCCCTGCGCGTTGGCGTGGGCCAGCTCGTCCACCAGGATGAGCCGGGGCCGCCGTCTGAGCGCGCCGTCGATGTCAAACTCGCGCAGCGTGACGCCGCCGCAGGCGATCTGCTTTGCGGGAAGCTGCTCCAAGCCGGCCAGCAGCGCCGCCGTCTGCGGCCGTTCATGGGGCTCGATGTATCCGGCCACCACGTCGACGCCGCGCGCCTTCGCCTGATGGGCCGCCTGCAGCATGGCGTACGTCTTTCCCACGCCGGCAGCGTAGCCAAAGAAGATCTTCAGCTTTCCCCGCTTCTCGTCCGTCGCCTCCGCACGCACATCATGCAGGCGCGGATCCTGTCTGGGCATTTCCATGGGCGTTCCTCCATACGGGGCTTTGTCTTGGGCTTTTCATTATATCATATTCAGTTGTCCTTTTCCATTTCCTTTTCCTCGTCCAGGGGCATGGTCTTCTCCTGCGCGCGGACGTTCAGAAAGCCGTCAAATTTCCCCATGATGCGCCAGCCGATGGCGCAGAAGGCCGCCACGGCAGCGATCAGCAGCAGATTCTTCATATTCTCCCCTCACCTCCGGCAGTCAGATATGAAAGCACTTGTGCAGATCCCGGCTGCGTCCCAGCACCAGCATGGTCGCGCCGGCCGGCAGCACCATGTCCGGCGAGAGCGACAGCTCCAGCTTGCCGCCTGTCTTGACGCCGATGATGTTGATGCTGTACTTTTTGCGGATGTCAATCTGCCCGATCGAGCGTCCGGCCCAGTTCTCCGGCACGGGGATTTCAAACATGGCGTGATCCTCGTCCAGCTCGATGTAATCCAGGATGTGATCGGCACTGTAGCGGATGGCCGTCCACTTGGCCATCTGCTTTTCGGGATAGACCACCTCGTCCGCGCCGTTGCGCAGCAGGAACTTTTCGTGCACGTCCCGGGCGGCCCTGGAGACGACCATCTTCGCGCCCAGCTCCTTGAGCAGCGACGTCGTCTCCAGCGAGCTCTGGAAATCGTTGCCGATGGCCACGATGCACACGTCGAAATTGCGGATGCCGAGGGATTCCAGAAAGGCGGCGTTGGTGCTGTCGCCGATCTGCGCGTTGGTCACGATCGGCAGCACGGCCTCCACGCGCTCCTCGGAGATGTCCACCGCCATGACCTGATGCCCCTGCTTGTTCAGATGCACGGCGATGTGCTTGCCAAAGCGCCCCAGGCCGATCAAGAGGATCGATTTCATGATGTTTCTCCTTTCATCCTACCGTCACTTTCTCGTGAGGGTATTTGGAACCGTTCTTCTGCCGGCCGGACAGCGCGGCGAAAATCAGCGTGAGTCCGCCCACGCGGCCAAAGAACATGAGCATGATGAGGATGAGCTGGGACAGCGTGCCCAGCCCGGGCGTGATGCCGAGGGTCAGCCCCACGGTGCCGACTGCGGAGGCGGCCTCAAACAGGCAGGTCAGCATGGGCAGATCCTCCGCGATGCTGATGATCAGGCCGCCGAAAAAGAAGAGCGTCAGATACATGAGCAGGATCGTCGCCGCGTTCTTGACCACGTCGTCGTCGATCCGCCGCCTGAAGAAGTGCGGGTATTCCTCCCGCTGGAAGGTGGAGATGGCTGCGGCGAACAGGACGGCGACCGTGGTCGTCTTCATGCCGCCCGCGGTGGAGCCGGGGCTGCCGCCGGTGAGCATCAGCGCGACGGTGATACACTGGCCCGCCTCGCTGAGCTTCGTCAGCTCCACGGTGTTGAAGCCCGCCGTCCTCGGCGTGACGGCCTGGAAGAGCGAGGCCAGAATTCTCTCCTTCGGAGGGAGCGCAGCGAATTCGAAGAAGAAAAAGTACAGCGCCGGAAGCAGCAGCAGCAGGCCCGTGGCGCACAGGATCACCTTGCTCTGCATCCTGTACTGGTGAACGTGCAGGCGGTTGCTGCGCATGTCGTCCCAGGTCAGAAAGCCGATGCCGCCGACGATGATCAGCAGCATGACCGTCACGTTGATCACGGGCTCCGCGGCATAGCTGGTCAGCGAGGAGAATTCGCCCCGCACGCCCATCAGGTCAAAGCCGGCGTTGCAGAAGGCCGACACGGAATGGAACAGCGCCATCCACAGCCCCCTCGCTCCGAAGTCCCGGCAGAAGACCGTCGCCATCGCGGCGGCGCCCAGCAGCTCGATCAGCAGCGTCGTGCGGATGATGAAGCTGGTCAGGCGCACGATGCCGCCCACCTTCGGCGCGGAGATCGCCTCCTGCATGGTGCTGCGCTGCATCAGGGAAATCTTTCGGCCGGAGATCAGCGCGAACGCCGCGGCGACGGTGATGACGCCCATGCCGCCGATCTGGATGAGGAGCATGATCACCAGCTGCCCGAAGGGCGACCAGGTCGTCGCCGTATCGTGCAGCACCAGGCCGGTCACGCAGACCGCCGAGGTCGAGGTGAACAGCGCGTCCAGAAACGGCATCGCCTGGCCGTTCCGGGTGGAAACGGGCAGCATCAGCAGCAGCGCGCCCAGCAGAATCACACCGAGAAAGCCGAGAATAATAATCTGAAAAGACGTCAGTCTTCGTTTCGGGTGCCATCGTGCATCCATATGCGGCGACTCCTTTATGCCTCTTTATCGCATCTTTATTGCTTTCTGATTGCTCCTTTATCATACTTCGGAACCGCTAAAGAGGATAAAAGAGTATTCACCGCCGCATTAAGACCGCCTAAAGATTGCGCGCTGCAAACGGGAGCTTCCTCCGTCCTCCTTCCTGAGAGCGCGCCCTTTTTCAAAGAAAGCATTCCCTTATTCCCGTCCGACCGTACCTTCGCTGGAACCGGCAGTCCGTCAGGCTATAAAAAATTGCCGCTTTGGCAGGATCCCCCATGAAATTGCAAGAAGAACATAGTATAATACCCTTGAGCATCGTATAAGCGATCACAATGTATTGGAGGGATTTCGAGATGAAAAAGCACCAAAAGCTCCTTCTCTGCCTTGCCGTGGCAGGAGCCATGCTGCCCATGGCCGCAAATGCCGAATCCGAGAGTCAGAGCGTCCCCACCTGCGAAACCGCAGCGGTTTCAGTGAGCCAGGCGCCGGAGGCTGAGGTCGTCGCCGACCAAATGAGGGAATACTACCTCAGCGAAACCGGGCCACAGGGAAGCACGTTCTATGCCTACGGCGCTTCGGCCATGGCGCTGCCCGAAACGGATGAGGCGGGAAACGGCAGGCTCCTGGAGGTGCCGCTGTACCGGCAGAGCCACAATTTCACCTGCGGCGTGGCCTGTGTCGCCTCTGTTCTGCGCTATGCGGGGTATGATTTTGACACCCGGGAGGATCGGCTGCTTTGGGAGCTGGGGGCAACGCCGGAAAACGGAACAAACTATGTAAAAATCGCCGAGTATCTGGATGGCGTTCGCATCGACGGTTCTCCGGATACGCCCGTGTTTGCCACAGAAATCATGTGTACGGATTACGCCTCGGATGAAGACGATCCGGCGCTTCGCCTGCTGGCGCAATTCAGGGCGGAGCTTGATGAAGGCACGCCGGTCATCTGCGTGATTCAGGCCTGGAGGGATGACGGCGATTACACGGCGGCAACGGAAGATGACGGGCACTATGTCGTCTTGATTGGATACGGGAAGGATGCGGAGAGCGATACGTATATTTACTATTTCATGGATCCGTCGACCTCCGGCAGCTACACCTACCTCACAGAGGAGGAGTTCATCCTGCGCTGGCACGACAATCTGGAGGGAAAGCCCACGCGCATTGCCATTGCCGTTTCGTATGTGAATGCCGTACAGGGCGCGCCCATTCACACTGCCTATCATTTGGATTGATGCACAGAAAGCCGTGATCACGCCGGATTCGGCTTCCATGTGCCGGTGCCGCCCAAGGCGCGAAGGCTGCGTGATCTCAGAAAGATCGGCCGCCTTCGTCATCTTCTCTCCATTTTCCTTATCGCATAAAAAAACTCCCGCTTTCACGGGAGTTTGTGGATAATCCGAGCCGACCCTCCGGCAGAACCGCCGGAGGGTCGGCTTATGCTGTTGTTTCTCTTAGAAGGACTTGACCGTTTCCACGATGTTCTCCGCGCTCAGGCCGAACTTCTTGAGCACGGGCCACGCCGGGCCGGAGCTGCCGAACACGTCCTGCACGCCCACGCAGCGCATCTTGGTCGGGCAGTTCTTGGCCAGCGTCATGGCCACCGCCTCGCCCAGGCCGCCGATGACGGAGTGCTCCTCGCAGGTAACGACCTTGCCGCACGCCTTCGCCGCCTCGATGACCAGTGCCTCGTCCAGCGGCTTGATGGAGCACATGTTGATCACGCGGGCATGGATGCCCTCGGCGCGCAGGATCTCCTCCGCCTTGAGCGCCTCGCCGACCATCAGGCCCGTGGCGATGATCGCCACGTCGGTGCCGTCGGTGAGCTGCTCGCCCTTGCCGATTTCAAACTTGAAGGTCGCCTCGTCGTGGATCACCGGCAGCGCCAGGCGGCCAAAGCGCATGTACACCGGGCCCTGGTGCGCATAGGCCGCGTGCACCGCCGCCTTCGCCTCCACGCCGTCGGACGGGCAGAGCACAACCATGCCGGGGATGGAGCGCATCAGCGCGAAGTCCTCGCAGCACTGGTGGCTCGCGCCGTCCTCGCCGACGGAGATGCCGCCGTGCGTCGCGCCGATCTTCACGTTCAGGTGCGGATAGCCGATGGAATTGCGGATCTGCTCAAACGCGCGGCCCGCCGCAAACATCGCGAAGCTGGAGACGAACGGCACCAGGCCCATCGCCGCCATGCCGGCAGCAGCCGCCGCCATGTTGCACTCGGCGATGCCGCAGTTAAAGTGCCGCTCCGGGAATTCCTTCTTAAAGGTATCCGTTTTGGTGGATTTGGACAGGTCCGCGTCGAGCACCACGACGTCCTCGTGCGCCCGGCCCAGCTCTGCCAATGCGATGCCGTAGCTTTCGCGCGTAGCAACCTTCTTGATCTCACTCATGCGCTGCCTCCACTTCCGCCAGCTGCGCACGCAGCTCGCTCATCGCCTTTTCATACTGCTCGTCGTTGGGCGCGGCGCCATGCCACGCCACGGAATCCTCCATGAAGCTGACGCCCTTGCCCTTGTGCGTGTGCATCAGGATGGCGGTCGGCTTGCCCTCGCACGCATGGAACGCCTCAAACGCCTTCTCCATCTCGTCAAAGCTGTGGCCGTCGATCTCCACGACGCTAAAGCCGAAGGCGCGCATCTTGTCGCTGACGCAGCCGGTATCCATCACTTTCTTCGTCGGGCCGTCGATCTGCAGGCCATTGATGTCGATGATGACGCACAGGTTGTCCAGCGCGTAGTGCGCGGCGAACATGAAGGCCTCCCAAACCTCGCCCTCGTCGATCTCGCCGTCGCCCAGCAGCGTGTACACGCGCACATCCTTCTTGTTCATGTACTTGGCCGCCTTCGCCATGCCCGCCGCGGCGGACACGCCCTGGCCGAGGGAGCCCGTGCTCATGTCCACGCCGGGCGTGGTGTTCATGTTCGGATGGCCCTGCAGATAGCCGCCGAGCGTGCGCGTGAGCGTCAGGTCGCTGACCGGGAAGAACCCGCGGTGCGCCAGCGTCGCGTACAGGCCCGGAGCGGTATGTCCCTTGGACAGGACAAAGCGATCCCTGTCCGCCCACCTGGGCTCCTCGGGACGCACGCGCATTTCCTTGTTGTACAGATACGTCATCATGTCGGCGCCGGAAAGGCTGCCGCCCGGATGTCCGGACTTCGCGTTGTGCACGATCTCGATAATGCCCATTCGCACCTTGCACGCGAAGACGGACAGCTCTCGTCTCTCCTGATTGGTCATGTTTCTCCTCCACAATCGTTTGTCGTGTGACGTCGTTTTACGGATGATTACTCTACATATTCGACGAAAAAAGCGCCTTTCCTCTGCGGATCGGCGCTTTATCTGCAACCTTTTGGAAAGATTTACTCGAGAATATTGCTGGTGATGTAGTCCACGCCGCAGGCAAGCGCGCGCTGCGCGTCCTCGGGCGTATCCACGGTCCAAACGTTCACCGCAATGCCGCTTGCGTGGCAGGCCGCGACGTTCTCAGGCGTGACGGCCTTGTGATGGATGTCCAGATCCAGATGATGCGCCTTCAGGATGTCCAGCAGATCGTCGCCGAATTCGCAGACCAGGTACTGTGCCGCCTGCTCCGGCAGCTTTTCGCGGATGCAGATCATGTTCGGCAGATCAAAGGAGATGAAGATCGTGTGCTCCAGCCACCCCAGCTCGCGGATGATAGCGATGACGCGCCCGATGTCCTCCGGCTCAAAGTGATTCTTGATCTCCAGCACGCTCGTCTTGCCGTACTGCCGGCAGATGCGGATGTACTCCTCGAGCGACGGGAACATCAGGTCCGCGCGCGGGTTTCCGTCCAGATCGTTCATGCGGATGGCGCGCAGCGTGTCAAAGTCCGTCTCCTCGATGCACAGATTTACCCCCGCCACGCGCCTGGCGTCGTCGTCGTGCACGACGATGTACCGGCCGTCGGCCGTGCGATGGATGTCGGTCTCGATGCCGTAGTAGCTCCGGTTGCCTGCCGCGACAAACGCCGCGCAGGTGTTCTCCCGCTCGATGCCGCTCAGGCCGCGGTGCGCGATCATGCGCATCCCGGCGGCGTGCAGCCTGATGGGTTCCCTCATGGTCTTTCCCTCTTTCCTTGCCTGCCGCCGCGAAACGCAGCGGCCTGTTTATCCTCTTTATATCACGTCCCGCGCAGAAAGCAAGGGGGATTTTCAAGAAAAAATCACTTTTGACGCATTTTTCCCCCATCCTTTTCCATGGCTTCACATATGCTTTACCAGGCCCCGATATACTGGGCACGCTTTGCGGGACAGGCCCTGCCGCCGTTCCGCAGGACAACCTCACCCCCCTACAGCATGATTGAAGGAGGAAGATCCATGAAAAAGCTGCTTTGTCTGGCCCTGACGCTGCTCCTGACCCTGTCCCTGTCTATCGCCTGCGCCGAGCCGCGCACCATCACCTTCTGGCACTGCTTCGGCGGCACCATCGGCGAGGCATTCCAGGCGACGGTCGATGCGTTCAACGCCGCCCATGACGACATTCAGGTGATCGCGCAGTTCCAGGGCGCCTACGACGACACGCTGACCAAACTCAAGGCCGCGCTCCCCGCCGGCGAGGGCCCGGACGTGTTCCAGATGTTCGAGCTGGGCACCTGCTACCTGGCCGGCACCGATTACATCATTCCCTTCCAGGACATGCTCGACAAGGATCCGTACATCTCCCTGGATCAAGTCGAGGGCGTGCTGCGCAACTACTACACCGTGGACGGCAGGATGATGTGCATCCCGATCAACCCGTCCTCCCCGGTGATGTACTACAACAAGACCGCCTTTGAGCGCGCCGGCATCACGGAGATTCCGACCACCTTTGCCGAAATCGAGGCGATCGCGGATCAGCTGACGGGCGTGGAGGGCAATCCGCAGTACGCGATGGGCCTGTCCATCTACGGCTGGTTCTTTGAGAACCTGCTCGCCGGCACCAACAACTACTACGTCAACAACGAGAACGGCCGCGCCGGCGTGGCCACCGCGATCGATTACGACACCAACGGCGGCGGCAAGCTGGTGATGGAGAGCTGGAAGCGCCTGGTGGACGAGGGCGTCTGCTACAACTTCGGCGTGGACAACGACGGCTCCAAGGCGGCCTTCATCGCCGGCACCACCGCCATCACCTTCGAGTCCACCGCGCAGCTGTCCACCATCACCAAGGGCGCGGACTTCGAGGTCGGCGTGGCGTATCTGCCCAGCGTGCTGGACAAGTCCATCGGCGGCGTGCTCATCGGCGGCGCGAACCTCTGGCTGGTCAGGAACGCGGACGAGCAGAAGGTCGCCGACGCGTGGGAATTCATCAAGTTCGCCACCAGCGCCGAGCCCGCCGCGAAGTTCTCCATGGCGACCGGCTACTTCGCCGCCAACACCACCGCCTATGAGGTGCCGGAGTACGTCGCCTACCTGGAGGCGAACCCGAACGCCAACGTCGCGCTCAACCAGCTGCACGACAGCCCGCTCAACAACGTGACCGCCGGCGCCAACGTGGGCGTGATGGCCGAGCTGCGCCAGATCTGGCAGGAGAACATGGATCTGTACCTGCAGGGCGCCTTCTCCACCGAGGATGCGCTCGCCGAAATGGCCGCGCAGGGAAATGCCGCCATCGCCTACTACAACCAGACGGCCGGCAAGTAAGCCCGACCAGCGATTCACCGGGAAAGGAAGCGCCGTGCTTCCTTTCCCGGTTTCATCCAAAGTGAGGAATTGTATATGACGACGCATCCCGCAAAAGCCGCAAAGACGCGCTTTTCCCTGGAATCCATCTGCCCCTATCTGTATATCCTGCCCTCGCTGCTGCTGTTTTCGCTCTTCGTGTTCTTTCCCTTCGCCAAGACGCTCTTTCTGAGCCTGAGCCTGACCGATCAGGCGGGCAGCGCCATCGGCTTCGTGGGGCTTGACAACTTCAGGTCCGTGCTCCTCGGTTCATCCTCCAGGGACTTCTGGTTCTCCATGGGCGTCACGCTCCGGTATGCGGCGATGGTCGTCGCCGGCTCGATTGTGCTCGGCCTGATCTGCGCGATTCTCGCCAACGAATCCTTCCGCGGGCGCGGCCTGGTGCGCACGGTGTTCGCCATGCCCATGTCCATCTCCTCCGCGTGCATCGCGGTCATCGGCGTCTTTGCGCTCAACCCCACCATGGGCATCGTCAACAGCCTGCTGGGGACGAACATCAAGTGGCTGCGCGACATCCACTACGCGCTGCCCTCCGTCGCCGCGGTGACGATCTGGATGAACATCGGCCTCAACTTCATCTTCCTCATCGCCGCGCTTCAAAATGTCGATGAGGCGCTGTACGAGGCCGGCGCGATCGAGGGCGCGAACTTCCTGCAGAAGCACTGGCACATCACGCTGCCCTGCGTCTCCCCCACGCTGTTTTTCCTGCTGATCATCAACGTCATCAACGCCTTCCAGGCCTATGCGCAGATCCGCCTGATGACCCAGGGCGGCCCGGGCAAGTACACCCGCACGATCATCTACGCCATCTACCTGGAGGCCTTCCAGAACAACCGCTACGGCATGTCCGCCGCGATGTCCGTCGTGCTGTTCATCATCCTCTTTGTGCTGACGCTGATCCAGTTCAAGATGGAAAAGAAGGTGACGTACTGATGGCAAAGACTTCAAAGGGAACCACGCTGGTGCTCGCGCTGGTCAGCTTTCTTCTGGCGGCTGTCATCGTCTCGCCGCTTCTGTACTGCCTCAGCGCCAGCTTCATGACGGAAAAGGAGCTCTACGCCTCGCAGCTGCTTCCCTCTGCGCTCACGCTTGACAACTACTACGCGGCGCTCCGGGTCGCGCCGATCTTCACGTTCATCCTCAACTCAACCATCGTCGCGCTGGTCTGCACGGCCGCGCAGCTGTTCACCGGCTCGCTGGCCGGCTACGCGTTCGGCTGCCTCAAATTCCGCGGGCAGAAGCCCCTGTTCCTGCTCTTTCTGGCCACGATGATGATCCCCGGCAACGCCATCATCATCGCCAACTACCTGACCATGGCGCAGATGAAGCTGCTCAATTCCTACTGGGCGCTGATCCTGCCCTACATGACCAGCGCGTTCTGCGTGTTCAACATGCGCCAGGCGTACATGTCCCTTCCCACCGAGCTGCGGGAGGCGGCGATCATCGACGGCTGCAATTCCTTCCAGTTCTTCCTGCACATCGGCCTGCCGCTGACCGTGCCGTTCCTGGGCTCGCTGGGCATCTACACGTTTTTGCAGATCTGGAACCAATACCTCTGGCCGCTGCTGGTGACCAACAGCCTCGGGATGCGCACCGTGCAGATCGGCATCGGCATGCTGCAGAACGCCGACGCCATGGCCTACGGCCCCGTGATGGCCGGCACCATCATGATCCTCGTGCCCTCCATCCTCGTGTTCATCTTCGGCCAGAAGACGCTCATCTCCGGCCTGACCGCCGGCTCCGTCAAGGGATGAGCGTCCGGGGATACGTTGGGGCCGCAGGCCCCAAACCCCGCCTGAGGGATTTCATCCCTCAGACTCCCTTCTTCGCTTCGCGCTG
>JAGBDL010000040.1 GCA_017937505.1 Clostridia bacterium | reverse complement strand
GTGGAGAACCGCGTCGCCGTCGTGGAGGGCACGCCGTACCTGACCGGCGCGCCCGTCACCGCCACGGACCTGCGCGCCGGTGCGGCGCTGATCCTGGCCGGGTTGTGCGCGGAGGGCGAAACGATCGTGGACGACGCCGGCGGGCACATCACCCGCGGCTATGACCACATCGAGGAAAAGCTTGCCGCCGTCGGCGGTCTCGTGCGCAAAATCCCCGCTCCATAAGCGTCACAGCCTGCATGCCCGCACCACTCTACGCTAACCAAAAGAGCTGCAAAGCATTCCGCCTTGCAGCCCTTCGTTCTTCACTTTGCCGCGTCGTATACGACCGTGACGCTCGCGCTCACGGACACGCTGCCCGAGCGGATGCCGGTCGCGCTGGCCTCGCTCTTCATCACGCCCATGTCCGCCGCGCCGTTGATGACATAGCCCTCATTGTAGCCGCCGTTCTCGGTGATGCTGCGCAGACCCGTCAGCGTCAGGCCGCCGGTCGCCGCCATGCGCAGGGCCTTCTGCTCCGCATGCTGGATGGCCAGCTCCAGCGCCTGCTGGTACAGCTCGCTGCGGGTGGAGACGTCGTAGCTCACGCTGTAAATCTGGGAGAAGCCGCTGTCCGACAGCGCGCCGATCACGCTGTCGAGCATCTCCACATCGCGGCAGGTGATGGCCAGCGTGTGGTTCGCCTCATAGCCCGTCAGGGTGTTCGTCTCATAGTTGTAGCGGGGATAGTAGGAGTAATCGCTGGTCACGATGTCGTCGTCCTGCACGCCCAGCTCCAGCAGCTTCGTGGTCGCCAGGTCAACGATCCTGTTCATCTCCTCCTGCGCGCTGCCCACGGTGCCCGCTGTCACGGAGGTATTCGCCGTCACCGTCACCTGATCCGGATCGGCCAGCACCTGCGCCGTGCCCTGCACGGTGATGCTCGCCGGGCTCATCGCCGGCGTGCTCATCGTCATGCCCGGTACGGGCGTGACCGCCGGGCTCTCCGCCAGCGCCATCGAGGAAGCAATCACCATCGCCGCGGCAAGCAGCATCGCAAAGATTTTTCTGTTCATGAAGAGAACCTCCTTGTTTCTTTGATTACGCCTATCTGACGAGCAAAGTGACGGTTTTCTTCCCAGTTCTTTCCGTATTTCACAAAGTGATCACATTTAGGACGAGTTGCTTCTGAATCCGGCTTTGCGCAGTCGACCGCAGAGCGCAAAGAACGGGCGGCTCCAGGAGAACCGCCCGCTTGATTCTATGCAGTTAGCCCACGATGATGCTCTTGCCCGTCATTTCCTTGGGCACCGGCAGGCCGATGTAGGGCAGCATGGTCGGCGCGATGTCCGCCAGGCAGCCGCCCTCGCGCATCTTCACGTCGCCCACGCCCGCGGCCAGGAACGGCACCGGGTTGGTGGTGTGCGCGGTGAACGGGGAGCCGTCCTCGTTCTTCATCTTGTCCGCGTTGCCGTGGTCGGCGGTCAGGAACATGCAGCCGCCCATCTCCTTCGTCGCCTCCCAGACCTTGCCGACGCACGCGTCGACGGCCTCGACAGCCTTGACCGCCGCGTCGAACACGCCGGTGTGGCCGACCATGTCGCAGTTGGCGAAGTTGAGGATGACCACGTCGTACTTGCCGCTGCGGATGCGCGCGGCGCACTCGTCGGCGACCTCGTAGGCGCTCATCTCCGGCTTGAGGTCGTAGGTGGCAACCTTCGGAGACGGGATGACCTTGCGGTCCTCGCCCTCGAACGGCGCCTCGCGGCCGCCGTTGAAGAAGAACGTGACGTGCGCGTACTTCTCGGTCTCCGCGATGCGCAGCTGGGTCTTGCCATTGGCGGCCAGATACTCGCCCAGCACGTTGGTCAGCGGCACCGGCGGATAGGCGACCTCGACGTTCGGCATGGTCTTGTCGTACTCGGCCATGCAGACGTACTGCACCGGGAAGCGGCCGTAGCGGCGCTCAAAGCCGGTGAACGCGTCGTCCACAAACGTGCGGGTGATCTCACGCGCGCGGTCCGGACGGAAATTGAGGAACACGACGGTGTCGCCCTCGGACACGCGGCCGCCCTCGCAGGTGACGCACGGCAGGATGAACTCGTCGGTCACGCCGGCGGCGTAGGTCTTGTCCATGCACTCCTGCCAGGACGCAGCCTTTTCGCCCTCGCCGTAGACGAACGCGGCGTACGCCTTCTCCACGCGGTCCCAGTTGGAGTCGCGGTCCATGGCGTAGTAGCGGCCGGTGACGGTCGCGATCTGGCCGATGCCCAGCGTGTCGAGCTTGGCCTGCACGTCGGCCAGGAAGCCGCGGCCGGACTTGGGATCGGTGTCGCGGCCATCCATGATGGCGTGGATGTAGACCTTCTCGGCGCCCAGGTGCTTGGCCAGGTCGAGCAGGCCGAAGAGGTGCTCGATGTGGCTGTGCACGCCGCCGGTGCCCTGCAGGCCCATGAAGTGAATCGCCTTGCCCGCGTCGATGGCCTTCTTCATGTTGCGAACGAGCACGTCGTTCTCCTTCATGGTGCCGTCGAGGATGGACTTGGTGATCAGGGTCAGCTGCTGATAGACGATGCGGCCTGCGCCGATGTTGGTGTGGCCGACCTCGCTGTTGCCCATCTGGCCGTCGGGCAGGCCGACCGCCATGCCGGAGGCGTTGATGAGCGTGTGGGGGCAGCTGGCAAACAGCGCGTCAAGGTTCGGCTTGTTGGCCACGGCGATGGCGTTACCCTCGGTGGTCTCCGGCATGCCGTAGCCGTCCATGATGCAAAGCAGAACGGGTTTCTTCGTCATATGAAACTCCCTCTTACTTGTCGAAATTCACAACCTGGGCGAAATCGGGCGCCTTCAGGGACGCGCCGCCGATGAGGCCGCCGTCGATCTCCGGCTGCGCCATCAGGCCCTTGCAGTTCTTCGGGTTCATGGAGCCGCCGTACTGGATGCGCACCTCGTCCGCCGCGTCGCCGTAGACGCCGCGGATGGCCTCGCGGATGACGCCGATGGTCTCGTTGGCCTGCTCGTCGGTGGCGGTGAGGCCGGTGCCGATGGCCCAGACCGGCTCATAGGCGATGACCACGTTCTTCACCTGCTCGGCGGTCAGGCCGGTCAGGGCGATCAGGGTCTGATAGGAAACCAGCGCGTTGGTGTAGCCCGCCTCGCGGTCCTCCTTCTTCTCGCCCACGCAGATGATCGGGGTCAGGCCGGCCTTCACGGCGGCCAGGGTGCGCAGGTTGACGGTGGCGTCGGTCTCGCCAAAGTACTGACGGCGCTCGCTGTGGCCCAGGATGACGTACTCCACGCCGCACTCCTTGAGCATCGCCGCGCTCAGCTCGCCGGTGTACGCGCCGGACTCCTTCCAATGCATGTTCTGCGCGCCCAGCTTGATGTTGGTGCCCTTGATGGCTTCGGCGACAGCGGTGAAGTTGACCGCCGGCACGCCCACGACGACGTCGCAGGTCGCGTCCTTGACCAGCGGGATCAGCTCGGTGACGAGCGCCTTGGCCTCGGACGGGGTCTTGTTCATCTTCCAGTTACCGGCAATGATCGGCTTACGCATAATCGTATTCTCCTTTATGTTTCTTCATAAGATAAGCCCCGGCGCGGCCTCAGGGCCGGCCGGGGCAGGTATGTGTGAGAATTACTTCTCGTCCAGACACGCGACGCCCGGCAGGGTCTTGCCCTCCAGGTACTCCAGGGAAGCGCCGCCGCCGGTGGAGATGTGGGTCATCTTGTCGCCCAGGCCCATCTGCTCAACGGCCGCCGCAGAGTCGCCGCCGCCGATGATGGTGATCGCCTCGGACTCCGCCAGCGCCTTGGCGACAGCCAGGGTGCCCGCGGCCAGGGTCGGATTCTCGAACACGCCCATCGGGCCGTTCCAGATGACGGTCTTGGCGGTCTTGACGGTCTCAGCAAAGAGCGCCGCAGACTTCGGGCCGATGTCGCAGCCCTCCATGTCGGCCGGGATCTTGTCGCAGTCCACGACCACGGTCTCCACCGCAGCGTCGATCGGATCCGGGAACGCCTTCACGCAGACGGTGTCGATCGGCAGCAGGAGCTTGACGCCCTTCTCCTCGGCCTTCTTGAGCATGTTCTGGCAGTACTCGATCTTGGTCTCGTCCAGCAGGGAGTTGCCGACCTCCAGGCCCTTCGCCTTGAGGAAGGTGAACGCCATGCCGCCGCCGATGATCAGGGTATCGACCTTCTCCAGCAGGTTCTCGATGACGTTGAGCTTGTCGGCAACCTTCGCGCCGCCCAGGATGGCGACGAACGGACGGTCAGCGTTCTCCAGCGCCTTGCCCATGATGGACAGCTCCTTGCCGATCAGGTAGCCGGCGACGCAGGGGCTGAGGTACTCGGTCACGCCCGCGGTGGAGCAGTGCGCGCGATGGCAGGAGCCGAACGCGTCGTCCACATAGCAGTCGGCCAGGGAAGCCAGCTCCTTGGAGAAGGTCTCGATGTTCTTGGTCTCCTCCTTGCGGAAGCGGGTGTTCTGCAGCAGCACGACGTCGCCGTCCTTCATCGCGGCAACGGCAGCCTTGGCGTTCTCGCCCACGACGGTATCATCATCGGCGAAGACGACCTTCTGGCCGAGGTACTCGGACAGGCGCTCGGCAACCGGCGCCAGGGAGAACTTGGCCTCCGGGCCATTCTTCGGCTTGCCCAGGTGGCTGCACAGGATGACCTTGCCGCCGTCCGCGATCAGCTTCTTGATGGTCGGCAGCGCCGCAACGATACGCTTGTCGTTGGTGATCTTGCCGTCCTTCATCGGGACGTTGAAGTCGCAGCGGACGAGCACTTTCTTGCCAGTGACCTTGATGTCGTCAACAGTCATTTTCGCCATGGGGTATTCCTCCATTCAATTGATGCACATTCTCCCGATTCATTATTGTCCGGCGCGCGCATCGGGATCTGCGTCTGCCGTGAAAGCCGCGGAAAGACCGGGCTTTGCTCGCTTTGTGACCTCGTGGGCACATTCCCACAGATCACCAATACTATAACACCTTTTCCTGTGCTTGTCAAACGATTGTCAAATCATTCACGCAATTTCGGCGGATTATACGCGCAGAAGCTCCATCATCCGCAGCGCGGCGCCCTCGTCGGTCACCAGCAGCCGGTGCCTGCGGTGCGCGCACACGCCGATGATCGCCTCTGCCCGGCTGCGGCCCACGGCCACCGCCGCAGCGCGCACGTGCCTGCCCGTGTCGTGGGTGAACAG
>JAGBDL010000039.1 GCA_017937505.1 Clostridia bacterium | reverse complement strand
GGTCTTCGTGCCGCCGTAGCCCAGCTTCAGGTTGTCCAGCATGGTGTAGTTCTGTTTTGCGAAGCCCTGGTACGCGTTCTGGATCATATCCATGGACGTGCCCATCTTGTTCGCATTGTCGGCCATGTCGATGATGGCCATATCCGCCACTTTGGCGGCTTCCTCAGTATTTCCGCTGAGGGACTGGAGCAGGGACGCCGAGAAGCTCGTGACCGTGCTCATGTAGTCGTTGGCGGACATTCCCGCCGTCTGGTAGGCGCGATCAGCTGCGGCGATGACAGCGTCAGCCGTGTCGCCGAACAGCGTCTCGACGCCGCCCACATTCTGTTCGAGAGCGCCCACACTGCTGAGGGCGGTCTTCCCGAGGTTGACCAGGCTATCGACTGCCCTGGTCATCATCTGGCCGCTGAACACGCCCAGCGCCTGCTGGGCGATGCTCGCGACCTTGCCCATCCCCGACTGTAGACCGCCGGAGTCCAGGCTTGTATCAAATTTTAGGGTTCCATCTGATGCCATGACCGTACCTCGCTACCATTCAAAAGTGCGGCAGGGTTGCCGCCGTTCATAAGTAGTTTGTTAAGGTCACTTTCGAGCTGCTGACGGTCAGCCGACTGAGGGAGCGCATAGACGCGCTTCAGATGCTCATAGTGCTGCCGCTGCTCCTTGGAGATCTTGGCCGGGATCTTCATCGTGCGGTAGCCGATGATTTTGACCAGCTGCGTGTCTTCAGGGAGCGATCTAAAGAGGGCTCGGAACTGCCACCAGTGGAGGGGATGCCGCGCCAGATCCAGGCCGTAGGCCTGCATAAACGCGGAATAAATATAATCAGCGTCGTGCTCGTAGGAGAAGGGCGGGTCCTCGTCGGCGGCGCCGGACGTTTCGCCCGTCGTCTCTGCGGGATCCGTGCCGCAGCGATAAAACCAGACCAGCTTGCCGAGTGCTTCATCGAGCACGTCATAATCAAAGACGACGCCGGGGAAATACAGGTGCAGGGCGGTCTGGAGCTTCTCCAGATCGTCGAGCCCTGGGTCTTGCAGCACTTCTTCAAACAGGATCCCCGTCCGGAAGTCGCTGCTGATCGGGACCATCTGGCCCGCGATCTCGACCTGTTCCGGCAGGCCGTCGATCAATAAATTCAGTGCTTTTTACCCTTGCCGTGCTTCTGAGAGACGAACTGCGCGGTCTGCATATTACGGACGGCGTTCTGCTGGCGCTGGGTGTAGCGGTTGGTGAAGTCGTTCAGGGTCTTGCGTTCTCCGGCAGCCCAGTCACTCACCTTTTCGATGGCCTTCAGGTGCTCCATGACGTTCATCTTGCCGCCGAACAGCTTGGCAGCCGTGCCGGCGCCGAAGATCTCGTCGAAGCAGGTGTTGACCACCTCGCACTGTGCGCGGTAGTTGGCCGCAGCGGTCGGGAAGTTCTCGCTTCTTTTCTGCTGAGCCGTGTCACGCATTTTAATCATCGCGGTCTCGAACTTCTCCATGAAGTCGGCGTCCATCAGGTCGCCTTCGAGCTTGACGTTGTTAATGATCAATTCCATTATTCTGTTTTCCTCCATTGGTCGGTGTTATTAAAAAGCACCAGCAGGCTGCACCGTTCGGCCTGCTGGTGCCTGGTCGCTCACTGCCTGATCAGGCCAGTCGCGCGGAGCCAGTTGTTGCATTGTTTAGACGTCGTACTTGCCCTTGAAGTCACCGGCCGTGAACTGCTTGGTCACGGTGTCGAACTTGCCCTGGATGGGATCGCCGACCGCGTGCAGCACGCCGGAGACGCTGATCTTTTCGCCGCCGGCGCCGGAGTTGTCGCTGACCTCGTTGGCCACGGTGAACAGGCGGGCAGTGAACTCGGCAGCAGCCTCAGTGGCTTCGCCGATGGGGTTGAACAGCTCGACGCGGACGTACTTCAGCTGGGCGTCAGTGCCGGTCGCATGGTCGCGGCCCATCTTCCAGAGCTTGTAGATCGCCTTCTGGGAAGGGATCAGACGGGACTCATAGGAGAACTCCGTCTCGTAGCCGGTGATGTCCGTGGACGCGGTGCTCTCGTTGATGTAGGTCTCGCTGTCAGTCTGTGCGTTGGGGCTCTCGTCCAGAGTGGTGAAGCCGGTGCCCATGAGCTCGTAGGTGCCGTCGATCTCGGCATAGTCCGCGATGGCGTTGCGGAGCAGGGCAGCACGGCTCTCGTCAAAGAGCTGAAGATCAAACTTTTTCATGTGCTTATGCCTCCTTGTGATAGATGAGTTCTAACTGGATTTGATAGCGTGCGTTCCTCATGGACTCGTCGAACATATAGCCAGACGAGAGCACGCTGAGCTGTTCCGGGTGCATACCTTCCGGCAGCTCCGGAAAATTGCCGGCAGCCTCCTGAGCTTCGACCCAGTTGGCGAAGTCCTCGTAGAAGGTGCTGTTGGCGATGTTCTGGAGCCGGTCCATGCTGTAATACTCCCGGCTGCCGAAGTTGAACTGGTAGCGCCGGTCGGAGCTGCCGTCGATGTACGTCTCGATGATCGGGTTGAAGATCCCGGTCTCGATGGTGTACTCCTGCGGCTCGTCTCCCAGGGCGTCCACGCGGAACACTCCGGCACTGAGGAGAGGGCAGTCCTTGAAGAAGTCAGCGACGCCCTCGATGATTGACTTGACCATTTCGGGCCTCCTTTACTTGTTGACCAGCTTCAGGATCTGCGTCCTGTGTGCGGTTTTCATTCGCTCAAACCACATACCGCCACGCCTGGAGTCGTAGCTGCGGGTCTGGCTGGTGTTGTAATACTGCTGGCGGGCGTATGGTGCGATGTACTGCACCTCGCCGGAGCCGATGACGGTGCCCAGCGTGCCGGATCGCTCCAGGGCGCCGGTGCGCTTAGGGACCATCGGGGCGCAGAGCCTGAGCACTTCGCTGTCGATGATCTCCTGCTTCTTGCTGAGCACTTCGTTCATTCTCGGGGCGCAGCCGGCGTTCCAGATCAGCTCGGCCTTGCCGTTCTTTCCCTGGATGATGGCGCCCCTGGGGTTGGTGATGGGCTTAAACGCCATTTTACTCGCCTCCGATCCGCCAGTG
>JAGBDL010000038.1 GCA_017937505.1 Clostridia bacterium | reverse complement strand
GTCTTCGGCGGCGAAGCCGGTCTCAAAATTGTCCGAGTACAAAACCTGGCTGCTGGGCGGGAACTCGTCGTCCCCGGCGTAGACCATGATCTGCATCCGGTAGCCGCCGAGGAAGTCGAACTGGAAGCCCGCGTCCCCGTGGCCGATCGCCAGCGCGCCCATGGCTTCGCAGGCCGCGCGGAATTTCTCCACTCGCGTGCCGAACGTGAACGCCGCCCGCGTCAGGACCCGGCCGGTGTACGGGCCGATGTACATTTCGCCCCACGGCATCTCGCGGAAGGTCTTGTAGCTGCCGGACGGCTCCGCCGCGCGGCCTTCGAGCAAAAAGCGCAGCAAAAACGTCTGGCAGGGGAGGTTTTTCAGCGCGAACGCGCCCTCCGTATCCGAGGAAATGGCATATTCCGGCCAGCGGATCTCATAGTTCGTGCCGAGCAGCGTCACGGTGAACCGGCCGTCCGCAAACGGCACGCCGCAGCGTTTCGACGCCTCAGCCGGGTCGAGCGCGGCGAATTTCTCCTCATAGTGGGCAAAGGGGACTTCTTCCTTGTTGTTTTGTACCTGCATAAACTGATTACTCCTGAATGCTCGACGGGAACAGCTCCCGGTTGGTGTGCGGCAGGAAACAGGCCGCGACGAACTCGTCCATATACCGCGGATTGGTGGAAAGCTCGAGATAGGTCATGTTGGAGGCCAGCTCGTCGACCTTGTCCACGGCACAGTCCGACCGCGCCATGGCGTAGGCGCCGGAGAGGGACGTGTTGCCGAGGTATTCGAACAGCTCCCGGTCGATATCCGGCAGCATGCCGATGCGCACGGCGTTTTCCATGTTGATGCCCGAGCCGATGCCGCCCGCGACGTAGACGTGCGACAGGACCGTCACGTCCATATCGAGGCTGGAGAGCATGATGTTGATGGCCGAGAAAATGGCGGCCTTGGCGCGGATGAACGAGTCGATGTCGACCTCGGTGATGGAGATCTCGCGGCCCGTCTCGGATTCCGCGGCGGTAGCGAGGATATAGCGGCCCATGCCGTGCTCGTCGTGCGCGACGCGCGCGCCCTCGCGCACGAACTGGCCCTTGGAGGAGATGATCGACGTGCGGTAGAGCTCGGCGATGACGTCGATAATGCCGGAGCCGCAGATACCGACGGGCTTCTGTCCGTCCGGGCCGACGATGCCGAGCGTGGGCTCCATGGTATCGCGGTCGATCTTGACGGATTCGACCGCGCCGTCGGTCGCGCGCATGCCGCAGGAGATGTCGCCGCCCTCAAAGGCGGGACCGGCCGAGCAGGCGCAGGACATCATAAAGTCGCGGTTGCCGAAGACCAGCTCGCCGTTGGTGCCGAGGTCGATGAAGAGCGAGAACTCATCCTTGTCCCAGATGAGGCTCGTGAACGCGCCCGCGGTGATATCGCCGCCGACATACGAGCCGATGTTCGGGGCAAGCAGGATCTCGGCGTCGGGGTTCGCGGGGAAGCCGAGGTCCTTGGCGGTCATGCCGCGCCACTGGAAAAACGTCGGGATATAGGGCTCCATGCGCACGGGGTTGGCGTCGACGCCGAGCAGCAGATGGTTCATCGTGGTGTTGGAGGCGATGCAGACGCGGAAAATGCG
>JAGBDL010000037.1 GCA_017937505.1 Clostridia bacterium | reverse complement strand
GTCTGGGGAGGGGAATGGGAGGTCCAGGAGGGTCTGGGGAGGGCATCGAAACCCTCCCCGACCCTTCTGGCCCCAGCGGAGCGCGTTCTCCTAAGCTGCGAATTATTGCTTAACATGCTTCTTTGCTTCGTTAACAATAGCGCCCTAAAGAACCTTTTATCTTCCCGTGATTTCGGCGTGCTCGCTGAGCCAATGCGCCACGGCGTCCTCATCGTTGCCGCCGATGACCGCCGTGGCGACGGCCTTGAGCTCCGGCGCGGCGTTCTTGACTGCGTAGCCCTCGTCGGCCAGCTCGAACATGTCGATGTCATTCTTGCCGTCGCCGAAGACCACGAGCCTGTCACAGCCCAGCTTTTCCCTGAGCTGACGAATGGCGTTCGATTTGGAGGCGGCCAGCGGCATGATCTCCAGCCACTGCTCGCCGGAGTAGATATCCTTCTGATAGACCGTGTGGTAGACGCTCCGGTATTTGCGCTCCAGCGGCTCGAGCTTTTCCGCCTCGTCGATGCAGGCAAAATAGAAGATGTCGCCCCGGTACAGGTCCTCTGCGTTTGCGACCGGATTGTCCCTGCGGTCGCCCCGGCGGGAAGCGACGAAGTCCTGCACGCCCCGGCTGCTGCGCTCCGGAACATAGGAGAACCGCTCCACGCCGTCCACAAACGCGTAGACGATCGGATACACCCCGTGCGCGAGCAGATCGGATAGCACCTCGTGCGCGTCGCTGCCGAAGAAATTGGACAGCAGGATCTCACCGGTCACATTGTCCGCGATCATCGCGCCGTTGTAGACGATCAGCGGGATGTGCGCATCCAGCCCGCGCGTCACCTTGGCGGAGGTGGAATACGACCGCGCGGTGGCATAGGAAAAGAGCATGCCCTGCCGCGCCAGGCGGTTGATGGTCTGGTTGGTGTAGTCCGACGTGGAGACGTCGCTGCGCAGCAGTGTGCCGTCCAGATCGGAAACATACAGCGTTTTCATGGCGTGATCTCCCTGCAGAATTTTCGGATATTGTAGCATTTTATGGCGATGTTGTCAAATTTGCAGTAATATTTCAAAATGCCATGCGCGGTATTTACAAGGGACGGGCGAGGTGATAGAATATACCAACTGAAATAATATGTTGCATTGGGAGGTGCAGACATGGACAAGGGTATGACGCGAAGGAGCTTTCTCAAGACGGCGGCGGCCGGTGCGGCCGGCGTGGCTGCGTATGGCATGATGGGCGGCGTGGCCGCGGCAAAGGCGGAGGAAGACACGTTTGACGGCCGCCGGAAGTTCGCCGGCGTGCACAATGTGCGCTACATTCATGACGATCTGGTCTATCTCGGCGCGAGCGATAGGCGCATCGAGCTGTTTGAAAACGTGTATCCGATTCCCCGCGGCGTCTCGTACAACTCCTATCTGCTGCTGGACGAGAAGACCGTGCTCTTTGACACGGTGGACCGCTCCGTATCCGGCCAGTTCTTTGAGAATCTCGCCTATGCGCTGAACGGGCGCAAGCTCGACTATTTTGTCATCAACCACATGGAGCCGGATCACTGCTCCGCCATCAGCGAGGTGATGGTGCGCTATCCGGAGGCCAAGCTGATCTATTCCTCCGCTGCGGCGAAGATCATCGAGCAGTTCTTCGGCTTTGATCCCAAGCAGTACGGCTATCCCGTCGAGGAGGGCATGGAGCTGGCCACCGGCCGCCACAAGCTCATCTTCGTGATGGCGCCGATGGTGCACTGGCCCGAGGTCATGATGACCTACGACGCGACGGACAAGGTGCTCTTCTCCGCGGACGCCTTCGGCACGTTCGGCGCGCTGGACGGCAACCTCTTCGC
Organism: Clostridia bacterium; assembly: GCA_017937505.1. Classification (GTDB taxonomy): domain Bacteria; phylum Bacillota; class Clostridia; order Christensenellales; family Aristaeellaceae; genus Ventricola. Next base: position 1,068 of record JAGBDL010000037.1, on the reverse strand, counting down.
CGACGAGGTGAACTTTGAGACGGAGTGGCTCGCCGACGCCCGCCGCTATTACTGCAACATCGTGGGCAAGTACGGCAGCCAGGTGCAGGCGGTGCTGGCCAAGGCCGCGACCATCGACATTCAGACGATCTGCCCGCTGCATGGCCCGATCTGGCGCGAGAACCTGGGCTGGATCATTGACAAGTACGACAAGTGGAGCCGCTACGAGCCGGAGGACGAGCAGGGCGTGATGGTGGTCTACGGCTCCGTCTACGGCGGCACGGAGAACGCCGCGAACATCGTCGCCTCCCGCCTGTCCGAGGGCGGCGTGCGCAATGTGCGCGTCTACGACGTGTCCAAGACGCATGTCAGCGAGCTGATCGGCGAGGCCTTCCGCTGCAGCACCATCGTGCTGGCGTCCATCACCTACAACATGGATATCTTCACCCCGATGAAGAACCTGCTGACCGACCTGGCCGCGCACAATGTGCAGGGCCGCAAGGTCGCGCTCATCGAGAACGGCAGCTGGTCGCCGGTCGCCGCGTCGCTGATGGAGGACCGTCTGGCGCAGATGAAGGACATGAAGCTGATCGCCGATCCCGTGACCGTGCGCTCCACGACCAACGAGGAGAGCCTGGCCCAGCTGAACGCGCTGGCCGATCAGGTGCTCGCCTCCGTGCTGGGCGGCGTCGTCATTGCCGAGGCGCCCGTCGAGGAGGCCGCGCCGGAGAAGTGGGTTTGCTCGGTCTGCGGCTATGTGCACGAGGGCCCGCTGCCGGCGGATTACAAGTGCCCGCTGTGCGGCGTCGGCGCGGATAAGTTTGTCAAGGCATAATTCTGTTCTTCATTTGTCCGGGAACAGGACAAACGGGAATACATGCGCTGTCCGGAGGATTTGTCTCCGGACAGCGTCTTTGTGCCCGGCAGAAGAAACAGACCAAAATCGAATAATACTAATTCTTGTTAAAATGACCCAATCCGCGCACCATCTTTTCCGCCCTGACTTTGCCTCGTTCCGTTCAACGTACCTCCAGTACGCCTCACTGCACTTGGCTTCGTCAGAGCGAGAAATCTGATGCGCTCTGTTGG
>JAGBDL010000036.1 GCA_017937505.1 Clostridia bacterium | reverse complement strand
CAATGGGGCGGCAAGAAGTACATGAGCATGAAGCACCTTGAGATGCAAGAAGACATAGCTGGTTGATAGCAGAAAACAGAGCTCGCGTCAAGGGCTCCGCAAGCGGCTTCGCCGCCCTTGACGCGCTCTCTGCCTTCTGCTGCTGGGCAATCAGGGCAGGTTCCCCTGCACTGTGCAGACTTTGTTCTGCCAGACTTGTAAACGAATTTGCGCATAATACTTGACGGTATCCGGCGCGGGGTACCTGTGGGAAAGGGATGATTGCGTTGGAGAACGTCGACCTGGTCCTGTTTGCCGGGCAGTCCAATATGGCGGGCAGAGGGTGCGCAGCGGAGGCTGCGGCATGTCCGCCGGAGGCCGGATGGGAGTATCGGGCGGTCAGCGCGCCGGATGCGCTGTATCCGATCGGGGAGCCCTTCGGCTGGAATGAAAATGTGCCGGGCGCCATTGACGACGGCACAAAGAAGACGGGCAGCATGGTTTCCGCGTTTGCGGCGGAATACCATCGCCTGTCCGGACGGAGACTGGTCTGCGTGTCGGCTAGCAAGGGCGGCACGTCGTCGCAGGAATGGGTAGAAGGCCTGGCGGCGGACGCCGCGGCGCGCCTGACGCGTGCGCAGAGCTATCTGCGCGCCATCGGCTGCACGCCGCAGCGCACGTTTGTCCTGTGGTGCCAGGGAGAGACGGACGGCGATCATGCCGTGACGGCGGCGCAGTACCGCGGCCGCTTTGAGCGGATCTGGACGCGGCTGCGGCAGGCGGGCGCAGAGCGCTGCGGCCTGATTGAGATCGGCCACTTCAATAGGCGCGTGTTTCCGCAGGGCTTGTACGGTCTGACCGGCGAACAGCTGGACGCGCAGTACGCGGTGATTCGCGCGGCGCAGCGGCAAATCGTCCGCGAGGTGGACGGCGTGTTCCCGGCAGGCAGCTTTGAGGGCCACGAGGCCGATATGAAGGACGAGTTCCATTACCGGCAGAGCGCCTACAACGCGGTGGGCGCGGCGGCCGCCCGCGAATGCCTTCTGGCGATGAGCCAGACGCCGGACATTCCCTCCGCGTGATCCGCAGATGGGCGCTTCGTCAGAGCGAAAGATCTGATGCGCTTCGTCAAGCATTTTCATTGCGAATTCGTATGAAACCCGTGTCGGGATATTCCGGCGCGGGTTTGTCTGCCTTGTCAAAAAACATCCTCAGATGCAGGACGGATTTCGGACAATGTGGATAAAATACCATATAAAAGAGCGAAAAAAGACAAGAAAAAGTCACAATTGCTTGTTATCCTCTTCACAAGGATGTGATCTGTGGGGTGCATCTGTTTGACCGTATGTCCGATGAAAACCCGACAAAACATGATGGAGGAGAATGAAATGATGGAAACCAAGACCCAGAGCCGCCGCGACTTCCTCAGGAACACCCTGAAGCTGGGCGCCGGCATGGCTGCGATGAGCATGCTGTCCCCGATGATGAGCGCTGTGGCGGAGGAAGAGAAGATCCCGTTTGCGTGGGTTCCCACTGCGGCGCCCTGCAGGCTGATCGAGGAGCTTGCGCCGGCCGCCGAGGGCGTCCGTTCCTTCAAGTTCACAACCGACGGCCGTTCCTGCTCCAAGAACGTGACCTTCGATATCGTGGGCAAGGAAGAGTATGTCAGCAACGTCAAGTATGAGGGCGGCTGCAACGGCGGCTGCCAGGGCATCGCTGCGATGAGCGAGGGCCGCCCGGCGTCTGAAATCATCAAGACCGTTCGCGGCCTGGTCTGCCGCAACAAGCAGTCCGGTTCCTCCTGCGCGGATCAGCTGGCGATGGGCCTGCAGCAGGCGCTGATGATCATCCATGGCACGCCCTGCCCCGGCTGCGACACCGGCGTCTGCGTGAACGAGAAGTAATTCCCCCGATTGCCGTTTGAACGAAGCGAACCGAGTAAGAAATAAGGAGATTACCTGCTATGTCGAAGAAAATTTTCAGCATTTGCCTGGCGCTCGTGCTGCTGCTGTGCTCCGCCGCGGCCATGGCGGAAACCTTTGAAGGCCTTGGCGAGGGCTTCAAGCCGCTCAAGGTGAACGTCACCGTGAACGAGGGAAAGATCGAGGCCATCGAGATGCTCGTCAACGACGAGACGCCGACCATCGGCGGCGCGGCCATCGAGACCCTGACCAAGCAGATCATCGACGGCCAGACCCTGGCTGTTGACACCGTGGCCGGCGCCACCTACACCACCGCGGGCTTCACCGCCGCCGTGGCCGACGCCGTGACCAAGGCCGGCATGGACCCGGTCGCCATGGGCTGGGAGGACAAGTCCGTCGTGATCCTGCCGGTCTGCATGCGCATCGAGGAGGAGCTGGTCAAGAGCAAGTATCACTACTTCAAGTACACCACGGCCAACGTCTGCTCCAAGTACATCACGTTCGCCATCTATGAGCCGGATATGACCGTGTGGGACGTCCGCGTGTACGGCGGCTGCCACGGCACCTCTGACGCCTTCGGCGCGCTGTGCAGCGGCCTGACGGTCGAGGAGTGCGTCGCCCGCCTGGGCGGCATCCAGTGCTCCGGCAGCGCCACCGGCGTGGATTCCTGCCCCGACCAGACCGCGCAGGCGATCAAGGCTGGCTGGGATTACATGAACGGCACCCTGTGCGAGGGCTGCACGACCCAGCACTGAGCCAATTGGCGCTAAAGCGCATGATCATGCACAAAGAAATCATACCCTGACGCATAACCGTCCACTCACCGGGCTGATCACCCGGTGAGTTTTTCTATCCTGATGGAAAGGGCAGGCGGCGGGACACCGTCTGTCCAATGGGATATTTGGATTGAAATCGGGTGAGAATTTCCGACAAAAGCGACAAAAAACCGGCGGAGACACGCCTCCCTGCGATTGCGCTTTGCGGGGTCCTGCGGTATAATGAAACCAACAGATGGAGCGAAATGGAAGCCCCCAAATACAAGCGGAAGGAAGGTAACCACCATGTTGACAAACCTCAATGCGCTCATGCAGTACGCGCAGGAGCACGAAATGGCCATCGGCAGCTTCAACGGCCCGACGCTGGAGTCCGCCCGCGCCGCGCTCGAGGCTGCGCAGGAGCTGGGCGTTCCCCTGATTCTTCAGCATGCGCCGGCGCACGATCCCTATATTTCGCTGGAGCTGGCGGGAAAGATCATGCTGGCCCTGGCCGAGCAGGCAACGGTGCCCGTCTGCGTGCACCTGGATCATGGCGACAGCCTGGAGACGGTGATGCGCGCCATCCGCACGGGCTATACCTCCGTGATGTACGACGCCTCCGGCAAGCCCTTCGAGCAGAACCTTCAGGAGACGCGCGAGATCGTCCGCATGGCGCACGCGGTGAACGTGTCCGTGGAGGCGGAGCTGGGCAATCTGCCCCACAACTTCCACGGCGAGATGACGGACGAGGATCCCGAGGCCTTCTACACCAACCCGGAGGATGCCAGGCGCTTTGTGCAGGAGACCGGCGTGGATGCGCTGGCCATCGCCTTTGGCACGGTGCACGGCGTATACAAGGCCAAGCCGAAGCTGAGCTTTGACGTCATCCGCCGGGTGCGGGAGGCGACCGGCGGTCTGCCGCTGGTGATGCACGGCGGCAGCGGCCTGTCCGACGAGGACTACCGCATGGCCATCGCCTGCGGCATCCGCAAGATCAATTACTACACCTATGAAGCGCTGGCCGGCGGCAGGGGCATCTATCAGGCGGTGGCGGATCACCCGCAGGGCCTGTACTTCCACGACGCGGCCATGGCGGCGACGGCGGCGATGCGCGAGGACGTTCTGCGCATCCTGCGCATCTTCTCAGGAGGCGGGCAGTGATGCGCGAGGGAATCGCCTATGCCGGCAATCTGATCGTGGACCGCATCCGCAGGATTGACCGCCTGCCCCGGCGAAGCGAGCTGGCGGCGATTCACGGCACAAGCCGCTCTGCGGGCGGCGCGTGCAACGGCGCGGTCATCCTGAAGCGGCTTGCGCCGCAGATGCCCGTCTCCGTCTGCGGCGCTGTCGGGGAGGACGGCGAGGGCGATTTCATCCTCGGGCATCTGGCGCAGAACGGCATCGACACGCGCAGCGTGCTGCGCCGGGGCGAGACGTCGTTCACGGACGTATATGAGGAGACGAGCACGAACTGCCGCACCTTCTTTTACTTCGGCGGCGCAAACGACAGCTTCGACGCGGAGGACATCGACTGCGCCGCGCTGACCTGCCGGGTGCTTCAAATCTGCTATCCGCTGCTGCTGCCCGCGCTGGACGCGCCGCATGCGCAGTACGGCTCGCGCATGGGGCTGCTGCTGCACAGGGCGAGGGAGGCGGGCTGCCTGACTGCGCTGGATGTGGTCAGCGAGGATTCCACCCGGTATGAGACGATCGTGCGCCCGCTGCTTGCTCAGACCGATTATCTCACGGTGAACGAGCTGGAGGCTGAGCGCATCACGGGCGTGCGCCTGACCGGCGCGGACGGCGCGCTGATCGAAGAGAACATGCGCTCCGCGCTGGAGACGATGCTCGCGCTGGGCGTCTCCCGCCGCGCCATCATCCATGCGCCCGCGGCGGCGTTCGGCATGGATGCGGACGGGACGTTTGCCCATGAGCCGGGCAAGCATCTGCCGGACGGCTTCATCCGTGGGACAGTTGGAGCGGGCGACGCGTTCTGCGCGGGTGCGCTGCTGGCGGCGTACCGCGATCTGCCGGTCGCGCAGGCGCTGCGCTTTGGCAACGCGGCGGCGGTTCAGTCGCTCCGCGCGGACACGTCCAGCGGCGCGGTGGTTCCCATGGAGGAATGCCTTGACCATTACGATGCGCTGCCATACAGGCGGGCGCGGAATGCATAACACGCGCGCGGCTGATCCGGCTGATTCTGTCCGCCCAGCGACATGCCGGCAGACCAGGAATCTGAGGAGGAGATCCCGTGAAGCACTATCTGTTTGTCCATTTCCGTGAAACCACTTCCCCGGAGGGCGAGCAGGTTCATTTTGCCCTCAGCCGGGACGGCTTTGCCTGGGAGGCGCTGAACGGCGGCAGGCCCATCCTCTGGGCGTATGCCGGCGACCACGGCGTTCGGGACATGACCATCGTCCGCGACGGGCATACAGTCCATATCCTTGCCACGGATCTGTCCCTCGCCTACGGCATGCGCGGCCGGTACGCGCATTCGTGGGAGAACATCCGCCGGCACGGCAGCAAGGCGCTGGCGCACTGGCAGTCGGAGGATCTGGTGCACTGGACGGAGGAGGAGCTGCTTCCGCTGGGCAATGAGGACTTTGGCTGCCTCTGGGCGCCTGACGTGATTGACGATCCGGAGCAGGGGGACTATGTGCTGCACTGGTCCTCTTCCCATGCGGGCGACGGCTTTCAGACCATGGATATCTGCTACAGCCGCACAAGGGACTTTGTGCACTTTACCGCGCCTGCGCTGCTCTGCCGCAGGGAAAACAGCACGTGCATCGATTCGGCCATGTACAGGGAAAACGGCCGGTACTACCTGTTCCTCAAGAGCGAGCGCAATCCGCAGGGCATCATCCTGCTCGCAGGCGATCGGCCGACCGGCCCGTTTGAGCGGGTGACGCGCTTTGACGAGGCGATGCGCTCCGTGACGAACGGGCTGTATGAAGCGCCCACCGCCGTGCAGCTTGACGATGGGCGCTGGTGCCTGTTCCTGGACTATTACGGCGTGAAAGGCGCCGGGCAGGGCTATGTGCCCTTTGTGGCAAGCAGCCTTGCGGACGCGGATTTTGTCCGCAGCGACGAGGATTTCAGCTTCCCTTACGGCTTTAAGCACGGCACGATTCTGCCGATCACGCCGGAGGAATATGACCGCATGAAGGCGCACGATTGGAGCGACATGCCGGACAACCGCTGATGCGGAGGGCGCGGCGAACCCTGGATGGCTGCGCCGCGCATGCGGAACCATCGAACCAAACAAAAGCGGGAAACGGGGGCCGGTCGGCCCTCGTTTCCCGCTTTTCACAGGACTTCATGAGCGCAGGAGGGACAAAGGAAGGCGGATCACGCCTCGCAGGAGAGCATGATGCGCTCCACCTCGAACTCGCGGTGCGCGAGCGCGCGGTCGTCATACTCGACCTCGCCGACCTGATTGTCATACGGATCGGAGCGCATGAACTCCATCGGGGGATCCAGCTCCTGCTGCATATCGCTGTTGGCCACCATGCGCCACGGCTCCAGGTTGCCGAAATAGAAGTTCCAGCGATCCAGATGGCCTTCGCGGTAGGCGGCGCCGCCGAAGGAGCCGTCCGCGTAGAGCCAGCCATAGGGCGCGACATAGAAGCGCGCCCAATCGTGGTTGCCCACGGAGCCCGGACGCGCATAGAGCCCGGCCTGCCACTGAGCCGGAATGCCCACGCAGCGGCACAGCGTGATGAACAGCAGCGCGTGCATGCCGCAGTCGCCGCGAAGGCCCGCGCCAAAGTATTCCGGAATGCAGGTCAGGGTGAAATACGGCGGGACGTAGCGGTAGCAGGTGTTTGTGGTCACATAGTCGTAGAATCGCCTGGCGATGATCAGGGGGTTGGTTTCATCGCCCTTGAGCTCGGCGGCCAGCGCGCGGATAAACGGCGTGAAGCGCACCTGCGGGAGGATTTCCTCCGTGTCGAAATGCGGCTGCTCCGGCAGAACGTCCTCCGGCCTGGGATCGACGTAGGGGGCGTCGATGTCGTAGACAAACTCGGAGGTGAAGGTCATCCCGGGCTGATAGATCTCCTCGAAATAGGCGGTGCGCTGCGGGTGCGTCGGCGCGGCGATGTGCTTGGCCTGCGGCACGGTGAGGATTTCGCCCGGCATGCACTGCGCGCTTTCGACCGGCAGCGTCATGTGAACGCGGATGCGCTCGCCCGGCCGCTGGGCCTCCGGCTTGATGGAGAGCGTCGTGCGGATGCGGCAGCGAAGGTGCGCATGGCCGTCGGCTTTCATCCTGGCGATGACCTCGTCAAGCCTGGCGAAATTCTCGTATTTGGCCTCAAGCGCGGCCTTGTCGCGAATCCGGGGGTTCATCTGCACCTGGGTCTTGATCAGGCTTTCCAGGCAGTCGTCCTTGAAAAAGGGCTGGCCGTCGATGTAGATCCAGTCCAGGGTTCCGTCGTCGCGCAGCGACTCCATCTCCTCGCGCGTGAAGCCCTCAATGGCGCCGGAAAGGCGGGCGAAGGCCTCCTCCTGGGAATACGGGTAGCTGTGAGGCAGCTCATTGATGACGCTGAGCTCGAAGGTGAGCCTGTCCTTGAGCACCTTGGGCACCTTCGGGTCGGCGAGACGGCGCGCGATGACCGAGCGGGCGCGGGCAAAGTCGCCGTGATCGATCAGGCGCTGGATGTCGAGCGGAAGGGGAGCGGACAGATACGAAAGATCGTTGTACATGATGCTTCTCCTGCTTTCCTGTGTTGTGGTTTATCGGGCGTACCTTTCGGCGAAGTGGCAGGCGGAAAAATGCCCCGGCGCAATCTCGCGCATTTTCGGAACCTCCTGCTTGCAGCGCTCGCAGGCATAGGGGCAGCGGGTGTGGAACACGCAGCCGGACGGGGGATCCATCGGGCTGGGCAGATCGCCCTGGATGCTGGAATGCAGGGTGTCGGCCGAGTCGAAGCTGACCTTGGGAATGGCGTCCAGCAGCGCCATGGTGTACGGATGGGCCGTGTGACGGTAGATTTCCTCCCTGTCGGCCAGCTCCACCAGGTTGCCCAGGTACATCACGGCAATCCGCCTGGACATGTGATAGACGACATTCAGGTTGTGAGAGATGAAGGCATAGGCGACGCCCGTCTTCTCCTGAAGGTCCATCAGCAGGTTGATCACCTGCGACTGGACGGAAACGTCCAGCGCGGACACCGGCTCGTCGCAGAGGATGAACTTCGGGTTCAGCGCGAGCGCCCGGGCGATGCCGATGCGCTGGCGCTGGCCGCCGGAAAACTCATGCGGATAGCGGCGGATGTAGACGGGATCCAGACCGCAGAGCAGCATGAGCTGCTTGACGCGCTCGATGCGCTCGCCTGTGGAGTACAGCTTCTGAAAGCGGAAGGGCTCGCTGACGATGTCGCCGACGGTCATGCGCGGATTCAGGCTGCTGTAGGGATCCTGAAAGATGATCTGCATGTCCTTGCGCAGGGGACGAAGCTGTTTTTCCGGCATGTGGGTGATGTCCTGGCCGTTGAAGATGATCTGTCCATCCGTCACCTCGTTCAGGCGGATCATGGCGCGGCCCAGCGTCGTCTTGCCGCAGCCGGACTCGCCGACGATGCCCAGCGTCTCACCGGGATAGATGTCCAGAGAGACGTCGTTGACCGCCTTGAGATAACCGGTGGATCGCCCCATGGAGCGGACGGCGAACCATTTTTTCACATGCTTAACGGAGAGAAGCGGCTCGTTCATTGCTCGGCCTCCTTCCATGCTTCGGTGTATTTGTGGCAGCGCACCTGTCTGCCGTCTTCCAGCTGCACCAGCTCCGGGCGCTCACAGCGGCAGACGCCGCGGCACTCGGGGCAGCGCGGATGGAACAGGCAGCCGTCCGGCCGATGGGCCAGGCTCGGCACCATGCCCTCAATGACGTGCAGGCGCCGGGTGTCCTCCTCGGCGTTGGGGATGGAGGCGAGCAGGGCCCTGGTGTACGGGTGGAGCGGATCGGTGAAGACCTGCTCCACGGTGCCGTATTCCATGGCCTTTCCCGCGTACATGATCATGACGTTTTTGGACACCTGCGCAACCACGCCCAGGTCGTGCGTGATCATGATGACGGAGGTGCCGGTGCGCCTGCGCAGGTCGTTGATCAATTCCAGAATCTGCGCCTGGATGGTCACGTCCAGCGCGGTCGTCGGCTCGTCGCAGATCAGCAGCTGCGGATTGCAGCACAGGGCGATGGCGATCATCACGCGCTGGCGCATGCCGCCGGAGAGCTGGTGCGGGTATTCGCGCATGCGCTTTTCGGGGAGCGGGATGCCGACCATGCGCAGCATCTCCACGGCCCGGGCCCTGGCGGTTTTTCTGTCCGTCTTCTGATGGATGAGGATGCTCTCGGTGATCTGGTGGCCGATGGTCAGCACGGGGTTAAGGCTGGTCATGGGCTCCTGGAAGATCATGGCGACCTTTTCGCCGCGGATCTTTTTCATCTCCCGCTTGCTCAGCTTGAGAATGTCCACCCCGTCCAGCTCGATGCTTCCGCCGACCGTCTTGCCCGGGGGAGACTGCACGAGGCGCATGATCGAGAGCGCCATCTGCGATTTGCCGCAGCCGGATTCGCCGACGATGCCCAGCGTCTCGCCCTTTTTGAGCGTGAAGGAGACGTCGTCCAGGGCGTAGACGGTGCCCTCGTCCGTGAAAAAGTAGGTGCAGAGGTTGGAGACCTTCAGCAACGTGTTTTCCTCACTCATGGCGGTCCCTCCTTACAGGTTTTTGAGCTTGGGATCCAGCACGTCGCGCAGCGCATCGCCAACCAGATTGAACGCGAGCACCGTCAGCACCAGCGCGATGCCGGGGAAGATGCTGTACGTCGGGTTGGTGCGCAGATAGGAGCGGGCGGTGGAAATCATCTCTCCCCAGGAGGCCTCCGGCGGCTGAACGCCGAGGCCGAGAAAGGAGAGGCTGGCCTCATACATGATGTCGGAGGGAATCTCCATGGTGATGATGACGATGATCGTCGAGAGGCAGTTGGGGATCAGGTGACGGAAGATGATGGCCAGATCCGTGCCGCCCTCGGCACGCGCGGCCTCGACATATTCCTTTTCCTTGAGCTGGAGCACCTGCGCGCGGATCATGCGCGCCACGCCTGTCCAGCCGACGAAGCCGATGGCGATGAAGACGTTCATGACGCCGGTTCCCAGCACAAACATGATGACGATGGCGAAGAGGATGTGCGGGAAGGAGGCAAAGATTTCGATGATTCGGGAGATGACGGTGTCCACGATGCCGCCGTAGGAGCCGGCGGCGGCGCCCGCGATGACGCCGATGGTCACCGCAATGGCTTCTGCGACGAGGCCGACCGACAGGGAAATGCGGGAGCCATAGATGATGCGGGAGAGGATGTCGCGCCCAAACTCATCCGTGCCGAGCCAGTGCTCCGCGGAGGGGCCGCTGAGCACGTGCGCCGTATCCTGGTAGGACTGTTCATAGGGGGCGATAAAGGGCGCAAAGACGGCGACGAAGGCCAGAAGGAGGATGAAGACGATGGCTCCGTTCCTCCTGAGTGTTTTTTACCAGTATAAGGTGGCAGGAAGAAATTGTCAACCGAAAATGAATTGTACAATGAACAAAAATTCATATAGAAATGAATTCGATTGAAATCAAAGCCAATATGAATATTTGGATTTTTTGCAATTCAGCTTTCCGCTTCCTCATGGACTCGGCCGTTCGGGCGGCGTCGGCGTCTTCCTTACTGTACTGGCTTCAAAAAACTGTGCCAGATATAGCCGGTCATCTCTTCGCATATCATACCACCATATTCTTCTCCGCTGCCAGTTGCACCACAATGATACAGCACCCGCACCCAGCCGTCTTCTGGACCGCAGGCGTCAACCAATAGTTCGACTTCTTTCCCAGCATAAAGCTGTGCCAACGATGGGGATGCTTTGCTGTCCTGTTTACGCAAATTCACCCAATCGACGTTAGCAACCTGCAACCATGGTAAGGAGTACCCGCCCAAGATGACGGCCTTGACAGCCTTTTGCCTTTCTGCAGACACCCCATCCTGCCCATAATACCAGGCTTCCGGATACTGTTCATCCCACAATCGGACGACCTGGGAACCGAACTGGTAGAGTGATTCACCAATCAGCCCATCACCTGCATCGTAAACATCCCAGATGAAATATCCAGTGATTCCATACTGACTTTCCCAACCCCAGCAGATGTCTCTCCGATAGCGATAACCATCCTGTACACTTGAATACAGGTACTTCTTTTCGGGAATCAGCTCTACATTGCACAATTCAAAGAATCATGGATATTGATTGTTCTCTCATACGAAGTAGATTGTATGACAGACATAGTCTGACGCTTTCACGCAGGGTACGGATGCGCTGGCTGACGATCTCCATGACATTACTCCCTTTCTGCTTGATATGTTTCCCAGTCGGCCTCTTCCTTATAGAAACGATAGCATGGCCTGATAACAACAGATATACTCGACTGGCGTCATCGAATGACCATATCCGCTCTGAATGCGCGAAATTCAAGTGATCTTATGGGTGCAACGGTGGAGAGACACTCGATGAGCGGCATGGCTTTGCCGTATTCATCGATGACCATAAGTTCATCCTGTGCATGCTTGTCGCAATTCTCTTTGGCCTCATGCCGCTGTATGGAGAATGGACGGCGAGGACGTCACGCCCAGGAACGTAGCGCGGCATATTGTCTTCTCCATTTTTTGGAGTTTTCCCTTGATTCCTGTGCTGGGCATCCTGTATACTGGGTGTAGCTGGGAAAATGCAAATTTTTCCTCAGAATACACAGGAGGGGAACGGCGCGGCCTTCGCTGTTCTTCAATCATGAAAGGGGAAGACGAATGAAAAAAGGACTTTTGATGGTTCTGTGTCTGCTCATGCTCTGTGCGTCTGCCCAGGCGGCAACCGTGACCGAAACGGGAACGGGGATCACGGTCATCAGCGCAGAAAGCTGGGCGCAGACCTATCCCGACGTGTTTGCTTCCTATCTCAAAAATGCGGAGAACGATACCGCGATGGATCATGTGCAGGAATATCCGATGATCGCCACCGTGTACGAGGGAATGGCTTTCAACAAGTACTACAACAGTGCGCGCGGCCATTACTACACGGTGGAGGATGTGACCAGCACCGGCCGCCCGCACAAGCTGGCCAACTGCTTTACCTGCAAAACGCCCGACTTCACGGCCAAGGTGAACAACGAGGGCGTCGGCGTGTATGCCATCCCCTTTGAGGACATGCTCGCCGAGGTCAACGAGAGCATCAGCTGCTACAACTGCCACGCCAATACCGGCAGCGAGCTCGTCGTCACCCACACCTATCTCGCCGACGCCATGGGTGAGGATTTCGCGGCGCTGAACGCGAAGACTGCCTCCTGCGCGCAGTGCCATGTGGAATACTACTTCGATCCCGAGACCAAGGCCGTGACGCTGCCCTACGGCAGCAAGGCCGCCATGCACCCCGACGCCATTCTCGCCTATTATGACGAGATGGGCTTTGCGGACTATACCAACCCGCGGACCGGCGTGGCGCAGATCAAGGTGCAGCACCCCGAGTTTGAAACCTACATGGGCGCGGGCAGCGTGCACGCGGCGATCTTCTCCTGCGCGGACTGCCATATGGAGAAGGCCGTCAACGATGCCGGCGAAAGCTATGTGAGCCACACCTGGATGAGCCCGCTTGCCAGCGAGTCCATCACGGCCACCTGCTCTGCCTGCCATGCCGACCTGAAGGGCTTTGTGGAAGGCATTCAGGCGCATGCCGAGGAGCGCACCATCGCCATCGGCAACAAGCTGGAGACGCTGACCAACCAGCTCGCAGACGCCGTTGCCTCCGGCAAGTACACCGAGGAGGAGCTGGACGCCATCCGCGTGCTCAACCGCCGCGGCCAGTTCTACTGGGATTTCGTCTTCGTTGAGAACAGCGAGGGCGCGCACAATTCCAAGCTGACGGAGGAATGCCTTGACAAGGCCGAGCAGCTCATCGACGAGGCTATGGCTCTGATCAAGGCGTAAGCCCTTCATGCCGCCGGAGCGTGAGCGATCACAAGGCTGCTCCGGCGGCTTCATTTGACAAAAGCGGGCTGTGCCCGCTCCAGCATCCGAACAGCCTTGCCAAATCCAGGGATTCGGTGCCCGTTGTACAGTTTTTGCGCAATTCCTACAGATGAAAAAAGGGGAATGGCAGCTTGAAAAAGGTGATCAGTTTCTTTCGCTCCATGAAATTTGGTATGATTCTGCTCGTGCTGGTGATCGTCTGCTCCTTCGCGGGCTCTCTGATCGTGCAGCAGCGCGAGCCGATGGAATACGTCAATCGATACGGCGCAGGCGCAGCGGAGGTCATCCTCGCCCTGGGGCTTGACGACGTCTTTTCCGCGCCGTATTTTATCGTGCTGATGGCCGCGCTGTGCGTCAATCTGACGCTCTGCTCCATCACAAGGCTGACTGCAACCCGGCGTGCGGGGGAGCGCCTGCGTCAGCAGGCGCTCAGCGCGCCGGCGACGCGGACGCTTGACGACGGACAGGCACAGCGGCTGTGCGCGTACTTCAAACGCCGTCGCTATCGCTGCGAGGAGCGGGATGGGCAGCAGCTCTTTGTGAAAAATCTCGCCGGCTTTTACGGCGCCTTTCTTGTCCATTTGTCCTTTCTGCTCATCCTCATCGTCGGCGTGGCCGCCGTGATCACGGCAGAGGTCAGGGATGAGACGGTCATGCCCGGCGATACGCTGACACTCGCCAATGGCGCCCGCGTGACGGTCGAGTCCTTCCGGATCGAGGATGAAACCGGAACGCTCGATTATGCCAGCCAGCTGACGGCTGTTTCGTCCGATGGGCAGCGACGGGCCGGCAAGCTGGTTCGCGTCAACGAACCGCTGAGCTTTGAGGGATACAAGATCTATCAGCAGACCTACGGCACGGCGGGCAGGCTTCGCATTGACCGGCCCTCCAATGGAAGCAGCGAGATTATGACGCTGACCGAGCCCTGCTTTCTGACGCTGAACGGCCGGGACGGGCTGTTTTATCAGGCGCTCTATCCCGGCTATGTGCGCGGCGAGGACGGCAGCATCACGCTGATTGCCAGCACCTCCGGGGCCTATACCGATCCGGTGTACGACATTCTTTCTGTTGCAGACGGCATGACTACGCCGGTTCTCGCGTTTCCCGGTGAAACCCTGACCATCGGTGAGGTGAGCTTTACCATGCTTGAGCCGGTGAGCTATCCGGGACTGCGCATCAAGCGGATTCACCCGGCGGTGCTTGGCGCGCTCTACGCCGTATTTGTCCTGATGGTTGCGGCGCTGTATATCTGCTTCTTTATGCCGCCTGTCGCCGTCCGGGTATCGAAAGGCGGCTATGCGGTCGTCAGCCCGAAGACACAAACCGGGCTCCTGCTTGAGCTGGAGACCCTGCTGAAGGAGGACAACTGATGGAAGTGTTGTTTTTTGCCGCACTGATGGCGTATTTCTTTGCGGTCATCCTGCAAATTGTCGGTGTAGCGATCAGCCGCGAAAAGATGATGCGTGCGGCGCGGTGTGTTTTTGCCGTAGCCCTCATTCTGCACACGGCCTTCACGGTCTGGCGCGGCATCGCCGCCGCGCGCATTCCGCTGGCCAATCAGTTTGAATTTGCCTCCGGCTTTGCGTGGGCTGCTGCCATTCTGGGCTTTGTGCTCTTCCGTAAGCTGAGACAGGAATGGCTGATGACCGCCAGCATGCCCGTTGCGTTCCTCGTGCTTTCCTACGCGGCCTTTCAGCCCATGGAAATCAAGGAGCTGATGCCTGCGCTGCGCTCGACATGGTTTGCGCTGCACATCGGCGCCGCAACGTTCTCCTATGCGTCCTTCGCCATTGCCGGCGGCTTGGGTGTATACTACCTGGTCATGCTCCGAAAGGGACATGGCGAGGATGACACGCGCATGCGGCAGACGGATTACATGACCTATCGCCTGATCTGTCTGGGTTTTCTGCTGCTCACCGTCGTCATCCTGTCCGGCGCGATTTGGGCGGAGCAGGCATGGTCCACGTGGTGGAGCTGGGATCCCAAGGAGACGTGGGCGCTGATCACCTGGATTCTTTACGCCATCTATCTGCATCAGCGCATGCGCATGAAATGGCAGGGAAAGCGCATGGCGCTGTTTGCGGTCATCGCCGTCATCTGCGTGATTTTCACGTTTGCCGGCGTCAATCAGCTTCTTCCCGGCCTGCACTCGTATGCAGTCTGATCGTGATATCGAATATGCTTATCTGGCGAGCTGCCGAACAGACGGCTCGCCTTTTCTATGGTTTCTGTGCAGTATCCGTTCCCAGAATCGCCATCAGGTCGTCCTCCGGCGTCGTTGTCGGATGCAGATCAAACGTCTTGACCAGTGTATCCAGCACATTCGGGGAAAGGAAAGCCGGAAGCGTTGGCCCCAGATAGATATTCCTGATGCCCAGATCAAGCAGCGTCAGCAGGATACAAACCGCTTTCTGCTCGTACCACGAGAGCACGAGCGTGAGCGGCAGATCATTGACGCCGCAGCCAAAAGCCTTTGCCAGCGCCAGCGCAATCTCGATGGCGCTGTAGGCATCGTTGCACTGTCCGCAATCGAGGATTCTGGGAATGCCCTCGATCTCGCCCAGATCAAGATCGTTAATGCGGTACTTGCCGCAGGCCAGCGTGAGGATGAGCGTGTCAGGCGGCGTGAGCTTGGCGAAGTCGGTGTAGTAGCTCCGGCTCGGCGACGCTCCATCGCAGCCGCCGACCAGGAAGAAGTGCCGAATCTTCCCCTGTTTCACGAGATCGACGATCTTCTCCGCATGATCGAGCACCGCATGGCGCGCAAAGCCCGTCGTCACGGTATCCCCGCCGTTCATGCCCGTCATGTGCCTGTCCTCGTCGTAGCCGCCGCACGCCAGTGCCTTTTCGATGACGGGGGTGAAGTCCTTGTCCTCGCCGATGTGCTGAAGCTCGGGATAGGAGACGACCGAGGTCGTGAACACCCTGTCGCTGTAGCTCTGGCGCACGGGCATCAGGCAGTTGGTCGTAAACAGAATCGGCGCCGGGATATTGTGGAATTCCGATTGCTGATTCTGCCAGCCCGTGCCGAAGTTGCCCTTCAGGTGCGGGTACTTTTTCAGCTTGGGATAGCCGTGGGCGGGCAGCATCTCGCTGTGCGTGTAAATATTGATGCCCTTGCCCTCCGTCTGCTCCAGCAGGAGTTTCAGGTCATGCAGGTCATGACCGCTCACCACGATGAACGGCCCTTTCTCGACAGTCAGCGGAACCTGCGTCGGCACGGGATCGCCATACGCCTCGGTATTCGCGGCGTCAAGCATGGCCATGCACTTCAGGTTGACCTCACCCGTTTTGAGGACGAGCGCAAGGAGTTCGTCGGGCGTTTTTTGCTCCCCAATCGCATACAGCGCTTCATAGAAGAAGCGGTTGACCTCGTCATCGGTCTTGCCCAAGATGAACGCGTGATACGCATACGCCGCCATGCCCTTGATGCCAAAGAGGATGAGGGACTTGAGCGAGCGGATGTCCTCGTTGTCGTCCCACAGCCTGCGCATATCGTAATCCTCAAATTTTCCGGCGTGGATTCTGCCCTTCTCCTGCTTAATCTCCGTCTTCAGCTTCTTGATCGTTTCATTGTTGAAATTCACATTTGTAATGGTCGTGAAAAGCCCCTTGAGCACCAGCTCGTCTGTCCTTTTGGATGGATGACCCGACTTCGCCGCTCTGGCAAGACCGATCAACGCGCCAATCAGCTCGTCCTGGTAATTCGCTGTATCGGCTTTTTTACCGCATACGCCGACTTTGCCCTCGCAGCCCGTATTGTGGGCCGTCTGCTGACACTGAAAGCAGAACATCTCGCTCATGGTTTCCCTCCTGACTTGAGTCCTGACGATTATTCTGCCTGAATATCAAGTGGCTATTCGCCCCCGTATCAGAAGTCATGATGAGCAGCTGATGAAGAGCGCACTGATTTTGGAAGCAATCGCAGAAAGCAGATTGCCAGACAGTTCCTGGAATACACAGACGAAGAGAATCTCAAAGGAACGAACCCCTAACAACCCGACAACATTGACCACCGCCTAGGGACGGTGGTTTTCTGTTGACCAAAATTCAAGGAGGATGAACGATGAATACCATCTTTGCTGATTTGCCCGACGTGCTGGATGCCAAGACGCTGGCACAGGCACTTTCCATTTCTAAATCCAGCGCATACGCCCTGATGAACCTTGAGGATTTCCCCACGCTTCAGCTCGGCGCGCGGAAGCTGGTGACCAAGCCGGATCTCATCGCATGGATGAGCAGGCATATCCGCGACGGAAGCGCAGTGAATGACCCACCTGAAAAAACCACCTGAACAGACAAACAGCGGCATGGACATCCCGGATGCAGCCATTGAGCGCATCGCCCGTGCCATGGCTCAGGGGCTGCTCTGGGCAAAGGAGAAGGGTGCAAAAGAGCAACCATACGGCAGACAAAATCCGATCGAGGAACTGAAAACCAGAAGGGCCTCGATGCTCAGGCGCGCTGGATGCAAGGCGGACGCGGGCGGAAATGAGTTGAAACAGAGAATGAGGATGATTGAAGGAATGCTGCAAAAGCTCGATGAGCAGGAGCGCAGGTTTTCGGCGATGAATGAGCAGACAATGCAAAAATGCGCCGACCTGCAAAGGCAGGCGGCGCAGGTTGATACGGATGAGCTGAATGCTGAGCGACAGAGCGTGCGTGCAGAATATCTGGATGCGGCGAAAAAGAAACTCGAAGAAACGTTTGGCGAGAGGTATTCGCTGATGCGGATGATGGATAGCCGGAGACGGATGGAGAAGTTGACGAGAGAAAATGGTGATTCTGGAAAGGCGCCGATGAAGAAGAAACTCATGAAAGAGGAGATGAGATGATGGCTATGCTGCGTTTTAGGCAAGGCCTGGCATGAGGCGGCTTGATCATCAAACCTGCAGGCATATACAAGCGCAGCCTATTGATCAAGCGTCCCGTTCGGCGCAATGAAATGTTTCTGCCTGTATTCCCGCGGGGAGACACCGCAACACTCCTTGAACGCACGGGAAAAGTGAAGCTGATTGGCATACCCGACCATGACGCTGATTTCGCCAATGGACAGCTTCGTTTCCTTGAGCAGCTGCTGCGCTTTGGCCATGCGGTAGACCATCAGGAAGCGCTGGGGCGATGCGCCCATGGTGTCTCGGAAGATGCGCCCAAAATAGCTTCGATCGAGGCCGCAGAAGGCGGAGATGTCCTCGACGGAGATGTCGTCCTGGTAATGCTGCTCGATGAAGGAGACGGCCTCCTTCATATAGAAGTCGCGCAGGCGCTTGCCGCTGCCCGTCTCCTGATAGCCGCTGCCGCGCACGAGCAGATCCAGAAAGATGAAGCCCTGACCGATGAGGTGCATGGCGGAATCCGTGTTGTGGTCGATGATGGTCATCATCTGGCTCTGCAGATGCGCGCCGGCCTCCCGGGTCACGGGCCTGTATACCGGCTGGCGGGCGCTCAGCCCCGCCTGCGTCAGGCAGCCGGGAACGGACAGCCCGTCAAACTCAATCCAAGCGTATTCCCATGGAGACGCTTCATCGGCGGTGTAGGTGGTCACCTCGCCCGGGGTGATGAGAAAGCCTGCGCCGCCTTCAATTTCGTAATGCGTGTCGTTGGCATGGAGCACACCCCTGCCGGAGATGACGTAGTGAAACAGATAGTGATTGCGGATGTGCGGACCGTAGGAATGCAGTGGCTCACAGCGCTCCCAGCCGAACTGATACAGATTCAGATCGACAAAGCGCTCGTCCTGAAAAACGCTGAATTTGAGCTTGTTGCTGTCTACGAGCTTTGACATGGCTTTCACCGCCTTTTTCTGAATGCCTGAACCAATTATATACCCGAATGCGACCTGACATCGATGGTATTCGACCGTTTCATACAAACTGGGATATAAAGGGTCGCACAGCTTCATTTATTTTTCGACGCGGAGTTGATATAATCCTGTTGAAAAAAGAAAGATGTGATTTGTTCAACTTGACAAAGCATTTCTCCAGAATCGAACGATTTATCCAAGAAATCTGCATCGCTTTTGTCTTTCCCGGCCGGGAGACATCACGATATACGCAACCTGGCGAAGAACCCATCCAATGACACAGTATAGGAGGACTTGATTATGCAGTTTACGAAGAAAATTGCTGCGATCGTTTGCCTGCTGAGCCTCGTGTTTGCGCTTTCCTGCGCGAGCGCCGAGGTGCTGGAGGTCAAGATCTGGGACAACGTACAGCTCCCGGGCCTGCAGGCCATCGCCGACCTGTGGACCGAGCAGTCCGGCATCGACGTCAACATCCAGGTCGTCACCTGGGATGAGTACTGGACGCTGCTGGAGGCCGGCGCGACCGGCGGCTCCCTGCCGGACGTCTTCTGGATGCACTCCAACTCCGCGCAGATGTACATGGAAAACGACATGCTGCTGGACCTGACCAAGTACATCAAAAAGTCCGACGTCGTCAAGATGGAGAACTACTATCAGGGCATCAGCGAGCTGTACAGCTACAAGGGCAAGCAGTACGCCATGCCGAAGGATCACGACACCATCGCGCTGCTGTACAACAAGGCCATCTTTGACAAGTGCGGCATTGCGTACCCGGACGAGACCTGGACCTGGGACGACTACTATGCCGCGGGCAAGGCCATCACCGAGGCGGGCAACGGCGAGTTCTACGGCGCGGCCATGAACACCACCAACGACCAGGACGGCTGGTTCAACATCGTCTATGACTTCGGCGGCTACGTCATCAGCGAGGACAAGAAGACCTCCGGCTGGAACGACGAGAACACCAAGAAGGCGATGGAGTTCGTCGGCAAGCTCTGCTCCGACGTGTTTGCCCCGCAGCCGCTCGTCGCGGAGAACGGCACCGACGGCCTGTTCCGAAACGGCATCGCCGCGATGATCTCCCAGGGCTCCTGGATGATCAACAGCTTCTACACCGATGACCACGCCGCCGATTACGCCTGGGCCGTGCTCCCGTACTATGACCGCAATGGCAACGGCGCTGTGGACGAGGGCGAGCGCTGCTCCATCTACAACGGCCTCGGCTGGGCGGCCTCCGCGAACGCCAAGAACCCGGACGCCTGCTGGAGCCTGATCGAGTGGTTCTCCAGCGAGGAGATGCAGAAGAAGCAGGCCGAGCTGGGCGTGACGATGGCCGGCTATCTGGGCGCGTCCGACGCGTTCTCCGGCGCGTTCCCGGGCATGAACATCGACGCGTTCCTCAAGATGGAATCCGAGGGCACGCTGGTCTTCCGCCCGTACTCCAAGTACACCACCCGCTGGAGCGACCAGTACCAGAAGGGCCTGGTGACGGCGTGGAACGATCCGAGCCAGATGAACGCCATTCTCGACAAGCTGGCGGCGGATATGAACGCGCTGCTCAAGCAGGAGTAACCGGCATGATGCCGGTTGCATTTCCGACCAAGTGATGCAAGTCCCATGGCTTTGAGGCCGATGCCGAAGCTTTGCGGAGGGACTTTCAGAGCAATATCCCCGGCGCCGCGGGCAGGGATGCCTGTCCGCGGATTTGATCAAAGGAGGGATTTGGATGGCTGCAAAACAAGCGACGCGGCCCCCCAAGAGGAAAATGAGCCATGCGCAGAAGAACGAGGCCGTGTGGGGACTCATCTTCGTTCTGCCGACGATGATCGGCCTGCTGGTGCTCAACTTTTACCCGATCATTCACACGATTTATCAGTCCTTTTTCAAGACGGGCGACTTCGGCCGCGGCAACGTGTTCGTGGGCCTGGACAACTATATCAATGTCCTGTCCGGCAGCGAGTTCTGGGGCAGTCTGGTCAACACGTTCAAATACGCGCTGATCGAGGTGCCGTTCTCCATCGCCATCGCGCTGGTGCTGGCGGTGCTGCTCAACCGCAAGATGATCTTCCGCAGCGGCTACCGAACGATCTTCTTCCTGCCGATGGTCGCCGCGCCCGCGGCGGTCGCCATGGTCTGGAAGTTCATGTACAACCAGAAGTTCGGCCTGCTCAACAACCTGCTGGGCACCGACATCGGCTGGATCTCCGATCCGAAGATCGCCTGGATCTCCATCGCCGTCATCGGCGTGTGGTCGATCCTCGGCTACAATATGATCCTGTTCCTCGGCGGT
>JAGBDL010000035.1 GCA_017937505.1 Clostridia bacterium | reverse complement strand
TTTGCTTGTCCTTTTGGGATTTTTCTCTTGAGAATACCGGGCGGACACAAATAGTATCAATCCAGTATCAAGAGCAGTATGGACGGGCAAAAAAGCCTGTATTCATGCGGGTTTTCGCCGTTTCGAGCGTCATTCCCACTCTTTTGATATTAACTAATTTTGCTTAATTTCTGTGCGCCGTGATCTATGTGGTGGCTCTGAATCTCTACAGTATCCCTGCCATACGACTTGCCTGCACGCCGGTTATCATTTCGTTATCGGAGATGATAACAGGAGAGAGGCAGTTGTGGATGGATTCCGCAAGGATATTATAGTATAGGACGGGGAAAGAATCAAGGGGAAATCGATACTTGACGATGAACTGCTTTTCATCCCGAATTCCGCCGAGCGAAGGGAGCTGTGGTGAGTTTACTGATTCATTACGCCAGTCAATTTGCTCATTATTAGAAAAATGAGCAAATTGATTGACGAATGAGCGCTTTGGCGTTATCATAGAATAAGTGAATCACCTTATCCTGAATCCCGGAGGTAATGATGCGTACTTTTGACTATCGAGCGGTTTATCCAAGTCTGCTGTCCCCGGAGATCGTCGGTTATCTCTCACAGATCCATGAATACAAAGGCCAGCAGAATCTCTTTATTGAAACAAAACCCGATGCGCTGTTGGAGCTGCTGGACATTGCCCGAATCCAGAGCACGGAAGCTTCCAACCGGATTGAGGGCATCTATACCTCCGATGATCGTTTAAAAAAGCTCGTGCAATCGAAAACCATGCCCCGGACGCGAAATGAGCGCGAAATCGCTGGTTACCGCGACGTGCTGGCTACGATTCACGAAAGCCATGACTTCATTCCGCCGCGCCCGGGCATGATTCTCCAGCTGCATCGGGACCTTTACAAGTTCTCTGGAATGAATGTTGGCGGCGCATACAAGGCGACGGACAACGTCATCGCTGAAGAACGCGAAGGAGAGCGGTTCGTTCGCTTTGTCCCGGTGGAAGCCTGGCAGACGCCGGAGGCGATCGAGCAAATCTGCCATGCGCTGAACGACGCGCTAAGCGATCCGCAGATCGATCCGCTGCTGGTCATTCCCCTGTTCATCCTCGACTTCCTTTGCATCCATCCCTTCAGCGACGGCAACGGGCGCATGAGCCGTCTGCTGACGCTGCTTCTCCTCTACCGCAGCGGGTATATTGTGGGCAAGTACATCAGTGTAGAAAAGGCGATTGCCGACAGCAAGGAAACCTACTATGAAGCGCTGCATGACAGCTCCATCGGCTGGCATGAGAGGACGAACGATCCGCTGCCCTTTGTGCGGTATATGCTCGGTGTCATCGTTTCCAGCTACCGGGAATTCTCTTCCCGTGTCGAGCTGCTGACGAATCGCGGGCTTTCCAAGCCCGACCGCGTCCGGGAGATCATCCGCGGCTCACTCGGAAAGATCACCAAGGCCGAAATCATGGCGAGGTGCCCGGATATCAGCCAGATCACCGTGCAGCGGACGCTGGCGGAGCTGCTGCAAAACCATGAGATTATCAAGCTGAGCGGCGGGCGATATACCGCCTATGTCTGGAACAGAGAAAACGAATAACCTGCGAAAAGGAGAGCACCAGCGATGATGACCGGCGAACTGAAAAGCAAAATCGACAGCCTTTGGGAAATCTTCTGGACGGGCGGTTTGACCAACCCGCTCGACGTCATCGAACAGATGACCTATCTGATGTTCATTCACGACCTCGACGAGGCCGACAACACCCGCGCCAAGGAGAGCGCCATGCTCGGCCTGTCGTATGAGAGCATGTTCTCCAAAGAGGTGAAAATCGGGGACCGCGTCATCGACGGCAGTCAGCTCAAATGGAGCGTGTTTCATGACTTCCCCGCCGGCAGGATGTATGCGATCATGCAGGAGTGGGTGTTCCCGTTCATCAAAACGCTGCACGGCAACAGGGAAAGCGCCTATTCCAAATACATGGACGACGCCATCTTCAAGATTCCCACACCGCTGATGCTTGACAAGATCGTCACCGCGATGGACGCCATCTATGCGCAGATGGCGCAGCTTCAGGCCACGGATGTGCGCGGCGATCTGTACGAATACCTGCTCGGCAAGCTGGCGACGGCGGGCGTCAACGGGCAGTTCCGCACGCCGCGCCACATCATCCGCATGATGGTGGAGATGATGGAGCCGAAGGCGGACGAGATCATCTGCGATCCGGCCTGCGGAACCTCCGGCTTCCTCGTCGCGGCGAGCGAATACCTGAAGGAGCACCGCAAGCAGGAGGTCTTCTTCAACCGCGCCAACAAGGAACACTACATGAACCACATGTTCCACGGATACGACATGGACCGCACTATGCTGCGCATCGGCGCGATGAACATGATGACCCACGGCGTGGACAACCCCTTCATCGAGTACCGCGACAGCCTCTCCGACCAGAACACGGATCGGGACATGTATTCCCTGATTCTGGCGAATCCGCCGTTCAAGGGCTCGCTGGATTACGACATCGTGAGCACCGATTTGCTCAAGCTCTGCAAGACGAAAAAGACCGAGCTGCTGTTCCTTGCGTTGTTCCTGAAGATGCTGAAGGTGGGCGGGCGCTGCGCCTGCATCGTGCCGGACGGCGTGCTCTTCGGCTCGTCTACCGCGCACAAAGCCATCCGCACGGAGCTGATTGAAAACAACCGCCTCGAGGCCGTCATTTCCATGCCCAGCGGCGTGTTCAAGCCCTACGCTGGTGTTTCCACCGCCGTGCTGATCTTCACCAAAACCGGGCACGGCGGCACGGACAAGGTCTGGTTTTACGATATGCAGGCGGATGGGTTTAGTTTGGACGATAAGCGCACGCCCATTGCGGAGAATGACATTCCTGATATTATCGAGAGGTTTCATTCCCTCGCCCTCGCCCTCTCAGTCAGCGGAGCTGACAGCTCCCCCAGAGGGGGAGCCGGGAGGTGTCCGGAAGAGGAGCGCAAGCGCACCGACAGGAGCTTCCTCGTGCCCAAGCAGGAGATCGTGGACAACGGCTATGACCTGTCCATCAACAAGTACAAGCAGACCGAGTATGTGGCGGTGGAGTATCCACCGACAGGTGAGCTGCTCGATAAGCTGGATGAGGAGTATAAGCAGCTTGGTGAGGTGCTGGCGGATCTGAAGGGGATGGTGTGATGGCAAGGCTGGATACGATTTGTTCAATCAACATGGGCGCATCGCCTGACTCCTCAACATATAACGAAAGCAGAGAAGGGTTACCTTTTTATCAAGGCAATGCAGACTTTGGCGAAAAGCATCCAACACCAAGAATATGGTGTAAAGTCCCTGTAAAAGTTGCCCGAAAGGGGGACGTGTTGATATCTGTGCGCGCACCTATTGGTGCATTGAACATTGCTGCAGAGCAGTGTTGCATTGGTCGAGGACTTGCTGCATTAACGGTGAACGAAACAATTTGTGATACAGGTTATCTATGGTATGGAATAATCTCCAAGATAGATGAGCTTAACGCGAAAGGAACCGGCAGTACATTCAAGGCAATTAGTCGAAAAATATTGGAAGAAACAGACATTCCCCTTCCCGACCTCCCCACCCAGCGCCGCATCGCTGCCACGCTGGACAAGGTGTCCGAGGGTATTGCGCTGTGCAAGCAGATGCTGATGGACTTGGATGAGTTGGTTAAATCGCAATTTGTCGAGATGTTTGGAGACCCGACCATCAATTCGCACAGGCTGCCACAGAAGACATTACCAGAGCTTGGTGAGAATCTTGATAGTAGGCGTATTCCTATAACGAGCAGTGATAGAAAAGCTGGACAGTATCCGTATTACGGTGCATCTGGTATAGTAGATTATGTAGATGGCTTTATATTTGATGAGGATATTCTACTAATATCGGAAGATGGCGCTAACTTGCTGGCCCGTGTAACACCAATAGCTTTCCCTGCGAGTGGCAAAGTGTGGGTAAACAATCATGCTCATGTTATGCGTTTCGATTCTATGGCAAAGCAAGTATACATTGAATATCTCCTTAACATGATAGATATTTCAAATTATGTTACTGGGACGGCACAGCCTAAGCTGAATCAAGCAAAACTGAATACTATACCTATCCCGGTTCCCGAAGAAGCACAAATGGAACGGTTTAGGGAGCTTACTGAACAATCCGACAAATCAAAATATGCAGTGCAGCAGCAGCTGGCGGAGCTGGAAACGCTCAAAAAGAGCTTGATGCAGAAATACTTGGATAAAAGGAGAATGTTATAATAATTGAGATAAATGAGGAGTTGGCTTATCAACAAATCAGAAAGAAAAACAAAAGGACGTTCAAATTGAAGCAACACCTAAAAGGAGGAAAAGTGGTATGGCAGAAGATGACAAGATGGGGGTGCTTGAAGCGTTGGAAGGTTCAGCTGGTAACATGCTTACAGAAGTATATAAGGATGGTATAAAGCCCAGCGTTCAAGCTGTTGGAAGCATTGTGGCCCTACCATTTCAAGCCATTGATGCTGCTCTTTCAAAGCCGAAGTTATGGGTGGCAGAAAAGCAGTACAATTATGAACGAACGAAAGAACTACTTTCTCAAAAAATGAAAGACATTCCGCAAGAGGATATTGTTCCTCCACCAAATTACGTAGCTGTTCCAGCTTTGCAACAGATTTCATATTGTTATGATAGTGATGAATTAAGAGATATGTATGCTAATCTATTGGCCAATTCTATGAACAAGTTTGTACAAAATGGAGTCCATCCTGGTTTTGTCGAAATTATAAAGCAGCTTTGCCCTGATGAAGCAAAAGTACTTAGAGTTTTTTTCAGAGAAACTGTTATTCCAGTGGTATCTGTCAGAGTTGAAAACGATAAGCACGAAGGGTTTGAAATATTAAGCAATTTCTCTGACATAGGCTTCTATGAACAATGTGAGTGTCCTGCGGATATTGAAAAGTATTTTGATAACTTAATTCGTCTTGGACTAATAGAAAAAGCACCTCTGTATTCAAGCTTAACTAAGGAGGGCATCTATGAGCGTGTTGAAAGCTCAGATATTGTTAAGCAATCCCTTGAATCGGTAAAAAATGTTCCCAACTATAATAATAAATCAAAAATTGTGAGAAGCTATATTTCTCTTACCTCATATGGACGGGCATTTTGCCGAACGTGCCTCACACTCACAAGCAAAGAATTGAAATGACCGCCAAACCCACCAAGAAAGAGGGAATCCCCATGACCAACTTCGATTACCTCCTCTCCACTCCGCCATTCCAGCCTTTTGCCGACGCTGCCGTCTCCGCCGAGCGCATTCTGTGCCCTCTCAGGCGCTAATGCGCCAGCTCTCCCAAAGGGAGAGCCAAGATGTCTGCGCTGCTTTTGCTGTTGACTCGATAATGTTGGGAGATAAACCTTGCCTCTCCCTATGGGAGAGGTGTCACGGCACTGCCGTGGAGGGCATTCACGCAAGAGGTACGCCCTCTCAGGCGCTAACGCGCCAGCTCTCCCAAAGGGAGAGCCAAGTCGCGCTACTTGCTCTTGCAGAGGAAAAGCTGTAATGCTTGATAAAGTCGGGAGATAAGCCCTGCCTCTCCCTATGGGAGAGGTGTCACGGCACCGCCGTGACGGAGAGGGCATTCCCCAAAGGAGGCATCCCACATGCCCGTCATGAAGAACAACCAACTTCTCTCCCGCGCCCGTGAGCTTCGCCGTGACATGACGCCGCAGGAAAGAAAGCTATGGTATGTATATCTGAGAAAATACCCCATAAAGATATACAAGCAACGGATCATTGATTCATTTATTGTCGATTTCTATTGTGCCCGCGCAAAGCTGGTCATTGAACTGGATGGTTCACAGCACTATACTTCTCAGGGATTGGCGTATGATCGTGAGCGGACTGCCGTGCTTTCGAAATATGATCTTTCCGTGTTGCGGTTCACCAATTACGACATAGATCATCATTTTGATGCGGTCTGCCGTAGAATCGACAATGAGATACAAACGAGGATTTCTTTGACCTTCGGCGAATCCTCTCCTACAACAGATCATCATTAACCCATCATGAAAGAGGGAATCCCCATGACCAACTTCGATTACCTTCTCTCCACCCCATCCTTCCATGCCTTCGCCGACGCTGCCGTCTCCGCCGAGCGCATCCTGCCCATCGACCCGGCAGCCTGCGCGCTGAGCTGCCGCCGAGCGATGGAGATCGCTGTCAAGTGGATGTATTCGGTGGACAACTCGCTGGTGAAGCCGTGGGACGATAAGCTGGTCAACCTCATGGGCACGGAGGAATTCCACGGCATTGTGGATGAGAAGCTGCTGGTTCGCATGGATTTCATCCGCAGGATGGGCAACAACGCCGCGCATGCCGGCAAAACCGTGAGCCGGGAGCAGGCGGAGCTGTGCCTTCAAAACCTGTTTTGCTTTCTGGATTTCGTGGCCTATTGTTATGGGGATGAATATACCGCAAGAGAGTTTGATTCCTCTCTGCTTGCGCAGCAGCCAGAGACTGCTCCTGTAACGCATGCTTCCGACGCGGAGATCAAACTCGACGAGCTGATGAAGGAAAACGCTGCGCTCAAGGAGGCGCTGACCCAGCGCCGCCAGACGCAGCGGCAGACCTATGTGCCCAAGCCGCTGGACATCTCCGAATACGAAACCCGCAGGCTATATATTGACGCGATGCTGACGGATGCGGGCTGGATCAGGGGAAGGAACTGGCTCGACGAGGTGGAACTGCCCGGCATGCCCAACAAGAGCGAGGTCGGCTATGCGGATTATGTGCTCTATGGCGACGACGGAAGGGCACTCGCGGTTGTCGAGGCCAAGCGCACCTGCGTCGATCCGGCGAAGGGGCGTCAGCAGGCGAAGCTGTATGCGGATATCATCGAGAAGCAGCAGGGGCGCCGCCCGGTCATCTTCCTGACGAACGGCTTTGAAACGCGCATTGTGGATGGGCAATACCCGGAGCGCCGGGTGGCCTCCATCTATGCCAAGCGCGATCTGGAAAAGTGGTTCAACCTCAGGCAGATGCGCACCAGCCTGAAGGACGCGGAGGTGGACAAGCATATTACCGGGCGCTACTATCAGGAAGGCGCGGTGAAGGCGGTCTGCACGGGCTTTGACGAAGGCAACCGCCGCAAGGCGCTGCTGGTCATGGCGACAGGCTCCGGCAAGACGCGCACGGTGATTGCGCTGTGCAAGGTGCTGCTGGAGCACGGCTGGGTGCGGGACATTCTGTTCCTTGCGGATCGCAACTCGCTGGTGACGCAGGCCAAGCGCAGCTTTGTCAATCTGCTGCCCGATCTCTCCGTGACCAATCTGTGCGAGGAGAAGGATAACCTGACGGCGCACTGCGTGTTTTCTACCTATCAGACCATGATGAACTGCATCGACGCCGTCCGGGATGAGGAGGGCAAGCTGTTTACCTGCGGTCATTTCGATCTGATCATCTGCGACGAGGCGCATCGCTCCATCTACAACAAGTACAGGGACATCTTCACCTATTTCGATGCGCCGCTGGTTGGCCTCACAGCGACGCCCAAAGACGACATCGACAAGAACACCTATGAGATTTTCGAGCTGGGCAACGGCGTGCCCACCTATGGATACGAGCTGGCGCAGGCAGTCAGGGACGGGTATCTGGTGGATTTCATGTCGGTGGAGACGACGTTGAAATTCATCCAGCAGGGCATCGTCTACGATGAGCTGTCCGACGAGGACAAGCAGGCCTATGAGGATACCTTTGAGGATGAAAACGGCGAGTTGCCGGAGAGCATTGCCTCCTCCGCGCTGAACGAATGGGTGTTCAATGAGGACACGATCCGTGAGGTGCTGAATGTGCTGATGAAGCATGGCCTGCACATTGACTACGGCAATAAAATCGGCAAGACGATCATCTTTGCGAAGAATCACGCCCACGCGGAGAAGATTCTGGAGGTATTCGGCGAGGAATACCCGCATCTGGCCGGTTATGCCAAGGTGATTGACAACTACATGACCTATGCACAGAGCGCGATTGACGAGTTTTCCGACCCGGACAAGCTGCCGCAGATCGCCATTTCCGTGGATATGCTGGATACCGGCATCGATGTACCGGAGGTGCTCAATCTCGTCTTTTTCAAAAAGGTGATGAGCAAGGCGAAATTCTGGCAGATGATTGGCCGAGGAACTCGCCTGTGCCCGAAGCTGATGGACGGTAAAGATAAGGACAAGTTCTATATCTTCGATTTCTGCGGCAATTTTGAGTTCTTCCGCATGAACAAGGGCAAGCCCACCGCCAACATGATTGCGCTTCAGGGCGCCATTTTCCAGCTCAAAGCGCAGATTGCCTATAAGCTGCAGGATCTGGCCTATCAGACCGAAGAGCTGATTGCCTTCCGGCGGTCGCTTGTGGAGGACATGGTCGGTAAGGTAAGGGAGCTGAACAAAGAGAATTTCGCTGTGCGCCAGCATCTTCGGTATGTGGAGCAGTACGCCAACCCGGACAACTATCGGGCGCTCACGTATGAGGACACGCTGACGATGGGGCAGGAGCTGGCGCCGCTGATTGTGCCGGATCACGATGACGCCAAAGCGCTGCGCTTTGACGCTCTGATGTACGGCATAGAGCTGGCATATCTGATCGGAAAGAAGTACACCCGGGCGCGCAAGGATCTGCTCAAGAAGGTTTCCTCTGTCGCGAGCGTCGCCAACATCCCAGAGATCATGATGCAGGCCGAGCTGATCGACAAGATTCTGCATACCGATTATCTGGATAACGCCGGCATCAACGAGTTTGAGCATATCCGCGAGAACCTGCGCGACCTAATGAAATACATCCCTGTCGGCGGCGCGGTTTACGATACCAATTTCGACGATGAAATCCTCTCCATCGAATGGAACGAATCCGAGCTGGAAAACGATGATCTCAAGAATTACAAGGCCAAGGCGGAATACTATGTCCGGCAGCATCAGGATCACATCGCCATCGCCAAGCTGAAAACCAACATTCCGCTCAATGCGATGGACATTCAATCCCTGGAAAGCATTCTTTGGAGCGAGGTGGGCACCCGGCAGGATTACGAGGCGGAATACGGGAAGAAGCCGCTTGGCGAGTTTGTCCGGGAAATCGTCGGCATGGACATGAACGCTGCCAAGGAAGCGTTTTCCGCGTATCTGGACGAGACGAACCTGAACGACCGGCAGATCTATTTCGTCAATCAGATCATTGAATACATCGTTCACAATGGGATCATGAAGGATTTTTCCGTGCTGCAGGAAACGCCGTTCACAGACCGGGGGAATATCGTGGAGCTGTTTGGCGGGAATACAACGGCATGGGCGGGAATCCGTAAGGTTATTGAGCAGATCAATCGGAATGCAGAAGCAATCTAACCCGTTAGTCTGACCGCTGTTGGCAGGCAGCAATATCATCCAAATGCGCCAACAGATATGCCTGAGCTTGCAAAGTAAAGACCATCTGTTTCTTGAGCTCGCCGGTTTTGGGGTCAACAGATTCTTGTTCCTGAATGCCGATTTCTGAGGAACGATTGGAGGGCCTCCGAATCGTTCTGTTGATCGTGGTGGGTTCTTTACTCTCGGTAATAAATCCCTGTGACAAAAGCCATGCGTTCATGGATTTTGATGACAGTTTTTCCATTCGCTTTCCGTCAACCACTCTGTTGATGTGATTCAAAAAGGCATTTGGCGTAATAGGCTTGGAAGAAACAGAAATACGGTGAATCTGTTCTTCGCTTAATGAGAATGATGATTTCTTTTCTACTACTTCGTAACGGTTGGCATCCTCCGGGTCAAGCGCAATAAACCCGTTATTCTTGATGAGTTCGTCGAAAACCTCTGCAACAAAGGCGAAACATTTCTGCATTCTTGGCTGTAGAACAACAGAGTCCGTTTCGATCTTCTTTTTGCTGATAGGGTCTATTCCCTGTGCCAGCATATCCATATAATTCTTTGTGTGTACGATGAGCTGTGTTTTCTTCACGGCGATCCCTCCCCGGACACGGCAGTACAAACATGTGGCCGTCATGATGACTTAAGATGGTAAATGATCAAGGAATAATAGAATTTGTAGATTCAAATAACTTGGTTCATTTGTTCTGGTAACTCAGTTTGCACCATCGGGTATTGACCATAAGATTAGGTGCAATGTCCTTACCCTTCAGCACACAATCCGGTTCAGGTATTGGATAGCCAATCTTCTCTTGAGCAGGTCATGGATTCGCTGATTTCGATAGCAGCGCAGGCAGCCATAGCAGGAAGCGTCAGCTTCATCACCGCCGCATGTGCAGCTGGCGACAACATCGAGTGCTCTCTCAAGCGCATGGGCAAGCAGCTTTTCATCCTCAAGGCGCTTTACATGTCCGGCTCCGCCCGGTGTCGAATCGTAAAACACAAAGCCATAGCCATATGCGCCTGTTACTGGATTTTCAAAGCTCTGCAGGCAGCCGTCGATATCCTGTTCTTCGATATCGAGCGCCAGGCTGATGCCGCGAAGCATGGCGTGCAAAACGCTGAGCGCTTGATCATGCTGCGCGAGCTCAAGCGGAACATCGATCACATGCAGCTGGAATACGTCCGTCTCAAAGCGATATCCAAGAGAAAGGCGCCTTAAATAGCGCTGCTGACAAGCACGACCGCTGGGCATTTTGTGTGGCTTTTCTATCGATTTGACAAAGCCGGGTCCCAGCTCTGCATAGCCGCACGCTTCGCAGACATAAAAATCCGAGCAATTCATGACGGCCATTTCGTCTTTGCTGCAGTATTGAATCTCTGCCAATGCCCGGCCAACCTGGATCCTTCTGCGTTCTCCCTCATGCCGGTATCCAACATAGCTGATGTCTCCCCGATAGGTTCGACTGGGCTTGATCAAGCCGGGCTTTTGCACATTCGCAAAGTCTGCTTCAAAGCCGAATTCCGGCACCAGGAAAGTCTTTTGCGCCTCTGCCTTCAGCGCACATCCGCAGATTCTGCATGCCTTCAGCTGTTCGTTCTCCTGCCGTTCAATACTGACCTCAATGTTCAGCGACTGACATGACTCACAGGACACATAGTCATACATCTTCCAGCCGATGTTGGGCATTTTTTTGATATACCTGCTGGTGAACAGCCTGCCGTTTGCCACCACTTGAGAGCCTGGCGCGTATTCAGAAATCGCCATAGCCAGGTCGCGCTGCAGTTCAACGCCAAAATGGTTGCCCGCTTTGCGATCCTCTACCTGCAGGGAGACGGTATCCACAGGGAATCCATATTGTGGCATGATGTTCCTTCTGGACAGAAAGCTGAGCACGTTTTCCCTTTCGTAGTTGCGGATTCTCTGGACATAGTAGCCCGTGCTGGCGTTTTTGCGGAATGCTTCTTCCGCGGCTTTATGCAGCTTTCCAACCTCATATCTGTATTCCACAACAGCTGTTGTCAGCTTGCCCTGTGCTCCATCATCCTCTCCAACCAGTCTGTCAACCCAATCAAACGCATCACAACCAAATTCCCTGTATAAGCTCTCTGGCAAAAAGCACTGCAGAAATCTCCGAAGCTCCTCCGGGCGGCCTGCCAGATAGGCTTTCAGCAAGGTGATGGCATCCTGCTCATCCGAAACGTCTTCGTTTTGTCCGGCAAAGCGCTTGACGGTGCTGAAATACTCAGGATACCTCTTAAAGAAAAACGAGAGTGCGGAAGCATACAGATGGCGAATGGCGATTTTTTCGTTTTCAATGTTGAAATGCGGTGCATGAATCTGACCCTTGATCATCGCAATCGGGTTCTTGAAATACGCAAAGTCATGATTGCTTCGGTTGCAGAATGTCAGTGCATAAGCAGCGCTGCGCTTGCTTCGCCCGGCGCGTCCGGCTCGCTGCGCATAGTTGGATGGCATTGGCGGCATGTTGCGCATAAAAACGGTTTCCAGCGAACCGACATCCACGCCCATTTCAAAGGTAGTTGAGCAGCTCAGCACATCCAGCCTTTTCTCCTTGAAATCCTGTTGATAACGATAAGCCGTATCCTTGTCGAGCTGAGCTGTGTGCTCCCTGATCCGCAGGGGACGCAGCTCCAAATCCTGATACAGCCGGTAATAATGATGGTCTGCCAGTTCCATTTCGGGATCGCAGGGGTTCAACTGCCCTTCACACCTGTAGGTTGGGCAGACGCGTTTGACGTTATAGGGGGTTAACCGGCCACACCTGCTGCACCGATACCAGCTTTGTGGGTTCAAAACCTTGAGACATTCCGGATTGAGCTGATATCCCTCACCCTCGGGCCGCAGCAGCTTCATCTGGATGAACAGGTTGAAAATGCTGCTCAGGATCTGCCGCACCTGCTCCGGCGGGCAATCCGGGGCGGATATGCCGAGGACCTTCCTGAGATAATCCTGTCTCCGGTTGCTGTACCGCTCCTTGACGGGGACAAAACCGTGGGTGTTCGTTAGCGCATCATTCCCGGAGAGCCTGTATTTGCACGGAACAGAGGAGTACATGTAGAAGGCCCGATCATCCTCCGTCATGGGGACCGGACAGCACACAGCCACGTCGTTGAGCAGGCCGATCGTCAGAACGTTCAGCATGGCGGCGACCTCTTCCTGACTGAGCCCCAGCTTGGGATTGGCTCTGGCCAACCGCGCGTCGATGCCGATCGCCATCAGCCCCAGCCCGTAAAGGGAGGTGTTGGTGCCTGCTTCGGCCGCTTCGGCAAGAATTGCCTTCCAGCTCTCTTTTTCTGCGCGGTCGTCCGTGTATGCAAGTATGCCCTTTTGCTCAAGCATTGCCTGCAAGTCTTCACAAAAAGCAGACAGCATCCGGGGTACCTCCTGCCCACGAAGCTGCTCGACAAGCAGCCTCTTGTACAGCAGCTTCCGGTAGGTCGTATCCATATACGTTGCAAAATATGCAGAAGCCTGTCTGCTGTCTGAGAAGGTCAGAAACTGCTTAGCCTTCTGTATTTCCTGCTTCTCCGTATAGTCAGAAATGCCGAATCCGAAATCATCCTCTTGCTGCATCGTTCTGATTCTGACCTCAGACTGGGGAAGCGTCTGAAACAGGGACGTTGCGATGACGCTTGTAACCGCCTCCTGGCCTGAAAAGAACGACCGCAGAATGCCGTTGTTGTTCACTGCTTCACAGGCAACGCATTTTTTGATTCCCCTGCTTCCTTCTCCAGATCTGATGCGAATTACGGGAACCTGAAACTGTTCTCCATGGCCGCAAGGATACGCAGATCTGGATTTTTTCCTTCTCAGATATCCGCATACCGCGCACAGCGTATATGCTTCCGTTTTCTCCAGTACATCCTGGTTATCCTCGTCCGTATCCTCAATCGCGTCTCCGAGAAAGAAGACGGTGCTTCCTTCGTCGTTGGCGCATTGCTTCAAATAGCCGCCTTCTATCTTTCCGGTCAAATAGACCGCATGGCAGGACGCGCAGGTGAGTATTTCGAATACAGCGTATTGCTGTCCGTCCTTTTCAGTATAGCTCTCCCGACGGGTCAAAAACAGCTTGCTGCTGGGGGCCAGGGTGACAAACACACTTTCTGTCGCACGAAGGAACATATGGTATCGGGCATCAAACAAACGCACGCCGGCCCTCTCGCAATGAGAGGCAACTGCGACAAAGAGTTCGATCTCCTCGTTTGACAACCCTGTCATACCGGATAGTGCAGAGACGGTCTGCGGCGTCTCAAGGCACTTTCGTATCCGCGAATACCTGCTGTCCCTGTACACCGCGTCATACAGCGCGGCGGCTGCGTCAAGCCTCCATTGAGGATTGGACTGAAGAATCTCCCGATTGATTTCTTCATCCACACACCCCTCATCAATTCGCTGCGCGACAGACCGATAGAATTCGACCGGCAGATTCAGCTGATTTTCCGGTGTGGGAATCGCGATGCATTCCGCGCGGATGACGCTGTGTTCATCGAATGGACTGCAGCACAGATTCCGGGCAAATGACGCGACCTCGTGATCTTCATCCGGGGAACCCAGCGTAGCACTTGTAAGGATGTACTGCAAATCCGCGTTTCTCAATGTCGCGCGAAGTCTGCGGAGCAGCATGGAGACCTCAATACCTGTTGAACCGCGATAGACATGTGCTTCATCCAGCACGATATAGCGCCATGTGTCATCATCAAAGAAAACGCTGTCGCCCGGACGAACCATGAGGTATTCCAGCATGGCGTAATTCGTAATCAGGATATGCGGCGGGTTTTGCTTCATCTGTTCGCGGCTGATCAGCTCGCCCCCGATAGGCACCGCGCCATGATTCAGACGCTTGTACTCCGCAAGAGCCTCCTCGGTCTTTTCCTTGGTCTGCCCGGTATAGGCGCCGAACCGGATCTGCGGGAACTCCTTCAGCAGCTCCCTCAGCCTTTCGACCTGGTCGTTAGCAAGCGCGTTCATCGGATAAATCAGCAGCGCACGGACGCCCCGACCAAGCGTTCCCTCCTCATGCTCCCTGACCAGATCCGCAAGAATCGGGATGAGAAAGCTCTCGGTTTTGCCGGAGCCTGTGCCCGTCGACACAACAAGGTTTTTCCCCGCAAGTATCTGGTCAATCGCTTTTCTCTGATGGGCATAGAGCGGTCTTTCAGACGGGAATCCAAGTCGCAGAAAGTCATGGGGCAAAACGCCCTGCCCGACCAGCTCCCGAATGCTCTGTGCTTTTTTGAAGTTCTCTCTGACCTCAAGATATGGCCCTGCCGCATACATGCTCTGATTGTGCAGCTGCTTGATAAACTGCTTTTGATAGGCCGGAAGGTTGATTTGAAATGTTGTGGACAGATACCTCTTGTATTGGTCGGTAATCTGTTGTGATGCATGAATCGGAGAAAAAGCCATATTCACTCTTCTTTCTGCATATAAACGACATGGAATAGGTCTTCATAATCCAGCATGGTATAGGTGCGGTACCGCGCCATCCGATGCAGCGTCATATCCTCTTTCTGCACGATTTCCTTTGACGCATAATTGTACAGGAAAGGCTGTTCCTCCCCGTCGTCAACAAATGCTATCTGTACCTGATCGAGCATCGTTCTCTTCCTGATCGTCACCACGACCGGAATCGAATCCACAACGCCCCAATAATCAGCAACCCGCATGATGCCATCATATCGTTGCTTCTCTTCTTCTCTTTGTGCAAGAACTTTTACCCAATACCGTTTATGGCGAACAGAAAGCACGTTTTCCTGCCGGTCGAGTGTCAGCAGACTCTTGATATAGAAGGTCTTTCCTTCGATATTGCCGGGGTCAAGCAGCTCGCATTCTGCCTCTCCGATTTTGTACAGCTGCTCTCCAAATCCAAATTCGTCCTCTTCCACCTCATAGATGACGGCCTTGTACAACCCGACGTCGTCGGGCAATGGCAGCTCGATTTCTCCGTTCTCAATGGGAATTTGCTCGGCAATCACGCAGTCCCCGAGGAACAGTGAAACCACATAGCGGCTCTTTCCAACAATGTCGAATACGCCATGCAGAACACCCTTTTCATAATCACTCTCAAGGCGAGCGGAAAAGACGGCGCTTCTCGCATATACCGTTGCGAAATGCCTTCTGTTTCCATCGATTTTGAGATCAATATCATGTCTGAACCGCTCTCTTCCAAGCCACGAGCGAAGAGGCATCAGGTCGCAGGTGATGGTTGGATCGTTTTTTCCTCTGCTGTATACAACACTCTGCCTTCCGGCATCTGCGTCTGCATCCACCGATAACTCGAGGCTCATTCCCGGAATGCGGAATTCGATTTGCTTCGGGAGCTCCGTATGCCACATCTCATCAGGCGGTTGAATCCTCCATTCCTTCTGATCAAATCGATAGGCAACAACCGGGATTTCCAGCGCAAGCGCGGTGTTATTCTGCTCCAGCACGTCAAATTCAAGAACTTGGCGCGCCGCATCCAGAACAAAGCCGAACTCATTTTTGTTCGGGTGCTTCTCCACATCATGCCCACGCAAGCGCGCGTTCCCAAAGATGGTCACGCTGCCCTTGGGCGCGAACAGATAGGGAAGGGGCTCCGCGCTGTTCTCAAAACGGAAATCAAAGCCGTCCATGTACGCAAAGCAGTACCTGCGCACATCCTGCTCGGCTGCAATATCAATGGCAATATCATAGATCAAATGCTGCTCATCCGGAATAGCAATCAGGAATCCGAGTTCGCCACTTCTGTCTCCCAGCTCTATCCTTCGATACGGGAGCTGTCCGAGCGGATAGTATCTGGAATTCAGGCTCATTCTCCCGCTCTGATATTTTGCCGGAGTTGTCTTGATCATCAGCATGGGCAGCCTGCCATAAACCGGAAGCGGACGTTTTTGCTCATCATAGACCCACGCATGCTGGACAGGCGTGCTTCCGCAAAGGCCTTCGTTCATTTCACCTCCAATAATCGCGATGGAGCCATCGGGAAACTCAACCGTCATGCCCGTTTCAAATGAATAGCAGCTCATCAGCCAGTCATCTGTCTGCTGCTGCGTACAAGTGGCCTCCGTTTTCAGATGTTCTTCCCTGTGCGTAAAACAGTATACGCGGCCAGCCTCCAGATGCTTTTTCCTGATCAGACTGCCATTGCCATCAAATGCTCTGCAGCAATCCTGCTCAATCTCAAATGTTCGAAGTACGTTTGCATCGGACACCAGTCTGAACTGTATTTTTCCAAGCAGGTCTGCGGATGGAAAGCCGATTTCGGCCTCCCCGGTGAGGTTGCTGGTAATGGCCTCGATCATCTCGCATTGCACACGCATCTTGCCGCTGACACTGGTGACAATCTCCCAATATGCTTCGACACAATCAGAAGGAATCCGCTGCTTCGGGAACATGACGCTGAATTTGCCGTTCCTGAGATTCAGGCAAAGCTCCGGACTGGAGAACATCCGTCTGCCTTTTCGGGATACCGAATCCCGCTCCTTTTGCTTTGCACCAAATTCTGGATGATTCTCTTTCCATTTTTTGAATGCCTCGATAAAGCGGCCTGCGCCTTCCGGCTGATAGCTTTCATCAAAATACGCATGATCAATCCATGAAAGATATCGCTCCAGTCTTTCGATGCCAAGCTCCGGCAAATAGGTCAGCACATCGATGGTTTGCTGAAGAATCAGTTGCTTTCTCGTGTAGTATTTTCCGCTGACCATGACGTCTCGGAGTTTCCTGACATCTGACAGTTCAATCTGCCTGAACAAATCCAGCTCATAATAAGCATACAGAAAATCAAAGAGCTTTGGAATATGGTGATCGCACACAAAGCAGTGCATCAGGATAGAAGCTACTTTTTCTCCCGAATCAAATACGGTTTTCTGGTGGGCCTTCATCGTATGAAGGAATATCTCACCGAAACGGTACATCAATGCCTGCGTGGGCTTGCTGTATCCCAGTCTTCTCGCGACATGATTCCAGAATTCACCATGCTTCGAGTCTCGTATCGCAATCTGAACCAGACATACACAGAATACAGGGTCAATTCTATTCAGAGCATTGTCGCCATACAAGATATTCTGTGCTCTTTTCTTGAACCAGGGCATCAGCAGATACTCAAATTCTGTTTTGGAAATATCGATACTTCCCAAAAGAGGTTGTACAGAAAACTGTTCCAGAATATACTTCCTCAGATGCTCTTCTTCAGAAATTACGCGACGCTGCACATTCTGCTTTTCCTGAAGCAGATTCCCTCTGACAACATTGCGTGCCTTTCTCTCCGCCTTCTCTTTTTTCGTCCGCTCTTGGTATTCTCCGGTATCAGCACATGATTCTTCTGTATTTTCTGACTGCGTTTCCCATTTATCTTCTTTCCACTCCTGAATTGCGTAATCGGTTCGGACTTCTCCACCTGTATCCAACACAAAATTGCGGCCTTCCTGTACTTCTGAATACACGTCTTCAGCAACAGACTCTGGCGAAACCGGTTCCTTTTCATCGTTCTTGCTGTCACCTGTGTATTCCTTTTCCAGCTGATATTCTGCCGGATCAATCACGTCAGCCGAGGATTCCTCTGTTTGTTCAATGCCTTGCGGTTCATCAATTTTTGTCTCCACAGAGATTATCTTGGCTTGATGCTCCTGCACATCGTTCTTTTCGGCTTCTGCTGCTTCTTCAGCAAGCGTGTTTTCAGTTTCTTCAGATACACTGCCTTCCTTCTGAGCAATCAGCATCATATCCGCTTTAGGTGATTTATCGATTGCTGATGTCTTATCTGCCGCTTGCCCAGGTTCATGCTCTTCTGTTTTTTCTGACCTGCACACATCTATGGCTACCATGTCTTTTATAGAACACCCGGTCTCAATTTCACTGATCTCCTCGGCGTCTGCTGCAGCACATTGATTCTCTTTGGCTTCTGCATTCGCTGCGCTTGTTGTCTTCTCATCTTCCGGGTAGAAGTCAGAAGAATCCTGAGTATTCTGGGCAGCAAACAGTTGCTCATTCACAGGCGGAGTGTCACTTTGAATCTGCTGTCTCCTTCTGCGGCGTTTTTGCTGCTGCGTTTCCCGGAGTACAATCTGAGAATCTGGATATATGCAAGCTTGTTCTGAAATTTCAGACTTGTCATTCTTACAAGGAACCTGTTGAGAAAGACACGGGATCTGTCCACGTATGGTTTCGACTTTCTTCAGAGCAATAGCCTTTTCGGGAGCATATTCATGCTTGGCGATCTTTTTCCTTCTGAGTAAACTCATGATCCATCTGAAGATACCCATACTGTTCCTCCTCGGATGTATTCTGCCATTGGAATTGTCACTTAACGAAGTGCTTTAAACGAGTATGCTTCCTGTATATGTTGATTATATCACTCACAATACTTTGACTCAAGAAAGCGCTATAAATTCACGGACTGATTTTGTCACCCTGATACAAATGGTATCTTAGTAAACCGGCATGATGCCGGTTGCATCACCGACCAAGTCATGGAAGTCCTGTTGCTTTGCGATCGAGGCCGAAACCTTGTGGAGGGACTTTCAGAGTAAAAGTAGGTTGATGATCTATGTCGGTTTACATAATTCATGGACTCAGTGAACTGAATAGCGAGAAGTATAGCCGCAAGCAGGGCAAACGTTTTACTTTTTGCACTTTGCTTGTTGGTGGCCAAGCTCCCAATCCCCGTAATGCAGAGCAAGCTCTGCGGTTCTCATGAGTATCCGCGTCATTCTCTGTTTCGCTTGCTCCCCCAAAATAGCGAAAGCCCTATGCCTGCTGCGCTTCTGCATCACAACAGGCATAGGGCCATCCAGGTATTCCTCTGTTTTACCTCAGCCTACTCGCAAAGTCTCACTCTTTGTTGTTCATCAACTGGCAGCATCAGTGCTTCATCGAATACTTCGTTCCGCGTCCAGAACCTTCCTGACGAACGCCCCCCTGTGCGATCATGCGCTTGAGCAATCTGTTTGCTGTTGCCTGACTGACTTGCAGCAGTTCCTGCACCTCAGTCCGCGTCATGGAACCATGCTCGCGCATGGCAGCAATCACTCGCTCCTCCGGGCTGAGGCTATCGCTGGCAGGCTCTTTCTGCACATTGCGGTTGGGCAAAACAATCTTGAAGGCGTTGCTGGTCACCATCAGCTGCGGCTGACAGCCGCTTCCCTGATAGGCCTTCATCATCTTTGGGATGCCTGTCCCGTAGGCTTCAATCAGCTTCAGCCGGTAGAAGACCGCGGCTAGCTTGGGATTCCGGCATACGGACATACCCAGCATGATGTCGTCAATCTCAAGCCCGCCTGCCAATCCGCCAATGGATACGAATTCAATCCGATCATCGTAGATGCTCACAAGTGTGCTGGCACTGAATGAATAATCGCGATGAACGATGGCGTTCATCAGTGCCTCGCGAAGCGCTTCCTCCGGGTAATCGCGCGCATCTGTCCGATAGAGGCCGGAGAAGGTGGCGCGATTCTGATTTCTCATATCCAGATACGCATACAAATCTTCCATCTGACGGAACAGTGAACCGCTGAATTCCCGCCTGTCCTGGAAGGTTTCTTTATCCTTTCCTGCGAATGTTGCGGCCTTCACTACGCTGGGGCTTTGGTCGGACAGGAGAAGCCCCAGATTCGTATACATTTTGTCGGACGTCATCAGTCCCAGTGTCTGCATTTTCAGCTCATCAAAGTCCACGCCACACTTTTTGAATTGTTCTGTTGCCGAGTGAAAAGAAAGCTGCTGATTCAGCGCGCGCATATCCTCAAAGACATCTCCGTCAGTTTCCTTGATCATGCGCCGAATGGCGGTATCCGTGGCAGGATCAGTTGAAGAACCGTTGCGCACATAGACGCCGCTGGGCTTAAGACCCTTGCTGGCCAGATAGTATGGACGATCTGTGCCCTTCTGCACGGCGACAGAGAGAACGGCTTTGCCCTCAATCAGCTGAACAGCGTAGCGGACAAACATCGTCACATCGGGCTTGATGGAATCGCGTACCATGTTGTTCAGCCGCAGAAGTGTTTCATCTGCGTTGTCAATGCCGATCACACTGCCGTCATCCTGCACACCGATATAGATCGTTCCGCCATGCGAATTAGTAAAGGCAATAACCTCACGGCAGATGTCGGGTATCAATTCTGATTTCAGTTCAATCGTATCGCTCTCCATGAACTCCATGCTGAGCACCTCCGCTTCTCTTGTCATCATTGTATGTTTTCTTTTCATTCTTGTCAACTGCTTATCATCGCATGACAAGATGATGATAAGCGCGGAGCCTTCAACCTCTCCGCGCTTATGGTATCACATCCTCACAGGATCATCCCCAAAAGTCCAATTGCTTAGCCATACACCAGTTCTTCAAGGATCATCTCCTCAGCCTGAGCGCTCAGCGTGTTCATGATGCCAGCCCACTTGAGCGGATTGTTATTCTTCATTGCCTCCGTCAGCCTGGCCTTCTGCGCCATCTGCGGCAGCATCGTTTCCATCCTTTGCTCTGCCGCCCGATCCACTTCATGCAGCTGGTGCATCAGCTGTCCGCTCAGGAGCAGCCTTGTAAACAATCCCGGTCGGTTTTCTTCCAGATAACGACACCTCATTTCGCCATATCTGCCCAGCGGCGTTTTATCTTCTTCGCTCAATCCTATTTCCGGCAGCAGATAATCGCCGCACCGCGTATACTTCGGTTTAATCACCATTCTTCATCTCCTTCATCATATTCGTCATCAGCCCGATTTCTTCCAGTGTTTCGGGAGAAGGATGATCGCCTGCATTCAGGCGCTGCAATTCATTCAGCACCGCATCCATCCGATCCTTCAACGACTTGTACACCCTTGGATTTCCATGCACCACAATTTCCTTTTGCAGAAGCCGGGCGATGATGTAGTCCTGCTTGGTCATCCCGGACAGCTGCACCAGATGGTTCAGGTGCTCGTTTTCCTCCGGCGACATGCGGAACGCTACGGTTACGCTGCGCCAGCGGTTGCATCGGTCACGCGCTTTGGCTGTCATGCTCCATGCTCCTTTCCATGTTCAGCCTGTCGGCCATCTCCGTCTGCTTGGAGGGGAAGAGGTGGGCATACCGGTAGGTAATGTCGATGCTCTCATGTCCCACGCGATCGGCAATTGCCACGGCGCTGAATCCCATGTCAATCAGCAGTGAGACATGCGAATGGCGCAGATCGTGAATCCGAATCCGCTTGACGCCCGCCGCCTTCGTCCCGCGCTCCATCTCGTGATAGAGATAGCTCTTGGTGACGGGGAAGATGCGGTCCTCCTTCGTGACGCCATACAGAGACTTGATGTAGTCCTGCATCTCGTCGCAAAGGAATTCCGGCATCCTGATCGTCCGAACGCTTTTGCGCGTCTTGGGCGAGGTAATCACGTCCTCTCCATGCAGCCGCTGATAGGATTTGTTGATACTCACCGCGCCCTTCCTGAAGTTGAAGTCTCCCGGTGTGAGGGCCAACAGCTCACCCTCGCGGATACCGCACCAGTACAGCATTTCAAAAGCGTAGTAGGACATGGGCTTGTCCATCACGGCATCCGCGAATTTCAGATACTCCTCTTTTGTCCAGAACTGCATCTCTTCGCTTTCCTTGCTGCCGATGCAGCCGACGCGGGAAGCCGGGTTGCTCTTCAATCCGTAGTGCTTGACGGCGTGGCTGAGGATCGCTGTCAGCTGATTGTGAATGATCTTGAGGTATGCGGGAGAGTAGGGCTGCTTCTTCTCATCCCGATAAGCCAGCAGCTCGTTCTGCCAGGCGATGATGTCTTTCGTATCGATATCGCAGAGACGGCGCTCTCCGAAGTAAGGGAGAAGTTTTGTCCGGGTGATATGATCCTTTGTGGCCCAAGTGCTCTCCTTCAAACGAGGACGCATGTCCTTCTCGTAGAGCTCACAGAAGGCTTTGAAGGTCATGTCAAGATCTCCGGCGCTTTGCTGCTGAAAGGTGCGCTCCCATTCCAGTGCTTCGCGTTTGGTGGTGAAGCCGCGCTTGCATTTCTGCTTGCGCTGCCCCTTCCAGTTCTCGTAGCGAACCATGGCATACCAGCGGCCGTTCTTTTCATCCTTATAGACGGGCATCGTGTTGCACCTCCTTTGGCTCAGCGCCATATAAGCGCTCATACAGGTATTTCCGGCTGATTCTTCCGGGAATTGTCAGGTATTTCTTCTCC
This sequence comes from Clostridia bacterium, assembly GCA_017937505.1. Classification (GTDB taxonomy): domain Bacteria; phylum Bacillota; class Clostridia; order Christensenellales; family Aristaeellaceae; genus Ventricola. The sequence continues at coordinate 33,088 of JAGBDL010000035.1, read as the reverse complement.
TTCAGCTCATCATCCAGCTGACGGATCAATTTATAGGCATAGGACGTGGACACGGAAAGCTCCTTCGCCACTTCACTTGCACGCATCAGTTCCATCATATCGTAAATCCATCCTTTCATCTGGATCGAAATCAAAATAAGCATGTTCGCTTAATTTTAATTCTATTATACTAAGCGGAAATGATTATGTCAATGCCTGTTCGCGAGAAAATTAAATTCTAATGCTAAGTTTTCTTGACCGAATTAAACCGCTTTGCTATAATAAGTCTATCCACTTCCAGAGGAGGTAAGCACATGGCGACGGGGGAGAGAATCCGCTTTTTTCGCAATTTACGGGGGATGACGCAGAAGGCATTGGGAACGCTTCTGGGCTTCCCGCCAACATCTGCCGACGTGCGGATGGCTCAATACGAATCTGAGGATCGCACGCCGAAAGCTGATCTTACCGCTGCGATAGCGGAGGCGCTGGACGTCTCGCCCCGGGCTATCACGGTTCCGGACATCGACTCGATGGATGGCCTGATGCACACGCTGTTCGCGCTGGAGGATCGCAAGCTGCTGCGCGTACAGAATATCGATGGCGCAATCTGCCTCCGCGCGGAAATCGCTGACGGTGGTGTGCGGGCGGCTGATTTTGATCAGCGTCTCCGCGCCTGGCAGGAACAAGCCGCCAAGCTGCGCGCCGGGGAAATTACGCAGGAGGATTACGACCGGTGGCGGTACTCGTATCCGGCGCATGACGACACGCGCATTCACACAGCCATCCCGCCTGAGGAGCCTGTGCGTGCCAGGCGCGGCAGGAAGCCCAAGGCAAGAGAATGAAAGACAATTTCTGAGCATAGCAAAAGCCCTCCGCTGCGGAAGAAGATTTCCACAGCAAGGGCTTTTTGACAGGTTATTGCAGAGATTATAGATAACGCAGGAAAAGAGAAGGCTAACTCACTGCCAAGCCACACGTTCATTCTGAATAATGGAGCGATGAGGCTGCGTTATCATTTTGTTATCAGAGCCGGTTTGCGAGCAGGAAAATTCCTGATATTTCTGCATTTTTCGCGGTAATGGAATTATTCCCACTCAATCGTTCCGATGGGCTTGGGCGTCAGATCCAGCAGCACGCGGTTGATGCCGTCGACCTCATGCGTGATACGGTCGGTGATGTGGTGCAGCAGCGGATACGGGATTTCCTCGATGGTCGCGGTCATCGCGTCGGTGGTGTTCACCGCGCGGATGATGGCCGGCCAGCCCTCGTAGCGCTTACCGTCCTTCACGCCGACGCTCTTCATGTCCGGCACGGCGATGAAGTACTGCCAGACCTTGCCGGCCAGGCCGTTTCTGTCAAACTCCTCGCGCAGGATCGCGTCGGCCTCGCGCAGCGCGTGCAGGCGGTCGCGGGTGATCGCGCCCAGGCAGCGCACGCCCAGGCCCGGGCCCGGGAACGGCTGACGGTAGACCATGCCGTGCGGAAGACCGAGGGCCTCGCCCACGACGCGGACCTCGTCCTTGTAGAGCAGCTTGACCGGCTCGACGAGCTCCATGTGCATCTCCTCCGGCAGGCCGCCCACGTTGTGGTGCGCCTTGACCCCCTTGCTCTCCAGGATGTCCGGGTAGATGGTGCCCTGTGCCAGGAAGGAAATGCCCTCGAGCTTGCTGGCTTCCTCATCGAAGACCTTGATAAACTCGGCGCCAATGATCTTGCGCTTGCGCTCCGGCTCGGAGACGCCGGCCAGCAGATCGAGGAAGCGGTCGGTCGCATCGATGTAGATCAGGTTGGCATCCATGGCCTTGCCGAATACCTCGATGACCTGCTCGCTTTCGCCCTTGCGCATGAGGCCGTGGTTGACGTGCACGCAGACCAGCTGCTTGCCGATCGCCTTGATCAGCAGCGCCGCGACGACGGAGCTGTCCACGCCGCCGGACAGTGCCAGCAGCACCTTCTTATCGCCCACCTGGGCACGCACGGCGGCCACCTGTTCCTCAATGAACGCGTGGGCCAGCTCAGGGGTGGTGATGCGGGCCATGGATTCGGGACGAACATTGCTCATGATGATCACTCCTGTATTTGGTTGGTAATATGGCGGATTGACGTCCCCATTCTATCATGCGGGGATTGCGGCTGTAAAGAAAACCGGAAAATTTTCTGCACGAACGTTCGGGTTTTCGCGTTCCGGCGCATATTTACAGCCGCGCCAAACCGCGATATAATGATTTTCAAATTGATTCTGAAGACAGGTGAGGACATGTTTCTTCTGATGACCAGCAGCCCCTGCGACAACCATGTGCCCGAGGGCGTGAATCTGCCCTGCGTGCTGGATGGCCGCAACGCCTTCCTTGACAACCTGCGCGCGCACTGGAAGCCGGACAGCCGCCTGGTCGTCGTCTGCTCGGATCCCTTCAATTTTCCGCTCAACGACGAGATGTGCGGCACGTTCACGAAATGCTTCAATTACCACGGCCTGACGGTCTCCTCCAGCGTGATGCTCGACAGCCGCAACGCGCGCGACGCGGGCAGGCTCATCGCGCTCAGCGACGTGGTGCTGCTCGGCGGCGGGCATGTGCCCACGCAGAACGCCTTCTTTGCCGAAATCGGCCTGCGCGCGCTGCTGCGCGAGTACACAGGCGTGATCATCGGCGTGAGCGCAGGCTCCATGAACTGCACAGAAACCGTCTACGCGCAGCCGGAGCTGCCGGGCGAGTCCATCGACCCCGACTACCGGCGCTTTCTGCCCGGGCTGGCGCTGTCCCGCGTGCAGATTCTGCCGCATTACCAGATGGTGAAGGACAATCTGCTCGACGGCAGGCGCCTGATCGAGGACATCACCTTCGGCGACAGCTTTGGCCGTGAATTCTATGTGCTGGTGGACGGCAGCTACGTCATGCGCATCGACGACGCCTACACGCTCTGGGGCGAGGGCTACGTCATCCGCGACGGCGCGATGCGCCCCGTCTGCCGCGAGGGCGAGCACATCACGATCCGCCCCATGGAGGCATGACGATGGAGCTGCTTCGCGGAAGGCCCACCTCCGGCGAGGGGAGGCTGGCCAAGGAAATGCGGGTGTACGATCTGCTCGACCGCCTCGGCATCGCGTATGAGCGCACGGATCATGAGCCCGCCATGACCATGGAGGACTGCATGGAGATCGACCGGATTCTGGAGCTGATCATCTGCAAGAACCTGTTTCTGTGCAACCGCCAGAGGACGAAATTCTACCTGCTGATGATGCCGGGCGACAAGGTCTTCAAAACGCGGGACCTCTCGCCGCTGATCGGCTCGTCGCGCCTGTCGTTTGCCAGCGCGGAGGATATGGAAACGTACCTCGACATCACGCCCGGCTCGGTTTCCGTCATGGGCCTGATGAACGACACGGAGAATCATGTGCAGCTGCTCATGGACAGGGCGGTGGCGGAGAGTCCGCTTCTGGGCTGCCATCCGTGCGTAAACACGTCGAGCCTGCGCATGAGGACGCGGGACGTGTTTGACGTCTTTCTGCCCGCCGTGCACCACGACGCGATCATCGTCGATCTGCCGGAATACCGGGACGAAGCCTCCGAGTGAAATCAAGCCTGCGGGCTTAATTGTTTGGCATGGCGCGCCGGGAAAGGCCGCACCGGAATTGGATCAAGAAGTCAAGGAGGAATACCATGAGGCTGGACGGATACGGACTGTTTGTCAAGGACATGGGCGCCATGATCCGCTTCTACAGGGATGTCCTGGGATTTGAGATCAAGGAGAATGAGGACGCGGACAATGTGTACCTGGTGAAGGATGGGACGCTGTTTCTGCTCTATGGACGAAAGGATTTTGAAAACCTGACGAGCAAGCGCTACGAATATCTTCAGGGCGTCAACGCGCATTCCGAAATGGCGCTGTATGTGGACACCTACGAGGAGGTCGACGAGCAGTATCAGCATGCCTTGAGGAACGGCGCGACGTCTCTGCTGGAGCCGACGACCGAGCCCTGGGGGCAAAGGACGTGCTTCATCGCCGATCCGGAGGGGAATATCATCGAAATCGGCTCGTGGAACAAGCCGTATGAAGAGAAGGATCAGTGATGCGGCTGCTTGACGAAAGGGAGCGAATACGAACGAAGACCTCATCCGGCCTCGCTCCGCTCGGCCACCTTCTGCGCTTCGCGCGGCTGAAAGCAGCCTTACAGGAGCATCGAGAGCAGGCCGGTGGACTGCACGAACAGCACGGCCATGATGAGCGGCGCGGCGTAGCGGATCATGAAGCTGTACAGCCGCTTGCGGGTGAAGCGGTCGCCAGTGCGCTCCATCTCCTCGATGACAAACTGCGGCCCGACGACCCAGCCCACGAAGACGCACGTCAGCAGGGAGATCGCCGGCATCAGGAAGGAATTGGAGATGTAGTCCATCACGTCCAGCAGCTGGCCGACGCTTCCGTTGGGCAGCTTCAGCTCAAAGTACAGCGCGTTGTAGCCCAGGCAGATGATCGCCGCGGCGACGGCGGAGAGCACGCCGATGATCAGGCTCACCCGGCGGCGGGAGCAGGAGAAGATCTCCATGCAGTTGGCCACGAGCGTCTCCATGATGGACACGCAGGAGGTCAGCGCGGCGAAGGCGACCATGACGAAGAACACGATGCCCACGACGCGGCCCGCGCCGCCCATGGCGGCAAAGACCTTGGGCAGGGAGATGAACATCAGGCTCGGGCCGGAGGCCATGCCCTCCGTGCCGGAGAAGACGTAGACCGCCGGGATGATCATCATGCCGGCGAGGAAGGCCACGCCGGTGTCAAACAGCTCGATCTGGCTGACGGCCCGGTTCAGGTTCACGTCCCTTTTAACGTAGGAGCCGTAGGTGATCATGATGCCCATGGACACGCTCAGCGAGAAGAACAGCTGGCTCATCGCGTCCAGCAGGATCTGCAGAAAGCGGGAGAAGGTGAGGCCCTCAAAGCTGGGGATGACATAAACCGCCAGGCCCTCAAGGCCCGTGCGGGTCACGCCGCTTTCATCCGTGTGCGAGAGCGTGAGCGAGAAGACGGCGATGCCCACGATCATCACCAGCAGGCCCGGCATGACGAGCTTGGCAAAGCGCTCCACGCCCTTTTCCACGCCGCCGAAGACGACCAGCGCCGTCACGCACAGAAACAGCAGCGTGAACACGATGGGCGAGACGGGCGAGGTGATGAAGGCGGTGAAGTAGCCGTCCTGCGCGGCGGATATGCCGCTCCCGACGATGAAGTCCACCATATATTTGCTCACCCAGCCGCCGATGACCGTGTAATACGTCATGATCAGCGCGGGCACGAGGAACGTCAGCTTGCCCAGAAAGCCCCAGGCGGGCCGGATCGAGGCGAACGCCCTGAGCGCGCCCTGCTGCGTGCGCCTGCCCAGCGCGATGTCCGTGGTCAGCAGCGTGAAGCCGAAGGTCAGCACCAGCGCCAGATAGATCAGCAGAAACAGTCCGCCGCCGTCCTTGGCCGCCAGATAGGGAAACCGCCAGATGTTGCCCACGCCGACCGCGCTGCCCGCCGCCGCGAGCACGAAGCCGATTGAGCCGCTGAAGCCGCGGCTTTTTTTCTGCTCCATTGCAAAAAACCTCATTTCACGAAAAATTGCCTGCTTCCGCGCCGGAATTTGACGCGAAGACCTCAATATTTTAACAGTCAGTCGCGTGCATTTCAAATCCATGCAGTTTCTTTTCAGGAAATTCTTGACGCGAAAAGTTTCTCTATTATAGAATGATTGAGGAAAACCGCCTGTTTTGAGGATGCTGTTTCTGAAAACCGCTCAAAAACAGGGGAAAATGATATTCTGACGAAACCCGGAGGCAGTATGGAGAGCATCACGGCGCGTGTGGGCGCGCGCATCAGGGAAGCGAGAAAGGCCCAGGGTGTCACGCTGGCACAGCTGGCGCAGGCCATTCACAAGAGCCGCGCGAGCGTGAGCAAGTATGAAAACGGCGAGATCACGCTGGACGTGCAGACCCTGCACGAGATCGGCCGGGCGCTGCATGTGCCGCCGGCGCAGCTGCTGGGCGACGGGGCGCAGGAGGAGGCGCTGCCGCGTCCCATCGCAGGTTCGGCCGGACAGAGCCCGTTTTTTCAGGCGGACAGGCTGTATTTCTATTTCTATGACGGGCGCTATCAGCGGCTCAAGACCGGCGTCATCCATGTGCACAAGGACGAGGGCAGGGATGGCGATTACAGGGCGTCGCTGTCCATCAGCGCCGTCACGCCCGCGGGCCGCAGCGGCGAGATCTATTACTCCGGCAAGGTCGTCTATTCCGACATGCTCATCCGCTTTTCCTTCGTCAACCAGTACAACACGCTGGAGGAGGACCTGCTCTACATCTTCAATCCCCTGGAGCGCCGGGACATGACCGAGGGACTGCTGTGCGGCATCTCCAGCGCGGATTTGATGCCCTGCGCGTTCAGGTGCCTGGTGACGCTCACGCCCAAGGAGCCGACGGAGGAATTCATCGGCAGCCTGATGATCACAAAAAAAGAGCTTCGCCGCTGGCAGAAGCTCAATATGCTCATCGTGGACAACCGGCTCTCAAAATGAATGAGGACAGCCTTACTTTTTCTTGTCTTTTCCATCAATTGGCAATATAATAGTCCTGCAGATTCCATCTGCATACCGTCTGATGAATCGGAGGAAATCCCATATGGAAAAGAACATTTCAAAGGCCTCTCTGGACATCATCCGCAGGATGCAGCAGGGCGAGCTGACGGAAAGCGTGATCTACGAGAAGATCGCCAGGTTTGCCAAGGGCGAGGAAAACAAGCAGGTGCTGCTGCGCCTCTCCCGCGAGGAAAAGGCGCACTACGAAATCTGGAAGAAGTACACCGGCGAGGAGATGAAGCCGCAGAAGGGCAAGGTTCTCTGGTACACGCTGCTTGCGCGCGTGCTGGGCTTCACCTTTGCCGTCAAGCTGATGGAAAACGGCGAGGAGAACGCGCAGGGCGAGTATGAGGCACTGGCCGGCGAGGTCGAGGAAAGCGTGTCCATCCGTCAGCAGGAGGAGGAGCACGAGCAGTCCCTGCTGGGCATGCTCGACGAGGAGCGCCTGCAGTACGTCGGCTCCATGGTGCTGGGCCTCAACGACGCGCTGGTCGAGCTGACCGGCTCGCTGGCGGGCTTCACCTTCGCGATGCAGAACACCAAGCTCATCGCGCTGTCCGGCCTCATCATCGGCATCTCGGCGACATTCTCCATGGCGTCCAGCGAGTTCCTTTCCGCGCGCAGCGAGGGCCGCACCGACGCGCTCAAGTCCTGCACCTACACCGGCATCGCCTATCTCATCACCGTCGTGCTGCTCATCCTTCCTTATCTGCTGCTGGGCACGACGCAGTATGTCGCGGCACTGGTGTGCATGCTGCTCACGGTGATCCTCATCATTGCGGGCTTCACCTATTACACCTCCGTGGCCCAGAGCAGGCCGTTCAAATCGAGGTTCGCGGAGATGGCGGGCATCTCCGTCAGCGTCGCCGTCATCTCCTTCGTCGTCGGCGTGCTGGCCAAGCAGCTGCTGGGCGTGGATCTGTGATCAATCGGCAAGGCTGAGGTATTCGGCGGAGATATACTGGCCGCCTGCGCACTTGGCCCACTTGCTGCCGTCGTTCGCGTAGCGCCAGGCCATGACGTGCACGCGCTCGCCCGGCTGAATGAAGCCCGCGGCGCTGCCGCCCGGCGATTTGCGCAGCCGCACGCGGCCGTTGGCGTCCACATAATAGCTCTCGCCCACGGCGATTTCAAAGTATTTGACGGACACATACGCGACGCGGTCTTTGTACGTCGTCTTGAAATAGCCGTTGACGATTTCGCTGGGGTTGGCGTCGATCGTGTCTCCCGTGTGCAGGATGCCCCACGTCGCGGCTGTCTGCGAGGCCTGATTGCGAACGTTGACGTACTGACCGTTTTTGACGACGCAGGTCAGCGTCTCTGCCGCGGCGCCCTTCAGGCTGTCGGGCAGACAGAGCGCGGCAAGAAGCATCAGGCTCATCATTTTCAGAAGCATCTTCCTGTTGTGTTTCATGTCAATCCCTCCTTGCTCTGCCATAATATATGAAGGGAATATGACGGATATGCTTCACAGAATTGAAATTGTATAACGAATGCCCGGCAGGAATAAGGCCTGCCGGGCATGGTTATATTCATGTTTGCTTCGCGCGCCTGACAGCCGCCGGGGCGCTGAAATCACCGGTTGATCGAATCCGCCATCCGGTGATAGGTGTGCCGGATGCCGCGCACGGCGACGGAATAGGCCATGATGTTCTCCGGCAGCGCCATGCCGCCGTAGCCCGCGTCGCCCAGGTGGTGGATGTCCGTGCCGGTCATCTTGCACATCAGCGCGATCTGACGGATGGTCGCCGTGTCCGCGCCCTCCTGCGAGGTGCCGATGGCCGTGATCGTCAGCGCGCCGAGGCTGTGTGCATAGCTTACCAGCTCGCGGACGGCCTCCATCGTGATCCCCGGCACCGTGCCCGGGGCCGGCAGGAGGATGATGTCCGCGCCGGCCTCGACAAAGGCGCGCACGTCCTCGCGGGTGATGATGTTCTGCGCGCCCTCGCCCAGCACGCCCGCAGCGTGCATCTTGCCCGCGGCGAGGATGATCTTTTCGCCCAGCGCCTGTCGGTACAGCCTGAGCGTGCGCTCGATCGCCGCATTTTTGACGCCCATGCCGGGGTTGCCGGTCAGCAGGATCATGTCAACGCCCATGTCGCTGGCGCGCCTGGCGTTTTCAAGCGTCGCGACGCGGCCGTCCGTCATCGCCCACATGCCCTCGCGCTGCCCGGCGAGCTCCTCGTCGATCGGCTCCAGGTTGATGCCCACCGGACGCCCGGTCAGGGCCTTGAGCTTTCGCACCGTGTCCTCCGGCACGCATTCGGGCAGCGCGCGGATGACGGGATGCTGCACGTCAAAGAGATTGAGCAGCAGAATGTCCGCGCCCATGGCGGCCGCGAATTCCGCGTTGGTGACGTCCCCCAGCATCGGCATGAGCGCGCCGATGGTCTCGCACGCGATGGTGCGGCCCTCGCTCCCCGCGATCGCTGCGAGCAGCTCCCTGCCGGACATGGCCGCAAAGTCCGACGCGTGGCAGTCAAGAATCCGTTTCATCTGCATCCTCCTGTCCGAAGCGCTCGTCCGCCAGCAGCGCCTTGAGCTTTCTGTCCGGCGCGGTCTCGTCCGTATCGGGGATGGACAGGTCGATGGTCTCCCCCGGCGTCTGAAGCGCGACGATCTTGGTGTGGTTGGTCTCGCCCGTGAGCGCAAAGCGCATCGCCACGTCCCCGCGGCCCTGGAAGTGCATCGGAATCAGGATGCGCGGCTTGACGGTCATGACGAAGTAGCCCGCGCCCGCGTCGTACATGCTGCCCTGGCGCGGGTCGACCGGGAAGAACGCCAGGTCGATGGTCTCCTGCGGAATCGGCTCCACGCAGTCGTAGAACGCCTTCTCCGCCGCCTCGATCTCGGTGATGGAGGATTCGTCCCGCCAGTGCCAGAGGTTGAGGTCGCCCGCATGGAAGATGTGGATGCCCGCATAGGAAACCAGGAAGGACACGCCCTCGTCCGTGGAGCCGAACGCCGTGACCTCCACGCTGCCAAAGCCCTGCGTCTCGCCCGGCTTCATGCGCACGCCGCGATACGGCTGCGGCACGTCAAAGCCCACGATGTACACGGCGTCCTCGCCGCACAGATCGTAAATCGATTCGGAAAAATGGTCGTCGTGGCGATGGCTGACAAACACATAGAGCTTGCGGTATGCGGCCAGCGCTTCCTTCCCGGGCAGAATGCGCCTGTCCGCGCCGTGCTCGCTCGCGTCAAAGAGAAATCCGGTTTCGCCGATCGTCACCAGAAAGCCGCTGCCTCCCAGGTATTCCACTGCAATGTCCTTCATAGGGCTGCAAACGCTCCTTTCCTGATTCCATCATCATATATGCGTGTGTTCTGTCGGAATTCATCAGTCACTTCCATTTTATCCATTTTTTTCCACTTGTCAATCTTTTCCTCCTCTTTCAACCCACAAGCGCACCATTTATGTAGACAATTCAGGTAAAAAACGGGCTGTATTCACCACAAACCGACGTTATTCGTCAGCTTTTTCTGCCGCAAACCCATTTTCCGTCAGGCGCTCCTCGCGCGTGCACACCTGCTCCATGAAGCGTGCGTCGTGAGAGACGGCGATGATGCAGCCGGGATACGCCGCAAACAGCGCGCGCACCACCGGGCCGGAGAGCGGCGAGAGGTTGCGGGTCGGCTCGTCCAGCAGCAGCACGTTCGCGCCGGAAAATGCCATCATCAGGAACATGAGCTTGGCCTTCTGCCCGCCGGAAAGGCCGCGGCAGGGGTGGTTCATCTCCTCGACGGTGAAATTCATGGAGCCCAGCGCGACGGCGTTTTTCACCTGCTCCTCCCTGTCGCCCGTCCTTTGCAGCATCTCAAGCGGCGTCTTCTCCATGTCCAGCAGATCGCCCGGGTCCTGCGGCATATAGAAGACGGCCAGGTCCGCCCGCGCGGCGAGCTGATCGCGGATGTGGCGCAGCAGCGTGGACTTGCCCACGCCGTTGCGCCCGGTGATGCACACCTTTTCCACAGCGCGCACGCACATGTGGACATCTCTGGCGAGCGTCCTGTCCCCGACGCAGAGCGATTCAAGGTGCAGATCGAGCACCGTCTTGCCCGGCGGCAGCGGCACACAGGTCAGTTTTGAGAAGATGGCCTCCTCGCTCTCGGGCATGGCGGTCATCTCCTGCGCCTCGCGCTCAAAGCGCCTGCCCATGGACAGCACGGTGTGCATCTTCTTCTTGAGCAGGCGCGCCGTGCCGGGATACCGGCGGGAGACGGCGTTCTGCTCGTGCTCCACGCGGGCGCGGATCTGCTCAAACCTGCGCATCTTCTGATCAAGCTCCTCGCGCTCCTTGCGCGCCACCTGCGCCTGATGGGCGAAGAGGTCCGCGCGGGTTTTGACGAATGCTTCGTAGCCCTGCCGGCATACGCTTACGCGCGGCAGCTGCCGCCGGCGCAGCCGCTCGATGAGCACCACGCCCGTGGCCGCCCGATCAAGCAGCGTCTCGTCGTGGGAGACGAAGAGCACCGCCAGGCCGCAAGTGCACAGGAAGTCCGTCAAAAAGCGCACGGTCTCCCCGTCCAGGTCGTTGCTCGGCTCGTCCAGCAGCAGAAGCTCCGGTTCGTCCATGAGCAGCCGCGCCAGCTGCAGCTTCACGCGCTCGCCGCCGGAGAAGGAGGCCATGCGCTGTTCGCTGTAAAACACGTCCTGCTTCAAACGCAGCCGGGCGGCCAGCCCGCCCAGCTGCCTGGGCGTCTGGTCGCAGAAGCGGTCATTTTCGCAGAAATACTCGTATGCGCTGAGGCTGCGCGCCCCTTCGGGCAGCTCCTGCGGCAGATAGCCGGTGCGGAAGGTGTTGACGATCCTGCCGCGCACGTCGAGGTATGCGTCAAGGGAGGGATCGCCGAGGATCGCGCGCAGCAGCGAGGATTTTCCGTTGCCCTCCTCGCCGATGAGCGCCAGGCGCTCGCCGGGATGGACGGCAAAGGAGAGGTCTTCGATGAGGCTCACCAGGTCCTTTTTGTGGGTGAGCGTGAGATTTTGTACGGTCAGCATGCAATACTCCCTGATAAAAAAAGTCCGCCTCCGGCTGCTGCCAGAGACGGAACGCAAACACTCTCCCCGAGGACGGACGGGCAGACAGACGATGCGCGATTTCATCCCGTGGCACAGCAAAACAGACCGCCTGCGCTCGCAGCCGGAAGCCGTGTTTCACAAAAGACGAAATCAGATGCGCATGGTTCAGCCTTCACCCCACTGTCAAATCTTCGCCTATCATAGCACGAACCCTTATGCCTGTCAACCCTCCCGCCTTTCAGCGCAAATTTGACCGATTGTGAACATTTGGTGAACGCCGTTGACAGGAGATGCCCATCGGACTATAATTCACTCACAGTGTTAGCAAAGAACACGGAAGGATCAAAGGAGGTAACCCTTGGATACATATGTAAACCTGGCCGAGGAGATCATGGAAATCTTCGACCGCAGAAAGCATGGCATGCCACATGAGGAGATCAGCGCGGCGATGCGCGGCGAGATGGCCGTGCTGCGTCTGCTTGCCATGGAGAACCGGGCGCTGACCGCCGGCGAGATCAGCCGCATGCTGCATATGACGACCTCCCGCATCGCTGCAGTGCTGGGCGCGCTGGATAAAAAGGCGCTGATCGTGCGCAGCACGGACGCGCAGGACAAGCGGCGCGTGCAGGTGACCCTGACGACGAAGGGGTTGGCCATATGCCATAGAAAGAAGCAGGCCGCCCTCAAGAACATCAGCAATGCCCTTTCTCAGCTGGGCGAGAAGGATGCGAGGGAATTTGTGCGCCTGATGAGGCGCATGAACGACGTCCTTCCGCCCCCACCTCCGCCCTGCATGGACGAAGAAGATGAACCTGAAGACTGAACCCAAGGAGGAATTTTCCGACATGAATGATAAACTGGCCACAGGAAAGCGCCTGGCCGGGCACATCGGGCAGTACAGGCGCGACGCGCTGCTCTCCCCACTGTGCACCATCGGCTGCGTGATCCTGGAGATCCTGATCCCGTACATGACCGCATCGATCATCGACGACGGCATCGCCGCGGGCAACATGGGCCACGTCGTCCAAACGGGCCTGCTGATGGCCGCCATGGCGCTGCTGGCCATGTGCTTTGGCGTGAAGGCCAACCAGTTCAGCGCGCGGGCGAGCACGGGCTTCGCCTGCAACCTGCGCCAGGCGATGTTTGAAAACATCCAGCGCTTTTCCTTTTCCAATATCGATAAATTCTCCACCGCCGGCCTGGTCACGCGCCTGACCACAGACGTGACCAACGTGCAGAACGCCTTCCAGATGATCCTGATGGTGTGCACGCGCGCGCCGGTGACGCTCATCGTCGCACTGGTGATGGCTCTGTCCATCAACGCCAGGCTGTCGATGGTCTTCCTGTGCGTGATGCTGGTGCTGGGCGCGGCGCTGTTCATCCTCATCCCCATGTCCATGCGCTACTTCAGGCAGATGTTCAGGAAGTACGACGTGGTCAACGGCGCGATCAAGGAGAACGTCGGCGCCATCCGCGTGGTGAAGGCATTCGTGCGCGAGAAGTATGAAAACAGCAAGTTCAGGCGCGCGGCGGAGGACCTGTACAGCAACTCCGTCTCCGCGGAGAAGATCATCTCCCTGAACATGCCGATCATGATGGGCTGCGTGTATGCCTGCATCCTGCTCATCAGCTGGTTCGGCGCAAAGATGATCGTGGGCGGCACGGGCCTGACCACCGGCCAGCTGACCAGCCTGCTCTCCTACATCATGAACATCCTCATGAGCCTGATGATGATCTCCATGATCTTCGTCATGCTCAGCCAGTCCGTCGCCGCCGCGCAGCGCATCGAGGAGGTGCTTTGCGAGCAGGCGGACATCGTCTCCCCGGAGAACGCCGTGAAGACGGTGGCGGACGGATCCATCGACTTTGAAAACGTGGCCTTCTCCTACCGCAAAAGCGCGCAGGGCGGCGGCACGCCGGTGCTCTCGGACGTCAGCCTGCACATCCGCTCCGGCGAGACCATCGGCGTCATCGGCGGCACGGGCTCCAGCAAATCGAGCCTCGTCAACCTCATCTCCCGCCTGTACGACGTGGACAGCGGCAGCGTAAAGGTCGGCGGCGTGGACGTGCGCCGCTACGATCTGGACACGCTGCGCAGCGAGGTCTCCGTCGTGCTGCAGAAGAATGTGCTCTTCTCCGGCACGATCCTGGACAACCTGCGCTGGGGCGATGAAAGCGCCACCGAGGAGGAATGCCGCGAGGCCTGCCGCCTGGCGTGCGCGGACGAATTCATCGAAAGCTTCCCGGACGGCTACAACACCCGCATCGAGCGCGGCGGCACGAACGTCTCCGGCGGCCAGAAGCAGCGCCTGTGCATCGCCCGCGCGCTGCTGGGGAAGCCCAAGGTGCTCATCCTGGACGACTCCACCAGCGCCGTGGATACCGCGACGGACGCGAAGATCCGCGCGGCCCTGCGCACGCATATCCCCGGCACGACCAAGCTCATCATCGCCCAGCGCATCGCGTCCGTGGAGGACGCCGACCGCGTGCTGGTGATGGACGAGGGCCGCGTGGCGGCGTTTGACACGCCCGAAAACCTGCTTAAAACCTGCCCGATCTATCAGGAGGTCTACTACAGCCAGGCGCAGGCCGGCAGCGGCGACTTTGACGAGGCGGCCCGGCGCGACAGCCGCCAGGCGAAGGGAGGTGCGCGCGCATGATGAGGGGACCACACGGCCCGCGCGGCCCGATGGGCAAGGGCCCCGGCGCGAAGAACCCCGGCAGGACGATGAAGCGCATCCTGTCCGAGGTCATGCGCCGCTACAAGTTTCACTACCTGCTGGTGCTTGTGTGCATCGTGGTCAGCGCGCTGGCCACCGTGCGCGGCACACTGTTCACGCAGACGCTGATTGACGATTACATCCTGCCCATGACCGGACAGGAGAACCCGGACTTTTCCCCGCTGGCCAAAGCGATCGCCGGCGTGGCGGCGATGTACGCGCTGGGCGCGTTTGCCTCCTGGCTGCAGAACTACCTGATGATCTTCGTCACCCAGGGCACGCTCAAGAACCTGCGCCTCAAGCTCTATGAGAAGATGGAGCGCCTGCCGGTCAAGTACTTTGACACGCACGCCCACGGCGACATCATGAGCGTGTACACCAACGACATCGACACCCTGCGCCAGATGATCTCCCAGTCCCTGACGCAGCTGATTTCCAGCGTGGTGACGATCGTCAGCGTGCTGGCCTCCATGATCTTCCTGAACGTGCCGCTCACGCTGATCACGCTGACGATGGTCGCGCTGATGCTGCGCATCTCCATGGGCCGCATGAAGCAGTCTGGCGGCTTCTTCGTGAAGCAGCAGCAGGATCTGGGCAGGGTGAACGGCTACATCGAGGAGATGATGGACGGCCAGAAGGTCGTCAAGGTCTTCTGCCACGAGGACAAGGCGATCGAGGAATTCAGCGCGCTCAACGAGAGCCTGCGCTCGAGCGCCTACAACGCCCAGCGCATCTCCATGACGATCATGCCGGTGAACATCGCCATCGGCAACCTGAGCTATGTGCTGTGCGCCATCGCCGGCGGCCTGCTGGCGACGGGCGGCTATCTGGGCCTGACCATCGGCACGCTGGTCTCCTTCCTCACGCTCAACAAGAGCTTCAACCAGCCGATCAACCAGGTCTCCCAGCAGGCGAACTCCGTCGTCATGGCGCTGGCCGGCGCGGAGCGCGTGTTCGAGCTGCTCGATGAGGAGCCGGAGGTGGACGACGGCTACGTCACCCTCGTCAACGCGAAGCGCGCCGAGGACGGCACGCTGACCGAGTGCAGCGAGCGCACGGGCCTGTGGGCGTGGAAGCACACGCATCAGGCGACGGGCAAGACGGACTACGTCGAGCTGAAGGGCGACATCGTCATGGACGGCGTGGACTTTGGCTACACGGACGACAAGATGGTGCTGCACGACATCCGGCTCTACGCCACGCCGGGCCAGAAGATCGCCTTTGTCGGCTCCACCGGCGCGGGCAAGACGACCATCACCAACCTGATCAACCGCTTCTACGACATTCAGGACGGCAAGATCCGCTACGACGGCATCAACATCACCAAGATCAAAAAGGACGACCTGCGCCGCTCCCTGGGCATCGTGCTGCAGGAGACGCACCTGTTCACCGGCACGGTCATGGAGAACATCCGCTACGGCCGCCTGGACGCGACGGACGAGGAGTGCATCGCCGCAGCGAAGCTGGCCAACGCGCACGGCTTCATCTCCCGCCTGCCGGAGGGCTACAATACCATGCTCACCGGCGACGGTGCGAACCTCTCCCAGGGTCAGCGCCAGCTGCTGGCCATCGCCCGCGCGGCGGTCGCCGACCCGCCGGTGCTGATCCTCGACGAGGCGACGTCCTCTATCGATACCCGCACGGAGGCGCTGGTGCAGGCGGGCATGGACAGCCTGATGAAGGGACGCACGACGTTCGTCATCGCGCACAGGCTCTCCACCGTCAAGAACAGCGACTGCATCATGGTGCTCGAGCAGGGCCGCATCATCGAGCGCGGCACGCACGACGAGCTCATCGCGCAGCATGGCAAGTACTACCAGCTCTACACCGGCGACTTCGAGGAGAACGCGTAAACGAATATCAAAAAAGGAACGTTCCGTGCTGGAACGTTCCCTTTTGGTTGGCTCAGGCCTTCATGCAGAATCACTGCTTGCCTTTCTGCTATGCTTGTGATATGCTGTCGGCGTAGGCAGATAGGTTTCTACGGGTGGTTTCCTCCGCAACGGCGTACAGAAGCGGAGGAGGAGCCGGAGCCTGCCGCCGCCTGTGGCGGATACAGGCAGGCGGAGCGCTGGAAATGTAAAGGAGCGCGTGCGCGACTATTACATTTCCCGGAGGTGAGATGACGAATGTTGAGCTTCTCGGTGTTCTTCTTTCCGTCGCGGGCTTGATTGTCGGCGCATGTGCGCTGACCTTAACACTCAAGCGATAAAGAAAAACCGCCTCGCAGTTGCACCTGCTGGCGGCTTGTTGACCTAGAACAGGCCGTTGTGGAAGAACTCCACCTGTAGGGAAGCGCCCTATCTGCCTACATTGTACGCTATCCTCCCGCCTCTGTCAAGTCAGAGACGGGAGGTCTTTTATTTCACCAGCAGAAAATCAAGCAGCCGCTTCTCATCGGTGTTAAGCACGAGGCGCTCGTCAAAGCCATAGGCCTTGAGCATCTCCAGCGCCAGATCCACCCGGCCTACCGCGCTGGGATCGTGCGCGTCGGAATCGACGACCACCGGCACGCCGTACTTCTCGCAGCACTCGAGCATGACCGCGTAGTTCTCGCGGCTGTTGAGCCGGAAGACCGGCTCCACCAGCGAGCTGTTGTTGACCTCCAGCGCCACATGGTTGTCCCGGGCGCCCTTGCACAGCTCCTCGTAATCAAGCGGCGTGCGGCTGTCGTCCGGATGGGTGATGAAGCGCAGCTTTCTGCTCTTCTCCATGCAGCCGATCACGTTTTTTGTGTTGCCCGCCGCACCCTCGTTTTTGTAGCACTGGATGTGGATGCCCGCCGAGATGTAATCCAGATGATCGATATTGCGCTCGGGCAGGGAGAGCTTGCCGCCCTCGAGCACGTTGACCTCGCTGCCGTGCAGCACGCGCACGCCGAAGAGCTCCCGGGGGACGGCGCGCAGGTTGTTGAAGTAAATCGGGTCGCAGGTGCCGGGAATGCCCGGGCCATGCTCCGTGATGCCCAGAATCCGCAGGCCCCTCTCCGCAGCCGCCTGCGCGTTTTCGCGAATGGTGCCGTACGCGTGGCCGCTGGCCAGCGTGTGCGTGTGAAGGTCCGCAATCAGCCTGATCATTTTGTTCGCCTGTCTTTCTTCAGATCATGGTATTCATTTTCTCGCTGACGGCCTGGCCAAACGGCGTGGCCGCCACACCGCCCAGGCCCGTCTCGCGCAGGGAGACGTCCATCCTGTCGCCGACCTCGCGCATGGCGTCCACCACCTCGTCCGGCGGCACGGCGGAGCGAATGCTCGCCAGCGCCAGGTCCGCGCTGGACATGGCGATCATCGCGCCGGCGGCGTTGCGCTTGACGCACGGCACCTCCACCAGCCCCGCGACCGGGTCGCACACCAGGCCCAGCAGGCTCTTGATTGCCATCGCCGCCGCGTGGCACACCGCCTCCGCGCTGCCGCCGGCCAGATAGCACAGCGCCGCCGCGCCCATCGCGCTGGCCGTGCCGATCTCCGCCTGACAGCCGCCCGCTGCGCCCGCAATGGACGCCTTCTGCGCGATCACCTGGCCAATGGCGCCCGCCACATACAGGGCGCGCACCATGGCCGCGTCGTCAAGGCCCTCCCGCTCCTGGTAGGGCAGCAGCACCGCCGGAAGCACGCCGCAGCTGCCGGCCGTCGGCGCGGCGACGATGCACTTCATGCACGCGTTGCTCTCGCCCATCTCCAGCGCCTGCGCCAGCACGGTGCCGATGTACTCGCCGCAGATGGTCTTGCCGGACGATGCGTAGGCGCGCATTCTCGCGCCGTCGCCGCCGACCATGCCGCTGCGCGAGCGCAGCGCGGGATCATAGCCCGCTTGGGCGCGGCGGATGGCGCCGTAGAGCGCGGTCATCTGGGCGATGGATTCGTCGGGCGTGACGCCGCGCTCCACGCAGTCGCTGCGCACGATCACGTCAAAGAGATCTTCATGCTTTCCGGCCTCCGTCAGGACCGCAAGGGATTCAATCGCCATGCTCATCCCTCCTTTTCCGCGGACACAAACGTTACGCCGGTGATGCCTCGGATGGCCCGCAGCGTGTCCAGGCTCTCCTCGGGCACGACCTTGTCCGTTTCGATGATCATGACGGCGCTGCCGCCGGGATAGTCGCGATACAGGTGCAGCGTCGCGATGTTGACGCCGTCGTCCGCCAGCACGCCCGATACGTCGCGAACGTGACCCGGCTGGTCGCGGTTCTGCACGATGAGCGTGGGCAGATCGCCCGAGAAGCTCACGCGCAGGCCGTTCATCTCCACCACCATGATGCGCCCGCCGCCCAGGGACGATGCGGTCATCGACAGCGCCTTGCCGCTCCTGCCCGTCAGCTCGAGCTTTGCCGTGTTGGGGTGCTCGCCGCTCAGGTTCACGCGCGAAAACGCGAAGGCCATCCCCGCCTCCTGCGCGGCTTCAAAGCTGTCCGGAATCCGCTCGTCGTCCGTCTGCATGCCCAGCAGGCCCGCGACCAGCGCGCGGTCCGTGCCGTGGCCCTGGCCCGTCGCGGCGAAGGAGCCGGAGAGCGCGATTTTCACCGTCTGCGGCGTGCCCTCGCCCAGCAGCCTGCGCGCCATGCGGCCGATGCGCACCGCGCCCGCCGTGTGCGAGGAGCTGGGGCCGACCATCACCGGCCCCAGAATATCAAACAGGTTCATGAAGCATTCCCCTCTGTGCGTTCTGTACGACAAAGATGATAGCAGAAATCGATGCCGGATTCAAGGATTTCCCCTCTATGAAAAAGCGCCGTGTTGCGTTACAATAGGATGCACAGGAATTCTTGACAGGATGTGAACCATGTTTTCTCTTGCAAGCGGCGCGTGCCGCCATCTCATCGTCTTTGATCTGGAATGGAACCAGAGCAGCTATAACCCGAACCACCGCATGCCGCACGAGATCATCGAGATCGGCGCGTGCCGCGTGGACAGGGACTATCATGTCGTGGATACCTTCTCCCGGCTGATTCAGCCCAGGCTCTACAAGCGCCTGGACAAGCACATCAAAAAGGTCACCGGCATGACCGAGGAGGAGCTCGCCTCCGGCGGCGCGTTTGCCGACGTGTTTGCCGACTTTGTGCACTGGTGCGGCGATGACGCGCAGCTGGTGACCTGGGGCCGGGACGACTTCCCCGTGCTGCGGCGCAACGCCGCCTTCCATCAGTGCCCCATGCCCTTTGAGCCGCCGATTGACGCGCAGCTGGTGTTCGGCATCGCGTGCCTGGGCTCTCTGGCGCAGCAGATGAACCTGCATGCCGCGATGGAGCACCAGAATATCGTCCTCGAGGTGCCGGCGCATCGGGCGGTCTATGACGCGCAGTGCACCGCCGCGCTGCTTTCCTCCATCGACGGGGCCGCCGCGGCCCTGCCGGAGGACAGGCGCGCGCAGCTGCACGCGACGCTTGAAAAGGAAGCGCGCATCGCCTCGAGCGTCCTGCTCTCCCTGCCCACCAGATACGTCTATCAGACCGACGCGCTGGCGGACGAGCGGCTCATGAACATCGCCTGCCCCCGCTGCGGACGGCGCACGGCGTTTGACACGCCCTGGTTTGACAGCGGACGGGAAAAATACATGGCGCTTTCCCGCTGCCCCGCGCACGGCATGGCCCTTGGGCAGATGCACTTCAAGCGCGCGCAGAGCGGCACGCTGATCATGCACCAGCGCGCCTATGCCGCCAGCGAAACGGAGATTGCCGACGTGCGCGAGCGCTACCGCCTCTATCAGCTCACGCCGCCGCGCAAGCGCCATCACCGGCTGAACATGGAGGACGCCGTGGTCAAGAAGGGCACACGCCCGGACGAGCAGGTGTAGCCGGGCGATCAGCGAAAGAAAAAAGCGCCGCAGACCGACGCTTTTTCTGATCAAGTTATGCACGCGCGCCGTCAATCCAGACCCAGATGGGTCTCGATCCGGGAGACACGCATCGCCAGATTTTCATCTGCGGCTTCCGACATCTTCGCCGTCTTCTTCGCTTCCGTTCGTGCAAGCAGATAATCACAGGAAACATCCAGCGTTTCTGCCAGCAGGCACAGTGTTTCAAGGCTCGGCTGCCTGAGACCGCGCTCATAGAGTCCGACGGTGTTGAGGCTTTTTCCAATCACATCCGCCAGGGCTTGTTGGCTCATATGTTTGGCTGTGCGTGCAGCTTTGAGACGCTCACCAAACTTGACCATATTGACACCTCCCCACCCAGCTGTTTGCAGATTTGGCTAAATTCAGCCTGTTACTTTAAGTATACGGTTGATTTTCGGAACGTCTACTGACAAAAGCGATGTATTTTATCAATTTCAACACTATTCTTTCATTTTTCTGACGTTTTTTTTTCAGAAATTTTTCAACAATCGCTTGTTTTTTTAAGGGTATTGCATGTAATTTTACGCGCTGACCGGCGCCAAAAAGGGCGGCGGCGCGCGATGCAAGGGAATCATTGCATACGCTGTTTTAAACGCTGACGAGGTGAGTCATGACAAATCGTCTTCCTTCCCGCGAGGGAGAAAACATGGTCCTGCGCGCGCTGTACCTGATCGCCATCGTGATGGTTGTGGATGGACACACGACGCTTGACGACATGTTCTCCATGGGCGACCTGTTCCGGTATTATTCCTTCCATCTGATGCTCTTTGCCTTTGGCGCCGGGTATTTCTTCCGGTTTCATGGCGGCGTGCTGGCCGATCTCGCCGCGCGGGCCAAACGGCTACTCGTGCCGCTGTATGCCTGGAACGCCGTCTACGGCGTGGGCGCGGCGCTGCTTCGCCGCTTCGGCGGGTTTGAGATCGGTGCGCCGCTGAGCCCATACACGCTGCTGCTCGCGCCCATCGTCGACGGCGAACACTTCGCCTGGAACCTCGGCTCGTGGTTCATCTTCCCGCTGTTTCTGACGCAGGTGATCTACAGCCTCATCCGCCGCGCGGCAAAGGCGTGCTGGCGGGACAATGAGGCGGTGACGTTTATCCTCTGCCTGCTGCTGGGCAGCGCCGCCGTGGAGCTGTGCCATGCGGGTCGCCAGAATATGCTGCCGCTGTTTCTGTGCCGCACGCTGATTCTGCTGCCGGGCTATGCCGGCGGCCAGCTCTACCGCAGAAGGCTGGAGCGCCACGACACGCTGCCTACCGCGCCGTATCTCATCGGCATCGTCATCCTGCGCGCGCTGCTGTGCGTGCGCTATGAAAACCTGGCGTACCTGCTCTCCTCCTGCACCTATTTTGCCTGCGGAGCGTTTGGGGTGTACTTCGGCGGCGCGCTGGCCATCGCGTTCTTTCTGCGCGTGGCGCGCCTGCTTGCGCCGTATGTGGACAAGAGCCGCCTGGCGCTGTACGCCAGCCGCCACACGTTTGACATCATGATGCACCATTTCATGGGCTTCTTCGCGCTCAACAGCGTGTTCCTGATGCTCAATGCGCTGGGCCTGGGCGCGGCGGACTTTTCGGTCAAAACCTTCCGAACCGTCTATCATTACAACTACGCGCCGGGCGGGCGCAGCGAGTTTAACGTGCTGTACCTGCTGGCGGGCATCTTCTTCTCCCTGGGCGTCGCGTTTGTGACGGACAGGATCAGGGATATTCTTCGGAAATACGGGCCGCGCTTGCTGCGGGGCGGCAGAAAATAACAAAAAGAGCTGCGGGCAAGCACACTTCCCGCAGCGTTTTCTTACCATATAGGAAATTGCGTGAAAAATCGTGCAGCGAGCACCGAGCAGCTTCATTTTGTAAAGCAGTTCGGAAGTGGGAGCGGGCACGGCCCGCTTTTTTATTTCCGGCTGGCCTTGATCCGCCTGAGCTCCTGGCGCAGCGCGTCCTCGCGGCTGTTGATCTCCTGACGCAGTTCCAGCGCTCTTTGTCTGGCTTCCGCCTTCAGGCGCAGTCGCTCAGCCTTCATGCTGGCCAGCAGCTGGTTGCTGTACAGCCGGGCATACGGGAACGCGCGCAGCGTGCGGCGCACCAGCCTGCCCTGCTCGAACAGCTTTTCGCGCACAGCCTGCGTGATGGCCTCCGTGTTGTCGGCGTGATAGAGGTTGGCGACGGAGCGGATCTTGCCAAGGACGCTCGTGGAGATGACCAGGTCGACCAGCAGCATGCCGCACAGCACGGCGCACAGCACGCTTCGCACCTGTGCGTGCATGGCGCCGAACACGCCGAAAAAGAACGGCTTGATCCAGTAGACGAGCATCAGGCCCATCAGGCCGAACGGGATGAGCGTGCCGGCACAGACGCGGCCATTGAGGTTGAACGGCTTCTGGCTGTAATCCCACCAGCGCGCATGGAACAGCTTTTCCATGGCATAGCTGGTGATGTACTCCAGCGTGCCGCAGACGACCAGCGCCAGCGCAAAGACCGCCAGAGGATCGCCCGAAAACCGCGAGAGCAGATGGCAGATGAGCACCGCGCCGAAGCCATAGATCGGGCAGTAGGGGCCGAGCAGAAAGCCGCGGTTGATGAAGCGGCGCAGCTGCACCAGCTGGCAGACCACCTCCATGCACCAGCCCAGAAACGCACAGGCAAAAAACAGCAGTATGGTATTTTCAATCTCGATGTGCATCATGTTCTCCCTTTCCGTCCGGCGGGTTCTCTGGCAGAAATGCCCTGTTCCCTTTTCCGTCATTATGCAGCAAAACGCGCGCAATTGCAACAGACAATTGACGCGGTGTGTCGGTCTCTTTGCAGCGCCGGCGGGGTGTTTGCGCTTGCCGCGTTTGCAGGGACGCAAAACTTTTGCCGTCTGACCGGCTTCTTTTTGTTCGGAATCGTTGACTTTTTTATCGAATCCCCATAAAATATTGACAGGAACTTCTGCACAGGAAGTTCCCTTTGGCATACCTGATCCCCCATGGAGACGCGCTGGGCGCGTGCCTGAGGAAGACCATGATCGAATCCGCGCAAAACAGATGACCGGTAAACAGGTTCAGTTTGGCTTTGAATGCATCCCCACTACGAAAGGAGACCTTCCCATGAACATTTTGTTTGTCACCAGCGAATGTGCGCCTTTCAGCAAATCCGGCGGCCTGGCGGACGTGGCGTTCTCCCTGCCGCCGGCCCTCAAGCAAGCCGGCGACAACATCGAGATCATCGTCCCGTATTACAAGATGACCCGCGACCGCTTTGAGGACGAGATCACGTTCGTCAAGAAGTGCACCTGCTGGTTGGGCGATCGCCAGATTGAGTACGGGCTTTGCCGCGGGGAGCTCAGCGGTGTGACCGTCTGGTTCATCGAGCATGAGCACTTCTTCCATCGCCCGCGCCTGTATGGCTATGGGGACGATTCGCTGCGCTTCGCGTTCTTCTCCCGCGCGGTGATCGATCTGATCGGCCAGCTGACCTTCATCCCGGACATCCTGCACTGCAACGACTGGGAGACGGCGCTGTCCATCATCTACCTCAAGAACGACGCCGTGCTGCGCGACGAGCTCAAGCCGATCAAGAGCGTCTATACCATCCACAACATTGCCTATCAGGGCCAGTTCGGCAGCAGCGAGCTGACCGGCACCTTCGGCCTGCCGTGGGGCTGGTACGACGGCGGCCTGGGCTACGAGTTCCAGGGCAGGAAGGACATCAACCTGATGAAGGGCGCCATGCTCATGGCGGACGCGGTCTCCACCGTCTCCCCGACCTATGCGCGCGAATTGCACCATCCCACCTACGGCATGGGCCTGCAGGGCGTGGTGGACATGGTCAATCACAAGCTCTACGGCATCCTCAACGGCATCGACGTGGTGCACTACGACCCCGCCATCGATCCGCTGATTCCCTACAAGTTTTCTTCCCGCGACCGCTCCGGCAAGGCGCTGTGCAAGCGCGAGATCCAGCGCATGTTCGGCCTGTCCGAGGAGCCGGAATGGCCGCTGCTGGCGAGCGTCGCGCGCCTGGTGGAGCAGAAGGGCATCGAGCTCATCAAGCAGATTCTGCCGAAGCTGATGGAGATGGGCGTGCAGCTCATCGTCTTTGGCCAGGGCGAGCAGAAGTACATCGACTATTTCAACTGGGCGAAGCAGAACTGGCCGGGCCAGCTCGGCTTCTCCAGCGACTACAACGAGCCGATGGCCAGCAAGATCTTCGCCGGCGCGGACATGTACCTCATGCCCTCCCGCTTTGAGCCGTGCGGCCTGTCCCAGATGATGGCCATGCGCTACGGCACCGTGCCGATCGTCCATGAGACCGGCGGCCTGAAGGACTCCGTGCGCGCCTACAAGGACTTTGACGGCATCGGCGACGGCTTTGCCTTTGCGGATTACACCGCCAAGGATCTCCTCCTCGCCATTCAGGAGGCGGTCAAGCTCTACTTCAGCAACGAGGAGATGTTTGACAAGCTGCGCAAGCGCTGCATGGAAAAGGACTTCTCCTGGGATAAGAGCGCTCAGCAGTATCAGTCCATGTACACCGACATCTGCGGCAGCACCGGCGCGGGCGAGTACATCTCCTTCCAGGATGCGTTCGATCAGCTCAAGCACTGCTATGAGGAAAACGACCGCATCAGACGCTACAGGCATGCCGGCGATATGCGCAAGGACTATCATCGCGTGATCCAGATCGAGATCGTGGGCCGCGGCTCCGGCTTCTTCTATGTCGAATTTGTCGACGGCGAGCTGAAGGTCTGTCCCGAGCCGCGTCCGGACGCCGAGGCGTTCATCGAGTGCAGCTTTGACAACCTGCTGGCCATGGCCCGCGGCTTTGTCACCACGGACAAACTCTTCCTCACCGGGCAGCTCCGCCTCTCCGGCAACCTGTCCAAGGGCTTTGAGGCGCGCAAGCTGCTCACGCCGAGCAAGTGAAATGCAATAACGCAAAGATGAAGCAGGCGCATGCTTTGATGCTCAAAGCATGCGCCTGCTGTCTTTTGATGAGGTTTTTCTATTTCACCCGCACGCGGGTCTTTCCGTTGCTCAAATACACCCTCTCGGGGTAGATGTCCAGCGCGTTGAACTCGAAGAAGACCTCCCTCGCGCCGGCGTCGGTCATGCCGCGCGCGCCGTTCATCGCGCCATGCAGCAGATGGCCGTCCCCGTCGGTGAGCACGGCCTCCTTCGCCCAGCGCTTGTTGACCTCGGCGGCGCTCCACGTCCTGTCCACCTCAAACATCCCCGCCGCCATGCGCCTGTCCTTTTCCATCTGCACCGCCAGCGCGTCGGGCTTGGGCTCCATCGCCACGCACAGATACAGCCGCCGGGACGCCTCAATCACATGCACGCTCGCCGCGATGCTCTCGCCCAGGTCCGTCAGCGCGCGCATGCTCATGGTCGTGTTGGGCGCGGCGCGCCTGCGCGGCGGCTCCTGCTTCTGCGGCGGCTGGCCAAGGAGCTTTTCAATCATCTGTGCTGCCCGGGAGATCATGGGGAATTCCTCCTTCCGCCTGCGCGGAGCTACTGACGTATATCGGTTGATTCACCTATTCTATACCATTTCTATACCATTAGACGCGCTATCCCTGACAATCTTTCCGGATTTCCCTGATTTTTGGAAAAAATACAAAAATCTGCGCCGCAGACGGCTTTTTGCGCTTTCTTTGAAATATCTGTCAGGTTTCATCCGTCCAATCCAATAGATCAGTATACAGACGATGACAAGACGAAACGCTCAAAGGAGGATCATTCCGACATGAAGAAGCTGATCTGCACGATGCTGGCGCTGATGACCGCGCTGCTGCTGGCGCTGCCTGCGCTCGCCGCGGACTTTTCCGCCAGCGGCCTGACCGCCTCGGGAACCGCCCAGCAGCTGGGCAAGGCGAAGGATAACGGCGGAAAGAAGATCACCGTCCGCGTGCCCGCGGAAAACCCGGTGGTGGACGGAGAGAGCCCGCTGACCGGCGAGCCGTTCTCCGGCGAGGCCAGGCTGGTGCTCGCCAACATCGATACCCATCCCCGCGCGCTGCCGCACTGGGGCGTCGCCTCGGCGGATCTCATCTATGAGCTGCCCATCCAGGCGGACGGCTCCACCCGCTCGCTCGCGCTGTTTCTGACCGAGCACCCCGACTCCGTGGGCCCGATCCGTTCCGCACGCGTTCCGATGGCGTCCCTGCGCGAGATGTGGGGCGGCACCTACTGCTTCTACGGCTATCAGGGCGGCCGCGACAGCAACAACGTCAAGGACTGGGTGACGGCCAACAGCGCCCGCAGGAAATTTGCCGCGCCCGAGTACCTCAACGGCATGACCAAAAACAGCCAGTGGTTCCCGCGCTCCAGCGATCAGAGCCATGTCGCGCCGTACAACGTGCGCATGGACATGAACGCCGTGCTCTCGGGCGGCGTGGCGGAGGCGAATCTCCACCCCTTCATCTTCACCGACGAGGCGCTTGATCGCGGCGAGGACGTAAATGGCGTCATCATCAGCTACAAGCAGACCAGCCCGGCCTACGTCAGCGCCTATCAGTACAACGCGGCCACCGGCCTGTATGACCGCTACCGCAACGGCGAGCCGTACATCGACGGCAACACGGGCGAGGCCTGTGCCTATGCCAACGTGATCGTCCTGCGCACGGACATCTCCTGGGCGAGCGGCAATCCCTCCCGCCCGGTGATCCGCCTGAACGGCCAGGGCGTGTGCGAGATCTTCCAGAATGGCAAGTACATCCGCGGCACCTGGGTGCGCGACTGCACCGAGACGAAGAACCTCAAAAACCGCATGGTCTTCCTCGATGAAAACGGCGACGAGCTGCCCATGCAGCGCGGCAAGACCTTCATCCAGATTGTGGACAACGGGCAGCCGGTCGTCGTGCTCGCGGATCAGAGGATCGAAGGCAGCGTGGAGCCGCAGGAGCAGCGCCTGACCATCGGCACCGGCGTGGCCAAGACGAGCAAGCCGCGCGCCACCCGCACACCCAGGCCGACCGCAACGCCGGCGCCCACGGCGACGCCGGAGCCGACGCAGGCCCCGACCGAAGCGCCGAGCGGCGAGATCACGCCGCCGCCGGAGAAGGACGAACCGGAGCAGAAGCCGGAGGGCGGCGAAAGCACCCCGCCGGAGAAGGACGAACCGGAACAGAAGCCGGAGGGCGGCGAGAGCACCCCGCCGGAGAAGGACGAACCGGAGCAGAAGCCGGAGGGCAGCGAGAGCACCCCGCCGGAGAAGGACGAACCGGAGCAGAAGCCTGAGGGCGGCGGGAGCACCCCGCCGGAGCAGAACCCGCCTGCGCAGAGCGAATCCAAGCCGGAATCCGGCGCTGAGGCCAAGAGCGAGCCTCCGGCCGAAACCAAGGCGGAGCAAGCTGCACCCGCCAGCGAGCCTGCACCCGCCAGCGAGCCTGCGCCTGCCAGCGAGCCTGCGCCCGCCAGCGAGCCTGCGCCCGCCGATTCTGCTGCGGACGAAGCCTGATCGCCCCCCAATTTCTCTTCTTCTATCACAAAGGAGCCGCGGTTCATCGCCGGGTGTCCGTAAAACAGTTGATCCTCCGTATGGCTTAGACCATGCGGAGGATTTGTTTATGTCTAATCTTCAAACTTGCTGGCGGCAAACGGTTTGTCAAAACCGTTTGCGGACGGCAAGTCCACAAGGGATAGCCGCATAAGCGGCGCAAGGGGGTATAGCCACCTTGACGGAAGGTCGTGACGAAACATTCTCGGTCGGGCAGTTTTCTTCTGCTGACCGGGAATGAAGCGACCCAGGACGCACGATACTCTCGACAGGAGAGTATAGAAGTGCGCCCTTTAGTTCCTAAAGGGATTTTATCAGTGCGACAAACTTGAAGTTAGCGATTTCTTTTTCCGGTATTCTCTGTCCCTCGGATTTCCTCATGATAGAAATAATCCACGATCACCGGATGTCCCTGCGGGACTCTTCCATAAGGCATTTCATTATCCACAAAGGGACAATCATACTTCTTAGCCATTTCCTCAGCTTTTACTTCAAGCGCTTCAAAGTAGCTGCGGTTATGCTTGTTATAGATCTCATCGTAAAGCGGTACAAGGTCAGGATATTTTCCGGCGATATAATCCATAATCGTCTTCTTGAAGCCGCCCCGAAGATTGAGGTTTTCGAGCCAGAACAGATCACACTGATCCTTTACCCGCTCAAAGATGGCTTCAAAATCCGTGATGCCGGGGAATACCGGAGATACGAAACAGACTGTACGGATACCTGCATCATATACTTGCTTCATAGCAGCGATGCGCCGCTCAATGCTCGAAGCAGAGTCCATATCGTTCTTGAAATTTTCATCCAGTGTGTTGATCGACCATGAAACGGTCACTCGTCCAAGGTTCTTCAGCAGATCAATATCCCGTACCACAAGATCAGACTTTGTGCAGATCAAAATATCTGCGTCACTGCCGATCAACTGCTCCAGAAGTTTTCTGGTATTCCCGAATTGCTCCTCCTGTGGATTGTAGCCATCCGTCACAGAACCGATGACCACACGCTGTCCGGCATATTTCTTCGGATTTTTAATTTCCGGCCAATGCTTCACATCAAGGAAAGTGCCCCATTCCTCTGTGTGTCCGGTAAAGCGCTTCATAAAAGAAGCATAGCAATACTTGCAGGCATGTGTACAGCCTACATAAGGATTGACCGAGTACCCGCCTACCGGCAGACTGGACTTGGTCATGATGTTCTTTGTTTCCACCTCACGAATGAGGATTCCGTCGATTACTTCTGCCATGATCTCTGTACCTCTAACACTTTATTGAATTCCTCCGGCATTTCCTGAATCATATTTTCATCCCCTATGATAGGGACAAGGTCTTCCTTCATAAACACCGGA
Source organism: Clostridia bacterium (assembly GCA_017937505.1). Classification (GTDB taxonomy): domain Bacteria; phylum Bacillota; class Clostridia; order Christensenellales; family Aristaeellaceae; genus Ventricola. The sequence continues at coordinate 4,095 of JAGBDL010000035.1, read as the reverse complement.
ATGCCGAGTGCGTGTGCCTGATCCGTCAGAGACCATACCCATTCCGGCTCCGTATGAATCTTCCTGCTCTGAGCCCCGGTCATAGTGCCGACAACGATCCAGTTGATTCCGGAAAGGTCAACTGTACCGGGATCGTCGAATAACGGCTCAAAGGTAACATGGTAATGTTTTGCTCTGACATTTTTTCGAAGGGTGTCAATACGCCACAGTTCTGCTTTCCTCGTCACCGTAACGCCAAACCATGCGTTTTCCAGATCGGTATCAAAATCCAGCAGATCGGGGCGCTTGGTAAGGAACAGGAACTGATGCTGTGGATTTTCACGGATCTTTGCAAATACCTCGTCTCTCCATTCCGGCTTCCATCCGGACAGATCGCTCATGCCGGTAAGAAGAAAGTTCTGCGGACGTTTCTTTTCCATCATCCTGAGCTTACCCGGAAAGAATTCAGGGTCAGTGAAGTCATCAATCATATGCCAGCGCTTCACATTGTTGCGGGCATAGCAATATGCACACCCCACTGTGCAGCCGATGACGAGATTCATGTTCTGAATCTGATCTTTGATACAAATACTCATGACTTCTGCCACTCCTCAAGATTCTTTCTGATGCGGTCGAGGCATTCCTCAAACCGGGTAATTTCTTCCTCTGAAAAACCCTTGTAGTAAATGCTGCCCATCTCATCAGATACAGAATCGTACTCGCCCTTTAAGGCATGTGCTTTCTCAGTCAGAAACAGGAGTGTTTTCCTTTTGTCCGTTTCAGACTGAACACGGCTTATCAGTCCTTGATGTTCCATTCTTTCCAGCATCGTCGTAAGAGATGTTATCGCTAATCCGCATTTGACCGAGAGTGACCTGATCGAGATTCCATCCTCCTGCCACAGCACATAAAGAATGCGCCCCTGGGCTCCATTGAACGCATCAATATTCTTTTCGCTGAGAATCTTCTCAAAAATCCGGTCACCAAGTTGTTTTATTTTGGTGACAAGAAATCCGCCATTTGTTTTCATACAAAAGCTCCTATATAGTAGTTCATAAAATCATACTATATAGGAGCTTTATTGTCAAGAGCTTGTATGTTTGAATAGAGGTAAATTCCGATTTGTTGCTCAAGTTTATCTTAGAATTATACCATAAAACTTGTGAACAATTCTACCGCAACTTTGGACTATATGAGAACAGTCCGAACAGTTTTCTGCCCGGACTTTCTCGCTCAATCATAAATCAATTCCGCTTTCACAACTTCCTCTGCCTGTGCCTTGCAAGCGTTCATCTGCCGCACCCATTCCATTTGGTTTTCGGCTTTCAGCTGTTCGGTCACACCGTTTTGCTCTGCCAGTGACCGCACGATCAGCTTCATGCGGTTTCGTGCCGCTTCGTCAATCTCAGCGCAATGCTGTCTTACGTACACCCAGCTATCGCCGCGGCTCCTTTGCGTTGTGCGTTATTTTCCGGCTTCGCCACCGTCAGATTGGATATACACAGACGTGCGCTGATTGTCAAGAATCAAGGAGAGCGCCTGACTGCCGCACAGGCTTTCGTGAATGACCACGTCGTCCGAGCCGTTTACCGTTTTGGAGACGTGCGCGCCGCTGCGGATCTCCGAAAGCGTCTGCTCATAGATCGCCATGACCTCGTCCATCTTCTCCTGCGTCCAGACGAACCAGCCGTCCTGATTGGTCCACGCCCTTGCGCCCTCGGCGACCAGCTGCGCCATGTCCTTGCGCTGCTGCGCCACATAGTCCTCGTATTCCTCCGCCGTCCACCAGACGATGTCAGGCGTGTCCGTCTGATCCAGCTGGATCGTGTAGGACGCCCCGTCCGATGAGACGGCATACACATGCAGCGGTGTCTCTTTGGCTTCACCGTCCGCGATAATCAGCTCGATTCGATCCTTCGGCGCGTCCGTGGCCAGCGCGGCGCCCGCGCACAGCACCAGCAGCGCCGCAAGCAGCACGGACGCTGCGCTCATCTTTTTCATGTTCTTCATGGCCGTCATCCTCTCTTCAATGGCCGTCATGCTGAAGCCGCTGGCCAGAGGCGACAGCCCGCTGCGGCGCGCTTCCAGCGCGAGCAGCGTCATCGCATAGTTCCGGCGCGACGCGCGGCCCAGACGGGCCAGCACGCGCGCGTCGCACAGCAGCTCCATGTCCCGGTTGGCGAGGAGGAACATGATCCACACGAGCGGATTGAACCAGTGCACGCAGACGCAGGCGGTCAGCAGCAGCTTGCGCGCCGCGTCCAGCGCCCGGATGTGCTCCAGCTCGTGCAGCAGCACGTGATACAGCGTATCGCCCGAACGATCCATGCCCCGGGGGAGCAGGATCACGGGGCGCAGGACGCCGTAGGAGAGCGGCGCGCCAATGCGGTCGCTCACCCGCACGCGGACATGCCTGCGCAGCGGAAAGCCTTTCAGGATCGCGGCGGTCTGCGGCGCGTCGTCCGGCAGGGATTCCCCAAATGCCCGGAGGCTCACGACGTAGGCGCGCAGGAAATGCGCGGCAAGCAGCAGTGCGCCGGTCAGCCAGAGGATGCTTCCCCAGGGAAGCGCGGCTGCGCCTTGCGCCGGCATGTCCGTGACCGATGTCTGCGCCGAGACGGCCGCGGCGGTATACGCGATCTGCTGCACCTGCGCGGTCTGCTCCTGCCCATGGGCAAGAACGGCGCGCAGCAGCGCCCTCGGCGCATAGGCCCACGGCAGCGAAAGCGGCACAAGCAGCCGCAGCGCCGCCAGATCCCACAGCGCGATATACATGCGCCGGGGCAGACGGCCCCTGCATGATGCGCGCAGCAGCGCCGTCAGCGCGATCAACGCGCCGGCGCAAAGGCTCCTTTGCACAAGAGACATAGCCGTCCTCTTTTCAGTCCATCTCGTCGATCATCCTGCGCAGCTGCTCGAGCTGCTCCCGGCTCACGCGCCGGCCGCCCAGGAGCGAGGCGAAGAGCTTGTCCGCCGAGCCGTCGAACACCTTGTCGATCAGCTCCTGCGTTTCCTCCTGCTGCACCTGCTCCTTGCTCACCAGCGCATGGCACATGAAGCCCGGTTCGCTGCGCTCGATGGCCTGCTTGGCGATACACCGCTTGATCAGCGTGTAGGTGGTGTTCACGTTCCATCCAATTTCCTCGGTGAGCGTCCTGGCGATGGCCTTGGCCGGGAGGTCTCCCTCGCGCCAGAGCACGTCCATCACCTTTAGCTCGGAATCAAACAGCTTCACGGATGCATCCTTCTCCTTTGATCGTTTGTGGTTGTCTGTCATGACGCATACAAATACTACCACAGTAGTAAGAGATTGTCAATACTACTGTGGTAGTAAATTATTTCAGATCATCGACGCTCTTTTTGCTCAACCGTCTCCGCTTTTTGACCGTCGGGTCAAATCCGCACACCGCGCTGTAATCGCATGAGGCGCAGGCGCTGTACGTTCCGAAGATGGCCGGCACGTCGTCGATCATGCCTGCGTACGCGTCGCCCGCCAGTGACGCAGCCTTGTTCTTCGCGAAGGCGATCATCGCGTCCATGCCCGCCTCGTCCGTCATGGACGCGCGGTACAGCCCGCTTGGCCTGCCGTCCCGGGTGATCATCGCCGCGTGGCGCGCGTCCTGCGCGCGCAGCACCTCCACGTCGTCAAGCGACACGCCCGCCAGCGCGAGCTTTTTGGCGATCTGCCGCTCGACCTCCTCCTTGATGCGCGACTCGGTCTTCACTGTCGGGTCGGCGATGCGGCAGTAGAAGAAGCCCGCCGCCTGCGCGCCCGGCACCTGCGCCATCGCGGCCGCCAGGTACAGCAGCAGCTGAAGCTGAATGCCGTAAAAGGCCATCGTCGGGTCAAACTTCTTCGTACCGGATTTGTAGTCGATCACGCGGATGCGTTTCGTCTCGCCGTCGAGCACGTCGATGCGGTCAATGCGGCCCTGAAGATAGACGAACGTGCCGTCCGCCAGCTCCAGCATGATCGGCGCGACGCCGTTCTGGCCGAAGACCATTTCAAAGCGCAGCGGCGTAAAGTGGCTCTGTGCGTATTGCGATACGATGCTGCGCGCCGCGCGCCGGGCCGTGCTGCCGATGCGCCGCGCGATCGCCGCGCCGCGCGCGCTC
>JAGBDL010000034.1 GCA_017937505.1 Clostridia bacterium | reverse complement strand
TAGAACCTGAATCTAGCGCGTCTGCCAATTCCGCCATTCCCGCGAAGATGGTGGGCAGGGATGGATTCGAACCATCGAAGTCGGTGACGGCAGATTTACAGTCTGCTCCCTTTGGCCACTCGGGAACCTACCCATATGAAGTTGGAGCTGGTGAAGGGAATCGAACCCGCAACCTGCTGATTACAAATCAGCTGCTCTGCCAATTGAGCTACACCAGCACGTTCTCAATGGTAGTGAGCGAAGAAGAAGATGGCGACGCGGAAGGGGCTCGAACCCTCGACCTCCAGCGTGACAGGCTGGCATTCTAACCGACTGAACTACCGCGCCGTATAAAATTTGGTGGGCCTTCAGGGTTTCGAACCCCGGACCGAGCGGTTATGAGCCGCCTGCTCTGACCACTGAGCTAAAGGCCCCTGAAGAACCAGCAAAGAAAATGGTGACCCCGAGGGGAATCGAACCCCTGTTATCGCCGTGAAAGGGCGGTGTCTTGACCTCTTGACCACGGGGCCGAATCACAATGACTCAAGAAATTGGTCGGAGTGAAGGGATTCGAACCCCCGACCCCATGCTCCCAAAGCACGTGCGCTACCAAGCTGCGCTACACTCCGATGGAGGGCCTGTTTTCTCAAGCACGAGATTTATTATACACGAACCGTCTTTTTCTGTCAATCCCTTTTTTCACTTTTTTGAGTTGACAGGCGCGCCGCGTTTTGCTATGCTGTACCTCGTGTAAATCCTATGCAATTGATGATAGAAGAACGAGGAACATGCCATGATCGACAATATGCACATGTACAGTCAGCTCGGCGTCTCTGAAAGCGTCTACCGGTTCGGCGAGGAGATTCTCTCCTCCCTGCGCAGCCGCTTCGTTGAAATCGACCAGGTCGCCGAGTACAACCAGGCGAAGGTCATCGCCGCCATGCAGAAGAACCGCGTCAATGCCGGCTGCTTCGCCGGCACCACCGGCTACGGCTACAACGACGTTGGCCGCGACACGCTCGAGCGCGTCTATGCCGACTGCTTCCACACCGAGGCCGCGCTCGTGCGCCCGAGCATCCTGTGCGGCACGCACGCGCTGGCCGTCGCGCTGAGCGCCAACCTGCGCCCCGGCGACGAGCTGCTCTCCCCCGTCGGCCGCCCGTATGACACGCTTGAGGAGGTCATCGGCATCCGCGAGAGCGCGTGCTCCCTGGCCGAATACGGCGTGACCTACGACGAGGTCGATCTCCTGCCGGACGGCAGCATCGACTACGAGGGCATTCGCGCAAAGATCAAGCCGCAGACGAAGCTGTGCACCATCCAGCGCTCCAAGGGCTATGCGACCCGTCCGACGCTCTCCGTCCGGCAGATCGGCGAGCTGATCGCCTTCATCAAGGGCATCCGCAGCGACATCATCTGCATGGTGGACAACTGCTACGGCGAGTTCGTGGACGTCATCGAGCCGAGCGACCTCGGCGCGGACATGATCGTCGGCTCCCTGATCAAGAATCCGGGCGGCGGCCTCGCGCCCATCGGCGGCTACATCTGCGGCACGAAGGCGTGCGTGGACCGCTGCGCGTACCGGCTCTCCGCCCCTGGCCTGGGGCAGGAGGTCGGCGCGAATCTGGGCCTGATGACGAGCCTGTATCAGGGCTTCTTCCTCGCGCCCACCGTCGTCTCCGGCGCGCTCAAGGGCGCGATCTTCGCCGCGAACATCTACGAGAAGCTTGGCTTCCGCTGCGTGCCGAACGCCACCGAGCCGCGCCACGACATCATTCAGGCCGTGGAGCTGGGCAGCGAAGCCGCGATGTGCGCCTTCTGCGAGGGCATCCAGGCCGCCGCGCCGGTGGACAGCTACGTCACGCCGGTGCCGTGGGCCATGCCCGGCTACGACAGCCAGGTGATCATGGCCGCGGGCGCGTTCATCCAGGGCAGCTCCATCGAGCTTTCCGCCGACGGCCCCATCCGTGAGCCCTACGCCGTCTACTTCCAGGGCGGCCTCACCTGGGTGCACGCCAAGCTCGGCATCCTCATGAGCCTGCAGAAGCTCGTCGATGCGGGGATTGTGAAGCTGTAAGGAACAAAAGAGGACGTCAGGGCTGCCGCCCTGAAACCTGCCCGATGGGCATTGCCCCTCGGACTTCCTGTCCCGCTTCGCGTATTCTATTGCAATTTGCTGATGATAAACGGCCCCGCGGAATCCCGCGGAGCCGTTCTTTGCATCAGGAAAATCAGGCGTTGAAGATGTCCTCGTTGAGCTTGCCCTCGCTCTTGGCGACGGCGATGGCGGCGACGGAGTCGCCCACGCAGTTGAGGGAGGTCACCAGCATCTCGATCGGGCGATTGATCGCAAGGATCAGGGTGTAGCCCATCATGGCCGCCTCGCCGGTGAAGCCCATGCCGGAGAGGATGGTGAAGAGCACGACCGCGCCCGCGCCCGGGGCAGCCGGGGTGCCGACGGAGGCGACCAGCGCAAGGATCATGATGAGGAACAGCGAGCCGACGCTCACCTCATAGCCGCCCACGCCCGCCAGGAACAGCGTCGCGATGACCTGCATGATCGCGGTGCCGTCCATGTTGATGGTCATGCCCAGCGGCAGGACGAAGGAGGCCATCTGGCTGTCCACGCCCAGCTCCTTCACGTTGGTCTCGGTGTTCAGCGGCAGGGTGGCGGCGCTGGAGCTGGTGGAGAAGCCGAAGACGATGACCTTGAAGATCTTCTTCAGATAGGTGACCGGATTGAGCTTGGTCGTCGCCGCCACGATGATCGGATAGATGATGAACAGATAGACCAGCAGCAGCGTCACCGCCAGCACGACATACGCCGCCGCCGGCTTGAGGTAATCGGTGCCGTAGGTCGCGAAGGTGCGGCTGAGCAGCATGAAGACCGCCACCGGGCCAAACTTGTTGACCACGAAGTTGAGGAACACCACGACGATGTCGCTGATTTCGCGGCACAGGCGGTTGATCGTGCAGTCGGCGTCATAGCCCTTCGCGTTGAGGCTCAGGCCGACGATCACGGCGACGACGATCAGCGCCAGGATGCTGGAGTTGGTGCTGAAGGTCGCGCCCAGGTTGTTGGGCATGGCGTTCAGCAGCACGTTCAGCGGGTTGGCGCCGGTGGAGCCTGCGGAGGCGGCGATGCCCTCGATGGTGGTGTTGAACATGCCCATGTTGTAGCAGATCAGCCCGACAAAGCCCGCCATCAGCAGCGCGCAGGCGCTGGTGAACAGGAACCAGAAGAACGTCTTCACAGAGACGCGGCCCAGGGTCGCGGCGTCGCGGATGGTGCCGATCGCCAGCACGATGGAGGTGAAGACCATCGGAACGATCACCAGCTGGAGGGATTTGACAAAGAGCTGACCGCCGATGTAGAACAGGCCCACGGCCCTTTCGGCGCCTTTGGCGGTGATGTCCTGGAAGAGCCAGCTGTTGATGGTCTGCCAGGCAGCAGAGCTCGCGCCGAGGCTTTCACGGATGGCCATGAAGATCAGGCCAACGATGATACCGGCGACCATGGAGATCAGCATTTTGACGGCAAGACGGTTGCTGTTGTTTTTCATTGCTTTATCCTCCTGTGCAGTTGTCGGGTGAAAAAATTCCTAAATCTTCGATACTATATCAGGGTCTGTCCGATTTGGCAAGATGGAATTTTTGAATTCGCGGTGTTATTTCTATCGGATTCTTCGCACACTAAAAGAGAAGCCCCGCAGCGCTGCGGAGCTTCCATGAAAAGCGATCAGTCGTTGGTGTAGTTGTCGAAATAGCCCTGGATGTAGATGATCGGGGTGCCCTTGTCGCCAGAGCCGGAGGTCAGGTCGCACAGGGAGCCGATCAGGTCGGTCAGGCGGCGCGGGGTCGTGCCCTGAGCGGCCATGTTGCCCACCAGGCTGCTGCCGTCCTTCTGCTGAATCTTGCCCTTGATGGCGTCGCGCAGCGCCTCGCCGGACAAGTCGGCGAAGTCGTTGTCGGCCAGGTACTTGAGCTTGAGCTCGTTGGGCGTGCCCTCCAGGCCGGCGGTGTAGGCCGGGGAGACGACCGGATCCGCCAGTTCCCAGATCTTGCCAACCGGATCCTTGAACGCGCCGTCGCCGTAGACCATGACCTCGATGTGCTTGCCGGTGATTTCCAGCAGCTTTGCCTGAATCTGCTCCACGAGACCCTGGCAGTCGCGCGGGAACAGCTTGACCTTGTCCTCGGTGGACTTGTTGGAGCCCAGCAGACCATACTTCTCGTTGCAGCCGCTGCCGTTCACCGGGGCGTTCAGAATCTCGTCCAGGCCAAACACGCGCTCGGCGCCGGCGGCCCTGAGCAGGCGCTTGGTGCGCGCGCGGGTATGGATGTCGCAGGCCAGCACGTTTTTGGTGTACTTGAGGATCGCGCGCGGGTCGTTGGCGAAGATGACCTCCACCTCGGCGCCCATCTCGCGGATCAGGTTGGAATAGTATTCGATGTAGTCCACGCCCGTGAATGGGTGCTTGATGTAGCCGAACAGCTCGCGATAGCGCTCCAGGGTCAGCACGTCGCTGTAGGGATTGACGCCCTTCTCGTCGAGCAGGTCGAGATCCAGCAGGTGATTGCCCACCTCGTCGGACGGATAGCTGAGCATCAGGACGATCTTCTTTGCGCCCTTGGCGATGCCGCGCAGGCAGATGGCGAAGCGGTTGCGGCTGAGGATCGGGAAGATCACGCCGATGGTTTCGCCGCCGAGCTTGGCGCGCACGTCGTCGGCGATGTTGTCGACGGTGGCGTAGTTGCCCTGCGCGCGGGCGACAATCGCTTCGGTCATGGCGACGATGTCACGATCGCGCGGTCTCAGTCCGTCCTCCTTCATCGCTTCCACAATGGAACCGGTGACGATCTCCACCAGGTTGTCCCCCTCGCGGATAATGGGCGCACGCACGCCCATGGAAACAGTACCGATCATTCGGCTCATAATATGCACTCCTCATCCGGGCAGGTTCATTCCCGCCCTTGTTCTTGCATGTATCGCATCTGCGCAAGCTATCGCATTTGCTTCAATATTATACAACAAATCGATATCCTTGTAAAACAGAAACTGCAAAGAACCTGAAGAATTTTGGAGAATATGGCGGAGATGCTGCGTTTTTCCGGGCAGCGCGCGCAGGAGCCCTGCATCACTGCGCCGTCTGCACTGCCTCCTGGCCTTCGCCCACGGCGTAGCGCTCCAGCCTGCAGCGAACCGTCACGCGCATGCGCCCGCCCTTGGTGCAGGTGAACAGCGTCAGATCCCACTCCCCCGCCAGCATCTCCTCCACGGCATACTTGCCGAGCTGCTCCGTCCCGCAGACGGTATAGAAGAAGACGTTGCCGTCCATGTCCGTGAAGCGCACCTCGTCGCCCACGGCGAGATCCTTGAGCCGGCCGAAGTGACGGTCGTAATTGTGCCCGCAGATCACCATGTCCTTGCTGTACACCGAGCCGACATACCGGCACGGCGCCTTCTTGAGCCGCGGATACGTCCATTCGCTGATCACCGGCAGCGAAAGCTCCAGCGAGGGCACCTCGACCATGCCGATATACGTCTGGCCGTCGATCTCCTGCGTCGGCATCTCCATCTCGGGATACTGAACAAAGGGCGGCTGCGACACGGCCTGCGCCAGATACGGCGAGAGCGCGTCCCGCAGCTCCTGCCATCTCTGCCGCAGCTGCGTAAAGGAGATCGCCTGCCCCGCGCCGTCCGTCGGCCAGGGAGTCAGCCGTCCCGCCGCGTCGCGAACCCAGGGCAGCAGCGCGCCCTGCGCGTCCACCGTCCAGCCCGAAAGCGCGTCCTGCGCTGCGTCCGTCTGCGCGGGCGCTTCCCAGGCGAAGGCATCGCTTTGCGCAGGCATCGCATTCGTCACCGGCGCAAACGGCTCCGCCGTGCCGTCGTCCTGCGCGGCGTCAGGCTGCCCTGCCGAAGGAGCCGCAGCCTGTCTGTCCTCCGGCGCATACACGTCCGGATATGCTTCAGGCGCCGGGACGGATGCATCCGTCTCTTCTCCGCGCAGCTGCGTCCAGTACACCGTCCTGCCCTCGCCGTCCACGACAGCGGGGACGGGCTCGCCGTTCTCAACGGGCCAGGGCATCGGCTCGCCCTGCGGATCCAGCGGCCAATCGAGCGGATTCCCGCCCGCATCCGCCAGCATCAGCGTCTGCGGCTTGTCCTCCTCCTGCGGCATGACCGTCATCATCCGGCCGAGCGCCGCGGCGGCGGCCTTGTCCGCCCGCTGCTGCTCGCGGGTATTGTACAGCGTCAAAAGAAGGGCGGCTGCAATCAGCAGCAGCCCCGTCGTCATCAGAAAACCGCCCTTGCGTTTTCTTCTGCGCTTATTCGTCCTCATCGCGTCTCCTTCGCAGCCATCCGATCAGAAACAGCGCCATGCCTCCGCCCGCCAGCAGCGGCACAGGCCACCAGAGCAGGCCCGTCTGCGGCAGCTTGCCGCTGGGCTTCACGGGAACCACCGGCGTGCATTTTTTATTCAGGATGGTGATGCGCTTGCCCAGCCGCCCGCACGATGTGAGATAGGAGCCCGTGTAATCGATGCTGTGCGTATAGCCGGAGGGAATCGGGCTCTCCGTCACCTTGAACACTACCGGCTGCCTGACGCCGGTGAGCTTCCAGGTGTAGCGCCAGTTATTGGCCGCGCTCAGCTTCACCGCGTCATAGAGTTTTCCGTTGACATAGAGCCTCACGGTGATTTCCTTCGGACGCGACGCGCTGCCCGAGTCGCTCCAGACCTTGCGCACCTGAATCTCGTCATAGCGCTCCACCACCTCGGGCTTGGGTTCCACGGTCACGCGGTACATCCATACGTCCTTCGCGTTGCGCGAGGGCAGCGCCACGAGCGACGGCTGTACCTGAACCACCTTGCCGCCCGTCTCGTACGGCGTGCCGAGGACGAGATACAGCCCGACGCGCAGGCCGGAGAAGGTCGCCTTGCCGTCCGCGCCGATTCTCTGCGTGCGCTTCCACTGTCCGTCGCGGTTCGCGTAGCCCGAGAGCGTGCCCGCCAGGGCGCTCCAGCCCGCGCTGTCCAGATCGGTCAGCTCGTCCGCGCTGACGATATCGTCAAAGCCTGCCGACGGCGTGAACTCGCCGAAGCCCGTCATCTCCGCGACGCGGTAGATCGTGAACGCCATCCCCTTCATCCCGTACTCGACGGTCAGCGACGCCTCGCGTCCCGTCTCGATGGGATCGATGGCCAGCGCAGCCGGGGCGGCGCAAAGCAGCGCCAGCATGAGCACTGCCAGCGCGACCAACCTCCCCTTGATCCTGCGCATGAACCCGCCATTTTCCCGCATGGCCATTCACTCCTCCGTTGTCTCTGTAAATCCTCTGGTCATACTCCGCCTCAGTCCCGGCGGCGGGGCAAAACCAGCGCCGCAAGCGCAAACGCCAGCATCAGCGGCGCCGCCACGGCCAGGGCGACCTTCCAGGCCGCCACGCGCACAGCGTCCGCCGTGACGACGACAGGCGCCTTTTCCTGCACGGTTTCCACGCGGTGCCCGCGCACAAGCAGCCGGTGCGAATTGATGCCGTAGGGCGTGCAGGTCACCAGCGTGCACAGATCCGCCTGCGGATCGATGTTAAGCGCGCTCACGTCCTCCGGCTCCACGGTCAAAATCTGATCGACCTCATAGGTCAGCGTTTCATCGAGCACATGGAGCATGAACAGATCGCCCGTCTCCATCCGGTCCAGGCTGGTGAACAGCTTGGCCGAGGGCAGGCCCCGATGGCCCGAGAGCACGCAGTGCGTGCCCAGCCCGCCCGTGGGCAGCGAACTGCCCTCGATGTGCCCGACGGCAATTTGCAGCACGCCCTCGCTTGTGCCGTGATAGATGGGCAGGCTGCAGTCGATTCTCGGAATCTCGACATAGCCCATGATGCCCGTGCCGGAGACGTCCAGCACGCTTTCATACACCGCGCGCTCCTCATCCGTCATCGTGAAGCGGCCGGGGCGGTTGGTCAGCGCCGCGTTATACGCCTGTGCCTGCGCGAGCAGCTCGTCATAGCGGGCGTTCTCCAGTCCGGAAACGGTCTCGCTGTAGGTGGCGATGGCGCGGGATTGATGCATGGCGTTCCACCGGTCGCTGACGGTGGGATACAGCATCAGGGAGAGCCCTACCAGGAGCACCAGAACCATGGCGATTGTCGAAAGATGCTTTTTCATAGGGTTCTCCTTGATGTTGCAGGGAAATCCCGGGGAGGGGCCTCCCTCCCCGGGGGAAAAGCTTGTGCTTACGCCTTCTTGCGCCTGGCGATCAGCAGCGCCGCCGCGCCGATGACCAGCACGCCGCCGATCACATAGAAGATCGTCGTGCCGATGCCGCCGGTGGAGGGCAGTTCAACGCCGGTCTGGTTGAGCACCTTGACCTCATCCACGCCCTGCTGCGCGTCGGTCGTAGCGTTAACCACGCCGTTCGCGCCGATGACGATGGTGACCGGGCCGGCGAGCTTGTTGTAGCCGTCGGGCGCCTTGGTCTCGGTCAGGTAGTAGGTGTCCGCGTCCAGGCCCTCGATGGTGAACTTGCCGGTCTTATCGGTCGTAATCTCCGTCACGGTGCCGGTTTCACCGGTCTTGGCAACGCGGTAGACGTTGTTGCCCTTAGACACCAGCGCGATGGGATTGGAGCCGTCTTTGCTCAGCGTGAAGGTCGCGCCCGCCAGCGCTGTCTCCGTTTCTCCAACCATGGTGTACTTGAACACATCCACGTCCCAGGTGTAGGTCTTGGTCTGGCTGTCCGGGGTATACTTGGTGTTGCTGCTGTCGCCGTAGCTGACCTTGCTCGTGTTGGGGTTGCCATCGCCCGCGATCACGGCGTTCTCATTCAGCGTGGCGGTGTAGCTGATGACAATCTTGTCGTCGGCCTTGAGCGTGTCGCAGAACGCCTGAGTGAATCGGACCTCGAAGGTGCAGCCATCCGTCAGGCCCTCGGTCACGACCGTGTAGTTGGACGCGTCAACAGCCGTGCCGTTGAGGGTGATGCCGGTCACGCCGGTGTAGGTCAGACCCGCAGACATGGTATCATGGAACACGTAGTTCTCCGCGCCAGCCTTCTGCGCCGTGATGGTGCTCTTGAAGTTCACGGTCTGGCCGATGTCCGCATCGTTCGTCTCGCCGTATTGGTGGTTGGAATCCTCCTCAACAGTCTTGACGTTCGTGGGTACCTCGTTCTTCTCCTCCATGACCACATTCGGGTTGGTGGTGTCCAGAGAGCACAGCGTGCCCAGCGTGGTATCGACCAGATAGTAGCCGAGCTTCAGATTCTTAAACTCGACAGTGGAATAGGTTTTACCCTCAGCCGCCGCAGGCGCGGTCGCCGTGGCATCCGCAGTCATCTTGGCCGCCTCAACCTGCGCCAACTTCGCAAACGCAGCAGGATCTGCATTTTCAACCCAGGTCACATAGCCCTGATCATCAAAGCTGACATAGGTTGTCTGGGTACGAAGCCAGGTGTCCCACACGCTGTTGGCCTTGTAGGCATACGCTTCTGCCGTCGGATTGTAGCTCTCCAGATAGAGTATCTGATAGGCCTTATAGACCTGTTCGGGGACAGCGTCATTGATGGTGATGGAGCCGCCGGTCAGCGTGCCCTCCTGTGCAGCCATCGCCGCGCCCACGGCCAAAATCATGACCAGCGCCAGCAGAAGGCCGACGAGCTTTTTGGTGTTCCTCATAGTTTGTTTTCCTTTCCTTGGGTTTCTTTTGAGTAAAGGGTTGTCAACATGTTGGAGGGTGCAGATCAGGAGGACGGCTTATCCCCCCTTCTGCGTCTTGCCTGGTGATACAGCAGGAGCGCGCCTGCCGCCGTCAGCAGCAGTCCTCCCGCGGCATACAGCATTCTGCCGGTTCCGCCGGTCTGCGGGAGCTCGAAGCCGAATCCGTTGACAAATTGGTCTTCCCACTCCACCGTGTTTCCGCCGGCATCCTTCACGGTGACGGTGAGCCCATTGTACGCCACGGTCACCGTATAGGTATTGTAGTTGGGCAGATATCCGTCCGGCACCTTCGTCTCTTCGAGCGTGTAGGTGTGGCCGGAGGGGATCCTGGTGAAGGACACGCTGCCGTTCTCGTCCGAGGACGTCGTCTGATCGTCGACGTCCGAGGACGCCGTCTGATCGTCGACTTCCACGCTCAAACGGCCGTCGCCGCGGCAGAAGCCGCATTTCTTCGTGTCGTGGTACAGGCGGAATTCCGCTCCGGGCACGGGTTTGCCCCGCGTGTCCACCTTCGTGAAGCACAGCTCCGACAGGTAGCCCTTCACCGACGGGATGAGGAAGTCGACCGTCTTCGGTTCGGAGACCGTCAGATTGCCGTCCGTGCCCTGGATCGTCCGGTACTGCAGGGTCGTCCTGTCGTTGGTCGGATAGACCTTTGCTTTGACGGTGCCATCTGGCTCGACCGTTTCCTCGACGAAGATGTCGTTCTCATTCTTGAGCCGCACCCGGTAGACCAGCTGATAGGTGTAGGTGGTCGTCCCGTCGATGGTGCTTGTCTGATAGCCGGAATGCTTCAAATCCCAGCTGATCGCCGCCTCATCACCGGCATACGACGCGGTGTTTTCGCCGTTCTCGGCATAGCTGCCCGTCAGATTGCCGGACGCCAGCTCATGCGCCTTGTCATAGAAGCCGATGAACTCGACCGTCTCCGGTACCCCTTTGACCGTCGGTATCGGGTCGTTGGCCACCCAGTCGGCCACGGAGCCCTCTCGCACCTGATGCTTGATCTCCGCAAAGATTTCATTGAATGCAGCCGTCAGGCCAGCGGAATTCGTGCTGTCGTAGTAGTAGCCCGAGCCGATTTTGTCTCTCAGCCAGTTCTTGTAGGATTCCGTGCTGCTTGCGTCGCCGATCTCCCATTTGACGTCATAGATTATCGTTCCATTTTCTACGTGATACGAACCGTCATCAGGATACTCAACGATCGAAGCCAATACACCATCCTCATAGCGATTAACATGTTGTTTTATTGTTTGACCACCCACGTCGACACCAATCGAGAATACTGTCACTCCCTTATTCTTGATAGCAACAGCTTTGCTTCTGGCTCGTCTTGCAGCGGTCTCACTGTAACTGGTTCCATCTTTGCAGTATACATTTTTTACGTTATCATAGAATACACCAGGACTTCCCACTGTTCCGCTTGACGAATACGGCACATATCCGTAACAGCCCGAACTGACGTACGTCGTCGGAAAACCATCACTCAGGAAAATGACGAATTTATTCTTGTTGCTCGCCGTATTCAGCATATCAGCGCCCATCGCAAGACCTGCTTCAATATTCGTGAATCGATCGGGATCAATACAATACCCAGCACTGTCCTTTTCATAATTGTTAATGATGTTTCCAGTTTCTTCCCTCATGGTGTTTTTCAGCGCTTTTGCCTGCTCAGGCGTCGCACAGCTCTTCAAATCAAAAATCTGATGTGCATGCGTATTGAACGCCACAAAGCCCACCTTGCTGATGCCCAGCGAATTGTTCGCCGCAAACTGGTCAAGGAAATTCTCTGCCGCATCCATCGCCGCCTGATAGCGGGTGACGCCGCCAAAGTTGGATGTCATCGAATTGGAAATGTCCATCACGATGACAACGGCCATATCCGGCTCCTCATAGACCTCGGAGATTTTCTGCGTCGTTGTCACCTGGAGGGTGATGTCAAACACGTTCTCCATGTCTGTTCCGGAAATGGTCTTGCTGACCGACACGCGCTGATCATCCGTCGGGCTTTTTCCGCCGGAGTTAACCACCTGGCTTTGCGATCCATCCTCTGCGGACAATGCCGCCGCGCGGGCCCGCATGACCGCCGCGCGCTCCGGCAGCGCCTTGGGCGCGACGTCCTCCAGCGGCTTGTAGACGGCTCCGCTGTACTTTCTGAACCAGCCGCTGTCGCGCAGGATCATCCAGTTGTTGCCCTCGGCCCGTTCTGCGATGGTGCTGGGATTGCCGTAGACCAGCCAGAACAACCGGTCATGCAGCTCCACAAATTCCTCTTCCGTCAGTTCGCCACTTTCAAAGGCTTCCCGCAGCTGCGCAAACATCGACTCCGCCTCCTGCAGGGACGCGTCGTCCAGCTCGCCCAGCGTTTCCAATGCTTCAATGCGCAGTAGGAACGCCTCGTAGGCTGTCTGCTCTTCCCTGACGGTGTACGTCTGAGTCTGCACCGAGCGCTTTTCCTCCGTCAGGTGCGTCGGGCATGTTCCGTCCCATGCGCTGTGCTCCATGGCCGCGCTGAGGGTCACCGAAACCTGCTCGTCCTGCTCCATGGCGAGCACGCTCACGGTCACATGGCCCGCGAACGCGCCCGGGATGACGCGCTCCTCCAGCGTGCTGCCGCGCAGCAGCCGGTAGCCGGTCAGCACCTGGCAGGAAACCGCCTCGCCGTCCAGCTGCCGGGTCTGCGCCGTCACGACCGGCGCATAGCCCTCGGTCTGATCGAGCCAGTCCATGTCCGCAAGGTCAAAGACCGCCTTTTCCGCCGGGAGCGGCAGGACGAATTCAAGCCTGACGCGTCCTTCTCCGTAGGCCGTGTCCGTGTAGGATTCCATGCGGACGTCAAATTCATAGCGAATGCGCTCCCCGTTGCGGACGGTTTGAGCATCCGCCTGTTCAGGCTCCTCCGCAATTTCCGCATCCGGCGCCATGAAGACCTCGGAGCCGGTCGCCGCAAGATCGCTGACATAGGCGCCGTCGTCCGTCAGGGCAGGCGCAGCAGAGGCAAGCAGCGCATCCAGCAGCGCTTTCGCCGCCTGGAGTCCGTCGATGCCGGTCACCCGCGCCTTGAGCGAATCCGCAAGCGCGTCATAAGCCGCAAGGGCCTCGTCCACCTGCGCAGCGGTCTCCCGGAGCCACGCCAGGAATCCGGTCCGGTCTCCGGCCTCACGATACGCGGCCGCCAGCGCCTCCAGCGCATCCTGCGCGGGAACCGCTTCAATCAGCGCGGCTACGGCATCCACCTGCGCCTGCTCCTGCTCGGTCAGCGGGAGGCAGCCTTCATCATGCCGGTGCTCCTCGAGCGTGCACACGAGCGCGCCGCCTTCGTCGTAGCATGCCGCCGTGTGAACGTGTTCCTCCTTGCCGCAGGTGTACGCCGTTTCAGGCGCGTCGCCCGACACCTCTGCATCCTGCACCGTCAGCACCGCAAACGGCGAGAAGCTCTCCGCGGCAAAGCGCAGAATCACCGCGCCCGCGTCCGTTCGGGTCTCGCCGGGCAGACGCTCCCAGCCGCTTTCGCTCAGATGCGCGAGGTAGACGGCGTCCCCGAAGGCCTCCGCATTCAGGCGCAGCTCGACCTCCACAGGCGTCCTTTCCGCCTGCTCCGCCGTGAAGCTGATGTCGAAGATCTGCATCGCCCGGATGGACTTGCCCTGCTCCGCCGCGCCCGCCTGAAGCGCCGCCGCATACTGTCCGTAGCGGGCGTCTTCTTCCGGGATGGCCTCGGCCGTCAGCGTGCCGGCATGCGCAGAATAGAGCGTGACGATGCCCTCGAGCGCCGTATAGACGTAAGTCTCCGGCTCCTCGTCCGCTTCGCCCTGCGTCGCTTCGGGCGTTTCCTCCGGCTTCTCGTCCGCTTCGCCCTGCGTCGCCTCGGGCGTTTCCTCCGGCGCGGCGGTCGGTTCCTTGGACGGCGCGGCAGTCGGCTCCGCGTCCGCCTCACCCTGCGTTGCCTCGGGCGTTTCCTCCGGCGCCGCGGTCGGCACGGCGGTCGGCTGCGCCGTCGGCTGGATCAGACAGGCGTCATGGTGCTCATGCTCCGGCAGGCGGCAGATGAATGCGCCGCTTTCGTCGAAGCAGGCTGTCCCATGCGCATGCTCCTCAAGATTGCAATAGTAAACCGGTGCAGCCGTCGTTTCGATCGTCGGCGTCGCAGTCGGCGTGGCCGTCGGTGTGGCCGTCGGCGTCACGGTCGGTGTGGCCGTCGGCGTCGCGGTCGGTGTGGCCGTCGGCGCATGTCCGTGCTTCAGCGTGATATCCTGCGCCCGGACATAGAGCACCCGGCTGCCAAACTGGATGGCGTACCACACGCCCTGATCGTTTTCCATCGTGCCGATCACGACCAGCTCGATCCCCTGGTTTTTGAAGGTCGACGCGCCGCTCCTGGTGGAGGGCCTGTCATACGCAGGCACGTTTCTGGCTGCGGTATAGCCGATTTCGGCGCCCTGCTCCTCCGCGGAGGGAACGCTCTGGGCGCGCTCCCCGCTGAGCATGAGCAGGCCGGCGGAGATGTAGCCGCGCTGCATGCCGTACTGAACCCTGAACCACCGGCCGTCTTCGCTGATGTCCAGCACGAACACCGGGGTATTCGGATCGTCCAGCCGTCCGATGCAGTCGCTCTTTTCGCTCGCCTGCGCGCGCATGAGAACGGCCCTCTTGCTCGTATAGCCGATCAGGCCCCAGAGTGTCTCCTCCTCCGGCTCGCTCGTCGGCTCGACGGTCGGTTCCGTGCTCGGTTCCACCGTCGGTTCCGTGCTCGGTTCGACAGTCGGCTCCGTGCTTGGCTCCACGGTCGGCTCCGTGCTCGGTTCGACAGTCGGCTCCGTGCTCGGCTCAACAAGCTTCTCAAAGCGGGG
>JAGBDL010000033.1 GCA_017937505.1 Clostridia bacterium | reverse complement strand
GTTCTGAAGACGACCGAATTCCCGCCCATGGTGCCGCAGTACATCAACAATCACATCCATACGACCTATTCGTTTTCGCCGTATTCTCCCACCGCCGCGGTCTATGCCGCGCGGATGGAGGGACTGTGCACGGCGGGCATCATCGACCACGATTCCATCTCCGGCGCGCGGGAATTCCTCGCGGCGGCGGAGCTGGTCGGCATGCCCGTGACCGTCGGGATGGAGTGCCGCGTGTCGATGGACGGCACAGCGCTGCAGGGCCGGCGCACCAACAACCCCGATCAGGTGGGCGTCAGCTATATGACCATCCAGTCCGTCCCGCACGACAAAATTGAAATGCTCAACGCCTGGTTCGCGCCCTACCGCGCGGCCAGAGGCCGCCGGAACCGCGCAATGGTCGAAAAAATCAACGCGCTGCTGCCCGGCATCGCGCTGGACTACGACCGCGACGTGCTCCCGCTGAGTGAGGCGAAGGAAGACGGCGGCGTGACCGAGCGGCATCTGATGTACGCGCTGGCGAAGAAGATGGTCGAAAAAGCAGGCAAGGGCCAGCTGATGGTAGACTATCTCGCGTCCATCGGCCTGAGCCTCAGTGAAAAGCAGAAGAACCAGATGCTCGACACGGCATACCCGTTCTACGAGTACGACCTGCTTGGCATTCTGAAATCCGCGTTCGTGCCGAAAATTTATATCGATGCAACGGATGAATGCCCGAACGTGCGCGATGTGGCCAAGCTGTGCAAGGATATTGACGCGCTTTTGTGCTACGCCTATCTTGGCGACGTGACGGCCTCCGTCACGGGCGACAAGAAGGCGCAGAAGTTTGAGGACGAGTATCTGGACGACGTGATCGCCTGCATCAAAACCTGCGGCATCCGCGCCGTCACCTACATGCCGACCCGCAACACGCCGGAGCAGCTGGCGCGGCTTCGCCGCCTGTGCGATGAAAACGGCCTGTTCCAGGTCTCTGGCGAGGATATCAACTCCCCGCGCCAGTCGTTTGTCATCAAGGCGATGGAAAACCCGATGTTCTCCAACCTGATCGACGCGACGTGGAAGCTGATCGGGCACGAAAAGACCGGCTCCGCCATCTGCTGAGCCAAGACGAAAGGGGCATGACACCATGAGAAACCTGTTGGCGTTCGACCTCGGCGCGAGCAACGGCCGCGCGATTTTGGGGCAGTTCGACGGCGAAAAGATCACCATGCGCGAGCTGCACCGGTTTGAAAACAACTACATCGAGATGAACGGCGTGTTCTACTGGGACCTGCCGTACCTCTACAACCAGCTGAAGCAGGGCTTTTTGGCGTTCAAAAACGCAAATGTCGGCGAGCTTGACTGCTTCGGCATCGATACCTGGGGCGTCGACTATGGTTTGCTCGACAAAAACGACCAGCTGCTGTCCAATCCCCGGTCGTACCGCTACGCGGTCGACGCGGATATGGAGGCCGTGTGGAAGACGGTCGATTTCCCGACGCTCTTTGCCCGCACGGGCATCGCGACCATGAATTTCAACACCGTCTACCAGCTCTACCGCCGCAGGCAGGAGGGCGACCCCGCGCTGGACGCAGCCGAGACGATGCTGCTGATGCCGGATCTGCTGGGCTTCTTCCTGACGGGCGAAGCGAAGACGGAATACACCAACGCGACGACCTCCATGCTCTATAACCCCACTGCAAAGGACTGGGACTGGAAAACGATTGACGCGCTGGGCCTGCCGCGGAAAATCTTTACGAAGCTTGACCGTGCAGGCACGCTGCGTGGAACGCTCCGCCCGGAGCTGGCCGCGGAGCTCGGTATCAATCAGGCGCGCTTCGCCGCCGTCGGCACGCACGACACGGCTTCTGCCGTGGCTGCCATCCCCGGCACGGGCAGCTTCGCGTTCTGCTCGTCGGGCACGTGGTCGCTGTTCGGCGTGGAGACGGATAAGCCGATCCTGACGGACGCCGTGCGCGACGCGAATTTCTCGAACGAGGGCACGATCCAGGGCGGATTCCGGCCGCTCAGCAATATCATGGGCCTGTGGCTCATCCAGGAGTGCCGGAGAGACTGGCAGAAGGCCGGGCAGAAGCTCAGCTGGAACGACATCGTCGAGGAAGCGAAGCGGGCCGAGCCCTTCCGCACGATCATCGACACGGACGACAGCACCTTCTACGCCGGCGGCCAGATGCCGGAGAAGATCCGTGCCTTCGCCCGCCGGACCGGCCAGCCGGTCCCCGAGACCGTCGGGCAGATCGCCCGCTGCATCTATGAATCCCTCGCACTCAAGTACCGCTGGGCACTCGAGCGGCTGGAGGGGATCAAGGGCGCACGCATCGACACGCTCAACATCGTCGGCGGCGGCTGCAACAACAAGCTGCTCAACCAGTTCGCCGCGGACGCGACCGGCCGCCCTGTTATCACCGGCCCGGTCGAGGGCGCGGCCATCGGCAACCTGCTCGCGCAGGCCATGGCGCTGGGCGATATCCGGGATGTAGACGAGCTGCGCGCCGTCGTGCGCCGCTCCGAGCCGGTCGACACCTACGAGCCGCACCACTCGCCGCAGTGGGAAGCGGCCTATCAGAAGCTGATGAGCTTCGGCAAATAACGCATAAAAACCGCCGGAAGCGCCGCTTCCGGCGGTTTTGGAACAGGAGATACCATGGACATTCAGGAGCTTGTCCGCGCGCAGCGGACGTATTTTGATACCGGCGCGACGCGCCCATATGCCTTCCGCCTCGCGCAGCTCAAAAAGCTGCAGCAGGCGCTGCGGGACAACGAGCAGCTGCTCGCGCAGGCGATGATGCAGGACTTCCACAAGGCGCCGATGGAGGTCTACATG
>JAGBDL010000032.1 GCA_017937505.1 Clostridia bacterium | reverse complement strand
TATCGGCTTGTTCATTGATACGTTCCAGTGCCGTTTTTGGCGAGCGCAGGACGTCATAGATGTTGGTAAGCATAAGAGCATCTCCTTATATCACATATAAGTAAGAAAGCGGTCGGAAGTTGTCCGACCGCTTTTCGTTTGTTTATCGTTCGATTTTGAGCGATGCTTCTACGAAAGCACTAAAGAGCGGGTGCGGATTCGTCGGACGGGATTTGAATTCCGGATGGAACTGCGTCGCAACAAACCACGGATGATCAGGCACTTCGACGATCTCTACAAGAGAGCCGCTCGGGGACGTACCGCCGATGATGAGGCCTGCATCTGTGAGTGCTTTCAAATATTTGTTGTTGAATTCGAAGCGATGACGGTGACGTTCGTCTACCATGTCTGCGCCGTATGCCGCATGCGTTCTCGTACCTTCCATGACTTTGCACGGATATACGCCAAGACGCATCGTACCGCCTTTTTCTGTTACGTCTACCTGTTCTTCCATGAGGTCGATGACAGGGTATTGCGTGTTTTCATCGAATTCGCTGCTGTGTGCGCCTTCGAAGCCTGCTACGTTACGAGCGTACTCGATAACGGCACACTGCATACCGAGGCAAAGACCGAAGAACGGAATTTTGTTCTCACGAGCATACCGGATCGCACGGATCTTGCCTTCGACACCGCGGTCGCCGAAGCCGCCCGGCACGATGATGCCGTCCATGGGCGAAAGCAGCGCCTCGCAGGTCTGCTCCGTGATCAGCTCGGAGTCGATCCACTCGATCGTGACCTTTGTATCCAGCGCGTAGCCGGCGTGGCGCAGCGCCTCCGCGACGGAGAGATACGCGTCATGCAGCTGCACGTACTTGCCCACCAGGCCGATTTTCGTCTCACGGCTCTGATGGCGGATTCTGCCCACCAGTGCCTCCCACTCGGTCAGATCCGGCTTGGGCGCGTCGATATGCAGCTCGCGGCAGACGATCCCGGACAGGTTCGCCTTCTCCAGCATCAGCGGCGCCTCGTAGAGCACGGGCAGCGTCAGGTTCTCGATGACGCAGTCCGGCTTCACGTTGCAGAAGCCCGCGATCTTGCGGAAGATGCTTTCGTCCGTGATCTTCTCATCCACGCGCAGCACGATCACGTCCGGCGTGATGCCCATGCCCTGCAGCTCCTTGACGGAGTGCTGCGTGGGCTTGGACTTGTGCTCGCCGGAGGCCTTGAGGTACGGCACGAGCGTCACATGGATGTACAGCGCGTTCTCCCGGCCGACCTCAGAGCCCACCTGGCGGATCGCCTCCAGGAAGGGCTGGCTCTCGATGTCGCCGATGGTGCCGCCGATCTCGGTGATCACCACGTCCGCGTCCGTCTTGTCGCCCACGCTGTAAATGAAGCGCTTGATCTCGTCGGTGATATGCGGAATGGTCTGCACCGTGCTGCCCAGATAGCCGCCCTGACGCTCACGGGAGATGACGTTGGCATACACCTTGCCGGTGGTGAGGTTGGAGAACTTGTTGAGGTCCTCGTCGATGAAGCGCTCGTAGTGGCCCAGATCCAGATCCGTCTCCGCGCCGTCCTCGGTCACGTAGACCTCGCCATGCTGATACGGACTCATCGTACCCGGGTCCACGTTGATGTACGGATCCAGCTTCTGCGCGGCCACCTTCAGGCCGCGCGCCTTGAGCAGCCTGCCCAGAGAGGCCGCCGTGATGCCCTTGCCCAGACCCGAAACGACGCCGCCTGTCACAAAGATGTATTTTTTCATGCCGTCCTTGTTCCTCCTTCTATCCGGTCGAAACAACACAAAAAAGAGCCTGACGCGCCCCCATGGCACAGCCCCCTTGCTCTGACCCATGAATCATAACAGAGCGTCTGCCCGTTGTCAAGACACTTTTCGGGAGAATCTTCCTGTTTCTTTCACTTTTTGTTGAATTTTAATTGCAATTCAATCAAAAGTGAAACAAGACTGATCAATCGCTTCATTTTTGTCATTTTTCTCCATTGACAAATCCCGCTCAGGAGCACAAAAACGCCCCGGAAAGCGAACTCCGGAGCGTTTGCTGTCTGCTTACAGATTCTTCAAAAACCGCGCGGCCAGACGCGGCCACTCGGCGCATTCCTCCTGGTGCAGCGTCGCGTCCCAGGATGCGCTGGTCTGGTCATTGCACAGGCTCAGCCCGTGACGGCCCTTCGGATAGATGTGCACCTCGGTGAGCACGCCCGCGTCCGCCAGGGCCAGCGCCATGCGCAGGCTGTTTCTGACCGGCACGGACTCGTCAGTGAACGTGTGCCACAGGAACGTCGGCGGGTAGTCGCCGCTCACCCAGTTGAGCACGCTGTAACGCTGGTGCGCCGCCGCATCCTGCGTGCCGGAGAGATGCACGAACGAGCCGCGGTGCGCGTCCTCGTCCGCACAGATGACCGGATAGCACAGCACAGCGGCGTTGGGCCGCACGTCCTCGGGCGCAAGCCCCAGCTCCTGCCACAGCTCGGCGTGCTGCCACAGGCCGCTCAGGCTCGCCGCCAGATGCCCGCCGGCCGAGAAGCCCATGATCGCGATTCTGTCCGGATCGGTATGCCACTGCGCCGCGTGGCTGCGCACATAGGCGACGGCCGCCGCCGCGTCGTGCTGGGGCAGCGGGAAGATGTTTTCCGGCGCCTTATCGTACCAGGCGGACGCGTCCTGCCCGCGAACCTCATCCTCCGGCTGCGCGCCCACGCGGTACCAGAGGACAAAGACGTTGAAGCCCTCCGTCAGAAAGCGCAGCGCGACAGGCTCGGCCTCCCGCTCGCTGCAAAACGCATAGCCGCCGCCGGGGCAGATGACGATCGCCGGACGCTTGATCTCGGGATCGATCTCCCGGGAAACGCGCGGAACGTACACATCCATGCAAACCTGCGCGCCGCGCGAGGACGGCACAAGAACACGTTCGTTGAGCATATTGACCTCCTGATTCTGGGATACGTTGGGGGCCGCAGGCCCCAAACCCCGCTTGGGGATTTCATCCCCAAACCCCTTTTTCGCTTCGCGCATACGAAAGGAATTGAGCATGAAGTCTGTATTTTACCTTAGAAATCCATCGCCATTCTGCTGGATTCCTCTTCGGAAAGCTCGGTGATCTGCTTGTCCATCACGCGGTAGACGCGCTGGCACATGTTCAGCACGCTCGGGCGGTGCGTGGTGACGATGCAGGTCTTATTCGGGCGCTGCCGGATGATGTTGCGCAGCACCTGCCGCTCGGTCGTCACGTCCAGCGCGGAGGTCGCCTCGTCCAGCAGCAGCACCGGCGCGTCGCGCAGCACTGCGCGGGCAATCGCGATGCGCTGCGCCTGGCCCTCGGACAGGCCGCGCCCGCGCTCGCCGATCTTGTAGTTGATCGTGTCCGGCATCTTGCTCACAAAGTCCCACGCGCAGGCAATTTGAAGCGCCTCGACGATCTCCTCGTCCGTCGCGTCGTCCTTCACCATGCGCATGTTCTCCGCGATCGTGCCTGAGAGGATCGTGTTGCCCTGCGGCACATAGGAAAACAGATGGCGCGTGTCCGCGTTGAGCGGCAGCTCCATGCCGTTGCTCGCGCGGATCACCGCCTCGCCGCCCTTGGGGCGGATCAGGCCGAGGATCAGGCGGATGAGCGTCGTCTTGCCCTCGCCGGACGGGCCGATCAGCGCAACGATCTCGCCCGGGCGCGCGACCATCTGCGAATCCCTGATCACGCGCTTGCCGCGGACATAGCCAAAGCTCATGTCGCGCATCTCGATGGTGAAGCCGTCCCCCACATACGCATCCAACTCGCTGCTGCGCGCCACATGCGTTTCACGCGGCAGATCCACCAGCTCACGGATGCGGTGCGCGGAGATCGACGTATTCAGGAACGTCGGGATGATGCCGACCAGGCTGGAAAACGCGCTGGCGAGCTTGTTGCGCTGCTGCATGAAGAGCGTCATCGTGCCGTAGGTGATCTCCCGCGTCCACAGGCGGTACAGGCAGTAGCCGAAGATCACGCCCTGCAGGAGGAAGCCGAAGATCGAGCTGACGACGCCCGTCTTGATGGAGAACATGTTGTACTCGAGCTGGAAATCCTTGACCTTCTTCTGCCACTCGCGCAGCTTCTTGCTGTAATGCGGCGCGATACCGAAGGACTTGATCGTATCGAAATTGTAGAATGTCTCCACCTGGAAGCTCGTCACCTGGCTGCTCATCTCCTTGGCGCGCTTGGCGTAGCGGCGGCGGTACTTCATCAGGATCGCCGACATCGCGAAGCCAATCGGCGCGCCGACGAACGCCAGCACCGCCATCATCCTGTCATAGCGCATGATGACGAAGAAGGTGACGACGAAATTGTATACGAGGATGATGATCGACGGGAACCATCCGACCGCGTTGCTGGAAATCGTGCCCACATCGCTGGAAAAGCGGTTGAGCAGATCGCCGTTGGGGTATTTGCTCATGGCGTACCAGTCCGCGTCGATGATCTTGTCAAAGATATCCGCCTGGATATCGTTGCCGATGTCGATGCCCAGCTTCATGTTGAAGCGTCCGAGCCAGTTGCCGATGGTCAGGTTGAAGACCGTCGACACCACCGCCACGGTCACCAGCACCCACAGCTTGTCCGTCTGGTAGCCGGTGATGACGTCCAGCAGGTACTTGCTCATCAGGCTGCTCACGACGCCGAGCGTCGCACTGACCAGGCCCATGACCGTCGAGTACACGATCGCCCATTTATATTTTTTGCTGTATGAAAAAATCCACTTCCAGTCGTCGATCGTCTCCTCGATGGAGCCGTCGTACCACTTGTTGATCAGGATCTTCAGCGATTCAAAGGCGATCTTGACCTCCTGGCTCTGATCCCGGTTTTCCGCCATGCGCGCTGCCCCTTTCATCCGATGGATGCTTGTCTGTTATCGTTTATCATACGCTTTTCCCGCGCGTTCGTCAAGCGCGCCGCACGCGCATCCGCCGCTCCCGGCCCTGACCCGGCAGAAAAAGCAGGCCGTATCCGCCGCACGATTCTCTGCGCAGCTTCCTCTCATGAAGAAAACGCGCGGACTCTCTGCCGCGCGCCGAAAACACGTCGTCTGTCTCTATCATTTGATGATCCCGTAGCGGCGCAGCAGCTCCACGCGTTCGCTGCCGATGCGCAGGCTCTCCGTGGCGCGATTGTCCGTCCCGGCCCTGCGGTGCTCCCCCGCATAATGCACAATGCGCATCGCCCAGGCAAGCGGCAGCAGCCAAGGCTTGGTCCGCAGGAAGGGATAGCGTCCCTCCAGCGCCTTCCGGCTGGGAAAGAGCGTGCGCAGCACATTTGCCCTGGTCTTCTTGCCTCGCTTGTCCGCCGCGACGGCGCTCAGCGTCAGGGTGCTCGAGTGCTTGCGGCTCATGCTGGCGTCGCCAAATACGCCGCTGCTGAGCAGGTCGTCAAGCATCGGGCCCTCGTCCACCGCAATCTCCTGCCATGCCTGCGGGCATCCCGCCGCATTCGGATCAAAGCCCAGGTACGTTCTGCCAATCTTCAGCAGTGCCGCCGCAAACTGATCCGCACGGATCTCCCGACAATTCTCCAGCACACCCGTCCAGTCGATCTCCTGCCCATAGCATCCCGCGAAGAGCACGATATCGCACACCTGCCGGATGCCGAAGCCGCTGTGCAGGAAGTGCTTGAACGCGTGGCAGATCAGATAGAAGAAGTGATCCGTCGGGCCGAGCGTCGTCAGGGGCGTTCCGTCCACGACGATCTCCGTCGCATGCGCATGTGCGTCCGCGAAGAACCGGTTGAAATCGCCGTATGCGTCGCTGTCCGGCGGGAACAGATGCTTGTGCAGCTCGATGTACAGCGGACTGCCCGGCTTGCCGTAGGGAACCTCGTGCGCGGCCTGCATGTCCTGCTGCGGATCGGCCGGCTGCATGCCGAAGGCGAGCATCGCCTCATGGCAGCGGTCAAACTGCTCCGGCGGGATGAGCACGTCCTCGTCGCCGGAAATCCGGTGATCCGGGCTGGGGTACAGGCTCCTGCAGACGGCGCCCTTCACCACGCACGGCGTCACGCCCGCGGCTTTCAGGTGCTTCACCAGCGCGAGAAGCTCGCCGGTCTTCATCGCCTGCATCATCACGCTCTGCATGGTCTGCCGCTTCACCAGCTGCATCAGCTGCGCGTCCGCGCACCGGGCCGCCGGGCAGGCGTAAACCGCCTCAAAGATCATCGGCAGCACATGATGCGCCTGCGCCAGCTGAAACAGCGCGGCCCAGTCCTGCGCCGCCAGCGGATTCTCCCACTGCACGCGTTCGCCGCGCAGGCTCGCGCCCAGCGCTTCAAGAAACAGCGAATTGATTGCGTTCATTCTTCCTCCATCGCTCTCTGCGGCACAATATCCACCACGACAATCTCCGGTACGTTGCCAAATCTGGGCACGCCGACTCCGCTGCCCAGCCCGCGCGAGAGCACCATCACGCGCGCATGATCTGCGCTATAGAACAGCCCACACTCGCGTCCCGGGAACAGGCCCTGGTCCGGCGCGTACAGCCCGCCGATCAGCGGCAGGCGAACCTGGCCGCCGTGAACATGGCCGCTGAAAATGACGTCCACGTCCCATTCTTCCAGGTTATCGTTGACGATCCAGCTCGTGGGCACATGGCACAGAAGCAGGGTCAGCAGGTCTGTCTCCTGAAAATCATGCAGGTACTCGACCTCTTTTTCCCGGGCCTCGCGCGTCCTCAGGTATTTTTCCGGCAGACAATAGCCGTAGATGCCGCCGATGCGCACCGTCTGCCCGCCGATCTCCACGTCCTCATACGTTCGCTCCAGCACATGCGCGCCGGCCTGTGCATACAGCGCGCCCACATCCGTGCCGTACACGTTTTCATTGGCCTTCTCATGATTGCCGAAGGAGGCATACACCGGCGCGATCTCTGCGAGCTGCTCAATCAGCCCGACCGCGACCTCCGTGCGCGGCTCGTCCCCGTTGAGCATGTCGCCCGTCAGCAGGATCACATCGGGGCTCTGCTTTTGGATCATGCGCACCAGCCGCCCGTTGTTTTCCCCGAACTCGCTGTTGTGCAGATCCGTCAGCTGCACCACGCGGATGGGCGCGGTGAGCTTCGGCGAGGAGAGGACGTAATTGCTCAGCTCCAGGGCGTATTTCGAGCCGAGGAAGCCCCAGGCGAGCAGGACAAGGATCGCAAGCAGCACTGCAAACAGGCGCTTCTTTCCTAATGACAAACGCTTCATGCTCCTCAATACATCACAGTTCCGCCATATACTCGATAAAGTCCCGCACCGCGCCGTGTCCGCCGTCGTGCGGACAGACATAATCGACCATCGTGCGGATCGCCGCCGCCGCATCCTGCGGGCAGGCCGTCAGGCCGCAATACCGCATGCAGTCCAGGTCGTTGAGGTCGTCGCCGATGTATGCGATTTCCTCCGCAGTCAGCCCCCGTTGCGCCGCAAGCTCCCGAAGCAGCGGCAGCTTGTCCGCCACACCCTGATACAGCGCCTCGATCCGCAGCTCTCGCGCCCGATTTGCCGTGATGACCGAATTCCGGCCCGTGATGATCACCGGCGTGACGCCAAGCTCCGGCAGCAGCTCCTTGATGCCCAGGCCGTCCTTGCAGCTGAACACCTTCATTTCCTCACCGCTTGGGCCGATATAAATAGGTCCGTCGGTCAGCGTGCCATCCACGTCCATGACCAGCATCTTGATCTTCATCGCACAATTCCCGCCTTAAAAAGGTACACGCCGCACTCGAATGCCCTCCACCTTGAGACACAAATGCGGAGCCGTATGACATACCACAACCATGACATTCCGCAAGCGGCAGATTTCTTCTCCTCAACAGCTCGCAACGTTCTGCGCCAGCACATTCTTGCCGGAGGCATACCCTCCTGCGTCGCCTTATGCGCGGCAATTATCTTCATTGCTGCTCTTTACGATACATGCATGTTCTGCTTTAAGATCTTCGCCGGTACACCGCCTACGACGCAATTGTCAGGCACATCCCGGATCACAACCGCGTTCGCTCCAATCGTAACATCATTACCTACATGGATTTGCCCCAGCACTTTGGCGCCACATGTAATCATCACATTGTCGCCGATTACCGGAGGGTCCCCTTGGCCGTTGTAACC
This sequence comes from Clostridia bacterium, assembly GCA_017937505.1. Classification (GTDB taxonomy): domain Bacteria; phylum Bacillota; class Clostridia; order Christensenellales; family Aristaeellaceae; genus Ventricola. The sequence goes on along the minus strand of JAGBDL010000032.1, from coordinate 51,272 downwards.
GATGGTCACCTGCTGATTGACCCAGAAGTTTTCACCGATAGATTTTGCGGCGATCATGGTTGCAAATCCGTGCTGGATGTATAAGCCACCGCCAATTTCGAAGGCATCAATATACAGCGTATCCATAGGCGGATAAAATAATTCTACGATACGCCGCCTGATTGCATGATGTCGATTGCGATAGATCACCAGATTCCGAAATTCTTTATTTCGCCACAATAACTGCGCCATCGCGAAGTAATCAGAACCGGTCAGGCGGTGAATCTCTTTCCAACGCTCCAGATCCTTACATAGCTTTTCATCCATGCTAATCATCAGGCTTGGAATAATATATCGAATGAGCATGAGTATATTCATGAGAAACCTCATTTCTGCTAGATAGAGCAGTAGAATACTCGGCATCCCCGTGCATCCGTTACTTCGAAATAGCGTTCAATCTCAATCCATTCAGAAATCTGAGCAAAGAGCTCTGCATTATCCGTGTTGTCCTGATGGACATACAACAGGAAACCATCGTCAAGCTTTCCTTCTTCTGCCGCCAAAGCCAGATCAGACATCCTATTGTTTCTGCAGAGGAAGACATTTTCAAACATTTGAAATTCAAATGCCCATTGCAAAACGCTATCGTTATAATGATCACCGTTCAAAGCTACAACCGGCACATCCGCATACTGATAGATTTGTTCCGTTCGTTCAGCGCTGTCGGAGTAGATATAGCTAACCTCGCCTGTTCCCGTGCACCAAAACACAAAAGCAACCAAGACCGCAGAGATGCCAAAGGCACCGATACAATTTCCGCAAATCAGTGTTGTGATGCCACGACATATACCGTACACCGCGTAAACGATCAGAAACGGGAAAACACACATGAAATATCGATCCACCTGATAAGGCGCAATCTTTGTTACGACTAAAGTATATCCGCAAGCTGTCATCAGCATCAACAGTACAAACAAATCGCTAAAAGATAGAGGGGCTTTTCTGTTTTTGCCCACCGCGATGGAAACCAGCAGCAGAATTGTGCTGACAGTTAGTACCGCGACGCCATAACCACCAAATAGTTCCCTGCTGATCATATCAACAACTGTCTGAAGCTGTGTGAAGTATCCTCTTCCTTTTAGCATATTCTCCAGGGCTTCACTACCCCTGCCGCCGAAAAGCAATTGCACAATCATTCTTGGGAAAAGCAATTCCGCAGCCGCAACAGCATTGATTTCCGTCAGCATATAGCAGCAAAGCAGATTCCTTTCCTTCTTCAAAAACAAATATATGCAAACAAATCCGCAGAAGAAGAACGCGAAGATGAGGAAGTAATATTGAGAAAGAATGCCTGCAATGGTTGCCAGCTGCAGCATGGCTAAAGCATTCCTCACAGATTCCTGTTTGGAATAGCTGGATAGCAACTTCAGATGCAGCCAGATAAAAACAACAGCAGCCATCGTCATCAACGCATACATCCGCAAATACACGCCGATATTGACTGTGCCAATACAGAACGCCCAAACAATCCCACCGCTGAATGCCAGGATATCATTTTTCAGAAGATTCTGAAGCAACAACACCAAAAATACAGTGGTAATCAAGCAGCATACAAAGTTGGGAATCAATCCCGCCCATTTATTGACTCCGATTCCAAGAAGCTTAAACACAGATGATACAATATTGACCAAAATATAGTATGTAGACGGGTGATTATCCGTTTCTCCATTCCAGAAGGGAACCGACAGATCGAATAAACGGCCATCCGCGGGTTCCAGAATCTCGTTAAAGATCTCTCCGTTTTTCCAGCTTGCGTAAGCATTTTCTCCGTCACCATAAATGGTTTCCGAATAATTGGACAATTCAAACGTATAGATCTCATCTACATGAAAACCTTGCTTTTGAACGCCCCAATAGCATAGCAGTCCAAGCTGCGCTGTCAACAGCACAACGATGCCAATCAGTAGACGGCGGTTGAATGGCTGGCGGTGGACCATGGAATGCATATCGGTCAAAAGACGCAGGGGGCTTTTGAGCAGCCAAGTCAAGGTGGCCGTAACAAAGTAAACTGCCCCTACTGCCGAAATACAGCCTATTACAGTCAAAAACACATTTTTGTCCAAACTCAGCATTGAAGTCAACGCAGAGACCTGACTGGACAACTTCCAGACATTGTCAAACCGAAATCCCATTAAAAGGCACACTGCGCCAGCAGCAACCCAATGCCCTTTTGTTGCGTTTTCCTTCGTATAATGCCAAATGCCTGGCAGGAACAACCCCAAAACAAAACATGCTGTTGTCAAAAGAACGACTGCAACCAAACCTATTTCTGTAGCAGGCACGGCTAATAGCAGATATGCTCCGGCAGACAAAGCAAAGGGAATACTCCGACAAATACGCACGAGCCTTTTCATACTATGCTCTCCTCTTTACAAAACCCTGCTCGCTTGAACCGTATGCCTTTCATCCTTTATCTCTCCCGTTCTTTCGTCGCCGGATATTTATCCAGATTCGGTGCAAATATGTCCGAAGCATGCCGAATTCATCAGTTTTATGGAATACCGTTACAAAAACTCCATTCGTCACAACGCTGCACAGAACAATTTTCAAAAGCGTCCTCACGGCGTGAGAACCATGCACCAGCGAAAACGATAGCTGACAAAGTGCGGCAGCCGTCAGGAGGGTCGCTACATATTTAGCGATTTTCTTAGCATACTCCCAAGGGCATCGTCCAAAGCCGTACTTGTACACCGCATAGGGATCATACCACAAGCTGGTCATGGCACGTGCGACGAACGTGGCTGACAGAATACCAAACAGTCCCCAATATGTCCCCAGCAGGACAGAGAAGAAAATATTTGCGATACCCGTGAAAAACTGAATGAACCGGCCATAGTGGAACAATCCCAAGGTATGCTTATACGTCCAAATGGCGTTCATCATTCCAACAGTGAAGAAGTTCAATGCCATCACAAAAGGTATTTCAAGCGAGAGCACATATTCTTCGCCAAAGCACAGCTGAACCAAATCGGAAGAACAGAAGAAGATTCCCAATGCCGCCCAGCCAAATATCCAGAAGTTCATCATATTCAGAAAACTGAACATCTGATATCGCTTTTCTGCAGATTCACTGACATTATGATTGCCGATGCTGGCGGTCAAACCATTAAATATCTGTCCCAGCAATGAATTCAGTGTGTTTACCAGCAGTGTATAATTGGATGCTATGCCAGTGGTGGCCAATCCGTTAAAAAAAGTGATCAGAATATTATCTGTACTGTTGACCAGCAGGCTTGCAAGCTTGTAGATCATCAGATCCCGAACATTGGCGAAAATGACTCGCTGTTCATCTTTGGGCAGCGGTCTGATATCCTTCTTCTTGATGCAGGGGTAATGCTTCTCTGCAAAATAAGATACCAGGATCTTGTACAAGAAATTACCCGCTGTCTGGATCAGCAGATAGCCCAAGTAGTTTCTGAAAAGTAGCAGAAACACCATCTGGAGGATACTCTGGACGACTGAGATTACATAGCTGATGGCCGCGACAATGTAGTTTTTCTGAGCATTTGTCAGCAACGTGGTACGGTAACCCCAGAAATAGGTGCTGACCGTGTTAAACAGATTCAGGATGTACAGCAGGTAAATGTTTTCGGAAATATTCGGTTGTTCTTGGATGATCACATTGATAAAGGGCATCAGTACAAGACCAATGACCGAAATGAAAACTCCAATAATCCGGTATGCTTTTCTGTAGAGCTGCATCAGTGATGCGATTTTTTCCTCATCATTCTGCGCGAGAGGCTTATAAAGCGCATAGCCAATGGCGCTGCCGATGCCCAACTCTGCCAGAGAGAGCATGGTGATGATATTGGTAAACAGGCCATTGACACCCAAGTAGTCTGCAGAAAGGCACCGCACGAATACCATGCGGCATACAAAGCCAAGAACGGTATTCAGCACATACCCGCCTAAGCCTGTCAATATATTGATAACGGAATACTCCGTTCTGGAACGGTTATGCATGTTTTCCTCCGTAAGGATTGTGCCTGATGATGCCACAGATTTTTCTAATGACTGCGCACAGACGAATATAGCGTGGATAATACTGATTCAGAAAGTATTCGCAGTGATCCAACCCAAGGATCTGCTTCAGTTCAGCATATACCCTCGGTACGCTCATTCTGTAGTACGCAGGGATCTGTCTGTAAATCCCTGCCTTTCTAGCATAGATGGCATATTTGGCAATCAGGGTGCGTCTGCGCATCTGCGCAGCTTCTGCGATTCCGTCTTCGTGCCTCTCTTGGAAGAAATTGATCGCTTGATTACAAGCGTCTACATCATCGTAACGCCTTATTGAAAAGCGGGAATGGGTGATGCCAGTTTCATTGTAGAAGTATCCATACAGACATGCACCAGTCTCCACCACACTGCGGGCAGCATACATCACCCGATACGTTGTAAACTGATCTTCATGAATTTTTCCAGCAGGATACCGGATCTGTGAGAACAGTTCTTTCCGGTACAGCTTGCCCCAGGCGGAAACGAATGAAGCATGTCCGGCTTCTCCCGTATAAATCATCCGGCAGGCATCTGCACCGCCATGCATCACACAGCCCGCAAAGTTCTTCTGGAAAACCTTTTCAGGGGATTCGTTGAAATGATATTCTCCGCAGACACTAATATCGGCGTTGTTTTCCATCAACGCATCAAAAAGCGTTTTCAGCATTGTCGGCTTCACATAATCATCCGAATCAATGAAGGTCAGAAACCCACTGTCACTGCTCTCAAAAGACCAGTCAATCCCCGAATTGCGGGCTGCGGACACACCGCCGTTTTGTTGATGGATCACATGAACCCTTGGATCAGCAGCTGCATAGGCATCGCATATAGCACCGCAACGGTCCGGACTGCCGTCATCCACGAGGACCAGATCGAAGTCTTCAAATGTCTGACAGAGAATACTTTTGACACACCGGTCCAGATAGGGTTCAACCCGATAGACTGGAACGATGATACTAATTCTGGACATAGTTTTTCATAACCTCGGCCAGTTTTTCATAATAAGGTTGCAACGCACGGTTATCAAACCTGCAGTTCTGCAGCCCATAAAGTCTGCTGCAATTGTCAGATACCTCTGACACGGAATCAGCAAAATGGATATAGCCTAGATCCTGGATCCATTCGTACGTCCCGCGCACTTTATGATTGTAGTTACTGAAGACAATACAGGGCGTCCCAGTAATAGCAGCAAACACCATTCCATGCAGACGATCCGTAATCACCAGACGTGCCCGAGTAAACTCTTCCATCTTCTCGCAGACAGAAACAAGGCGGTTTTCCTTTGTGACAGTATGGCTACCCATCATATCGGTATACCGGAATGGCAGCCCTTTCTGCTTCAGTTGCTGTTCGATAGAACGGCGATCTTCATCGGTCATGGACCGCTCCACGTCAGTGCGCATGCACAGCAGCACACCGCTGCGCGAATGGGACTTCGCTCCGAAGGTGTCCATGTCCGCCGAAAGGACAATATCGGGAACCAGCATGACGTGGGTATCTGGATAAAGTCGCTGCATTTCACCGAAGGTCTTCTGTTCGCGGTCCACCATTGTCAGCTTTTTGCGTCCGTTGTACACCACAGCGGACAGCTTCGCCTTTTGGGCGCCGTCTTCATCAGGGGTATAGTACAGCGTCTGAGGAAAGATTACAACAGGATTACGAGGCAGCTTCCGGATGATTTCATGGCGGATTAATTCCTCCCGATGCCACTGGTTTCCCATATTACCGCCGCCATGCATACAAATCAGGGAATGAGCTACCACGCCGTGTGAAAGGAGCATGGGATTCAGGCGGTATTCGTTGTTAGTAATCTCAATAGGCTCGAAACCGAGTTTCCGCAGAAAAGCCGTTTCCGCACATGCAATGGCGCTGTCGCCGATGTTTTCATGATCCGGCGTTCCCACGATCAGCGCAACCGGTCCGGACACATTCCGGATGGTCCGGCGTAGCTGCTGCGCCGCCTTCTTTTTGATTGTCCATTCATGGAAGTGACCATGAATACGCCGCAGGGGCTGTAAGATATCTTGATTCATTGCGTTTCTCATGTTTAGCAGCCGACCCGGCGCAGGATCTGTCCCAGGTAGATTTCATCCTCACAGACGGTGACCTCGTAGCCATCAGCAGCTTCATTGGTATATTTACCCACTACCTGGTCATGACTTGTTGCTCCAGTGCGGAACCACTCGTATTCGATGTCCAAATGGCCCAGGTCCAGCGTCCGCATACCGCTGTCGGCCAAATCAGCAGCCAACACTGTGGCGGTGGGACCCAGGGCCAGCAGAATCAGTTCACCATTCCAGACGCTTTTGATTGTCTTCAGAATCTCGTCATAGTGGTCGAATGCATTCGTAGCAGGACACAGTACCCGCTTGATGGAGCGGGCGTTGACAAACAGATCGTTACCAACACCCAGCCGGGTCTTCTCACCCTCCACAAAAAGGATATTCCGCCCTTCCCACAGCTGCTTTAGTTTAGGAAAAAGCTGTGCTCCGTGTTCCGGGGTTTTATAGGCAATGTAGGGCCTGGTAATCTGAGTATCGCCAAAGCAATACCCGTTCGGATGAAGCTGGCGAATCAGGGATACAATACGGTGATGCTGATCTCGGTTTTTCCCCCAGTGGAACCAAAATTTCCGTGAATGTTCTGTCCGGCCGCCAATATCGTTAAGCGCATAAGGAATGCAGATCAGCAAATTCGAATTCTGGTTTCCAAGAACGCCTTTCAGTCGATCTGCCAGTTTTGCATCATGTGTCTGAAAGCCTAGGTCTAAATACGGTTCCAAAATTAATTCGAATTCTCCCTCACCAAAACGTGCAATTGAGCAATTCGATTCCAGCATGGTTTCGATTGTTTCTTCAGTGGTCATAATATTCAACCGATAATCTTTATTGTTCCGACGGTAAACTGCATTCATAACACAATCGGAAGCATAAATTCTCTCGTATATTGCAATTAGTCTATTCTTGATTGATACCATCTGATTCTTACCTCTTCAGAATTAGAACTGTTCTTTCCACCGGATAATGTTTTCTCGGGGCAAAGTGATATTTGTTTCAAAGCTGCGGCTCAGCTGCTCATTAAGCATCAAGCATACGTCTTCTCGCTTAAGTATTGGAAGTCCTGTATCTGCACCAATACATTCCGCCCGATTGTCTATTGAAATAACCAAACTGCGATGGCCCTTGCTCAGCGCGCGGATACCCGCATGGAGCCGAGTGCCAATATAGTCAAGATCATCGGTCGCAAGTACAGCATCGTATGCTTCCAGAGTAGATGCGATCAGCTCCAGCTTGTCCTCATAACCGAGCTCCCGGATATAGGCCAAATCATCCCGGCCCTGCAGCCAAAGATAGACTTTCTCATAGCTCTCCAACAGAATGTCCAGCATCGCCCTGTCGTTTTGCTCGTCCCGTCTGTAATCCGTAATGGTACATACGACTTTGGAGGCCTTGGCAGACGGAATTTTTGCGCAATGCTCTGGCGTCAGGTTCCACATGGTGGGACAGCCGGTATTCAATACATTGCTGATGCCCATTGCTTTCAGCTTTCTTTCTGAAAAGCTGTCCCGAACGGAATGGATTCCGTTCTTGCTGAGAATCGTATGCATCAGCTGTTTTGTATAGCCGTCAAAGGTTTGATCCTTGGCGTCAAAGCCCACACCCATCAAAATTGTGTTCCGATACGGCGCGACTGCCGCGCCCAGCTTCCAAAGGCCATACGTCCGCATATGACCGGACAAAATATTCGTACCGCAAAGGATCTTTGTCCCGGCAGCCCTCAGGCGTTTGTTCTCCGCTTCCGTCAGGAAACGGTGGGTGGGAACATGCGCCAGACCCGAAACATCCATGCATTCCGATAGCTGCATCAGACAGTTTTCCATGATGATACGATCACCGCAATTATCACTGTCCATGCTGGTATCTAAAAGCACCGGCGCTTCCATTCCGGGATGCGTCATTTTTGCATTGACCAATCCCCAATAATACGGAGCTGCATCTTTAGCAGCAATCAGCTTGCCCTTTGCTTTCTTTGCCGCGCGGACCGGCACAGTGGTGAACAAATCCCTGGTGCTGTATTTTTGCATAACGCTCTCCGCATAGAGCACATAGCCGCCAATTCGATTGCCAAATCGGTTTTTCATCCTCTGCTGGTGAGCCATTTCGGCCTTGATTTTTTCATCCACCCAACTCGCACTGAAATGGTGGATAGAAACCGTTCGGGAAGTCTTGTGCAGCTGCCCGGTGCGGAAATTCTTGGGGCAAAGCACATCGGAAGCGTAAACCTGTACCCCTTCGAGCATCTGATCCCGATTTTCCTGCACAAGTCCCAACTGGCGCAAAGACTGGGTTGTATAGTAAGGCGATGCAAGCAAATTCAGGACTCCGCTTGCATCGGTGAAAGAAAGGCGTTCATACAGGTCGCGAGCCTTCCGAACTGCTTCATGGTGAGGCGCAGCGCCAAAGCCATGACCGCAGTTGACAAAAAACTCGCCGTCGCCGGTGTCCTCAAAGCCAAAGAAGCACTCATGCTCCAGCAAATGGTCAAAAGAGCGAACCATCTCCACATCGGTATCCAAATAAATGCCGCCATGCTCATAGACAATATCCAGCCGGGCATAGTCGGGAACAAAGCCCCACTTCTTTGCCTGATAAGCCTGGCGCATATATTCGTTTTTCATGAAATCATAGTTGGTTTCGTTCCACTCCAGAATTTCGTAATCGGGACAACAGCGCTTCCAGCTTTCAATGCAATACAATACAGACTGGGGCTTGGGATTTCCGCCCACCCAGCAGTAATGTATGATTTTCGGTATGTTCGCCATAATTGCTCCTTATTTGAAGCCCTTTCCATTGAGAAAGGAGATATAATCGAATTGATCCATATAGCGCCGAATCAGGAACTGATCCTTGAAATCCGTAGGCCTATATACGCCGTCGCGATCTTCAAACCCCCGCAGATAGTAAGCGGATGTGAATTCGGGATAGGGCTTGTGCGTAAAGATCACCTTATTCTTGTATGGCAGCGAATCAAAACGCTGCATGCTCTCATACGTACAGCCATCTCCGTCAATTCCGATGATGAACAGGTTGTCCCAATCTATACGCTGCTTGCGCTCGTTCCATTTGGCTGCCGCTTCTTCAACGGTCTTATAGTGGTTAAATCGGATCTCCACGTCGCCCACCATTCCGCAGGGATAGTCAAATCGATCGTCCTCATAGGGAACCACCGGCTGCTCCAGATACCCATGCAGATTCTCAAGGAACCGCACAAAGTCGTTCATATCAAAGCTGAGGTTGATGGTCGGCGAATTGAATCGCATTTTCATATCATAATATATGAAAGTACCGATACAGTTCGATGCGATGATCGTCGGATGATGATTTTTTAGCCGGAGACATCTCAGTGTCTTATACAGCCGCCACTCAATTCTGGAAATCAGGTTCATGTTACTCGCCAATCAAAGCTTTCAATTTCGTTCTACGCACCAGCTCGCTCAGACCATAGGCCGCCGCGCCAAAAACAACCAGGTTCAGAAATACAACAATGAATGGGCTTGCGTCCGGGATGGTTGCATATGTTATGTAAATCAGCGGAGAGTGGAACAGATAGATACCGAAGCTGTTGCGGTCAATCTTTTCCACGATCTCGCAGGTCTCGTCCGGGACTGCGCCATAAGCATTGATAATGCACAGTCCCTTCATCAACAGGGACAGCGTCAGACGCATGGAGTCCGCTGTTACGCAGTAACCGATCAGCACCAGATTGACAAGAATTAATGCCCACTTCAACGGAACTAGGGCATAGGTTTTCTTCAACATGTCCTTCCAGATATGCAACGCATATCCTAGGCTGAACCAGAGCAGGTAGTTATATGCACTCAGCAGCGGCGCATATCCAAATCCAATACGGTAGCCCTCCAGATACAAAGCAAACGCCACAAGGCAAAGGAACACCTCCGGGTGCTTCTTGACCCAGGGTATTTTTTCTGCAACGGTCAGGATCACTTCGCTCAACAGGAACACAAAGAACAGCGCAGGAAGAAACCAGAGATGACCAACATCATTGATGGTCATCAGTTTTACAGCAAACGCTTGAATGGTCAGGCCCTCATATCCAGGATAGTGAATCAAAAGCCTTATCGGAAGAAGCCAGAAAACTCCAATCCCCAAAAACGGAACCAACAACCGCATCGCCTTGGACTTTACCAGATTCAGTATTCCCCGTTTTTTCTGGTGCGAAAAGACGAACAAGTACCCGGAGAGAGAGAAGAACAGGAGCATCTGCGGGATGTCAATGATCTTCTTCAGCATATCCAAAAAGGGGGCCGAAACAGAAGTTTCATACAGATTCCATGCAGAGGAATATAGAATTATGCTATGCCCCAGCACCACCATAAAGATGGCCATAGCGCGGATATTGGTTAACCGGTGTAATCTCTTCCCCTGTGCCATCTTTTAACTCCTCCTAATAAACTATACGATGCAGCATCGGGAAATAACGCAGCAGCATCAACCGCAGCTTTTGCCTCAGTCCTGCGTCCGGCTGCTTCATCAGATGGAGATACGCCTTTCGATACCATCTGCGCATTTGTCCCCGCTTTTTTGCATTTTCCTTAGTTTTCACAATGTATTTCTCGGCATTCGCCACCGCCGCATACATGCTCAAGCATGCTTCTTCGGCATAATAAGCAATCTGATGTTCAATCAAATACATCATTCTGCAGTAAACTGCTTCGACAAAATCAAAATAACGGTCTGTATAAGTTGGATGTCCTAAGATGCTTTCTTTGCGAGAAAGATAGTAGTAACCATCGTGACCCGTCAGGACAATCCGGCTTGCCCGATGCGCTAGCACATGATAGACAAAGGTATCTTCGTAGAATTTCCCCTTGGGGAAACGCACCTCATGGAACAGTTCTGCTCTGAACAGCTTGTTGCAGGCAGAAGGCTGCTTCAAAGTCTCAAACCGCTGCTTTCCTGCCCATACAGTCAGTTGATCGACAGGATGATAAAACAGCTCGGTTGTCCCGTCGTCAAAGGTACGCACTATATTGCATACCGCCATCTCGCAGTGATGCTCCGTTGCAGCCTGATGCATCCGTTCAATGGTATCCAACGTGATCGTGTCATCGCTGTCCACAAACATAAGCCAACTGCCGACAGCAATCTCAATACCGGCGTTTCTGGCATCAGACAACCCGCCGTTCTGTTTATGGATCACCCGAATCCGTGAATCCTTCTGCGCCCATTCGTCACAAACTGCGCCGGAACGATCTGTTGAACCATCATCCACCAGGATGATTTCCATCTGGGAATAGGTCTGGCAGCAGATACTCTCTATGCACTTTTCCAGGAACCGTTCCACATTATACACGGGAACGATTACAGAAACCAGTTCCGTTTCCATCATGCACTTCGGCTTCCTTTCATCCCAATCTACAACCCAATTTTCAGGGCATTGCGCAGACTACAAACACCGCGCAATGAAACTCTTTCCAAGGATAGCCAGGTCTTTTCTTTCGCTGTGCAGTTCTTCGGACAAAAAGGGTGTTCACGGAGAACGCCGCGCAGATACTTGATCGTCTGATCCGCTTGATCTTTTTCCATTTCACGCAGAGAGAGCTGTCCATAATACATGCAGGTAAACCAGAGATTCTTCAGACTCAATACTGTTAAATCCGGGAAGTTTTTTTCTATATATTGATGCCGCTGAATCTTTGCCTCCACCGCCTGCAAGCGTTTCTTGGCGCTCATAGAGTGCATAACAGAGGATTCCTGCTGGTGATACGCATAGCAAATCTTATCAGATCGAACCAGCGTTTTTGCATTGCCTAGTACTTGATAGGTGAAGAATTCATCATCAATTTTCTTGCCGACCGGGAAACGAATCTCGCCAATGATCTCACGCCGATAGAGTTTATTCCAGATCAGCTGGCGAAAGATACGGTCACAAATATGCTCTGCCATCGCTTCCTGAACAGTATACGTTCGCACATTGTCATCCGAAGGCTGGAATACCCTATCATGATGCCCAACATCCACATGACCACATTCTGCAATATCCGCCCCCTGTAGCATAAGCTTATAGAGATATTCATACATATCGTGTGAAATGTAATCATCGCTGTCCACAAAAGCAATCAGCTCGCCCCTGGCAGCATCCAGCGCTGTATTCCGTGCAGCGCCGCTGCCTGCATTGGGCTGATGGATCACCCTGATTCGAGAATCCCTTTTCGCCCATTCGTCGCACATCTGCGGGCAGCGATCCGGTGAACCATCGTCCACCAGGATGATTTCCAGATTCGTGTAGGTCTGATCCACGATGGACTGTACACAGCGATCCAAATAAGCTTCCACCTTATAGACCGGTATAATCACGCTGATTGTCTTCATCTGAATGTGTCCTCGCTACATTTCATATTGTCTGTTCACTTGGGTCACTTTCTCATAGATTTTATGCACAAAGGCATAGCTTGCCGGCCAAATCGTAGCCCATAGCGACATGGTTTTCAGCTTTAGCCCGCACTCACCTGCACAAAGCACATGCAATAACCTTTGGCGCAGCTCCCGTCGCGTTGCTTTGCGGTATGGGACAAGCAGCTCTCTGTTCATTATCAATGGACTTGTTGCTCCAGCAATAAGCTGCCGGATCAGCCTGCGATAGATGACTGCGTGCAGTTCTTTCGGACAATCCCCTAGCAGAATATGTGTAACCCGGATAGGATCCCATACAAGATGTTCATTCAAGGCAATGGTTGTTGCCGAACCCTCGTGTACGATGTAGTGATAAGGGCAGACATCCTCATAAATCGCACAGCTTGCTCGCCTGAAAAGATAATAGTTGACAAGAAGATCTTCATTGATCCGGATTGACGTGTCCAGCCAGCCGTCGAGCCCTTCAAACAGCTGCCGGCGATAGAGTTTATTCCAGATTCCAGGTTCTACAAAGCTTCCTTCCAGCAGATCCAGACACCCCTGCATGCCTTCCTGAAAGATAATGCGGCCTGTGTTGTAATAACAGTAAACCCGCCCGTCCGGCAAGTTGCGCTGAAAACCATAGTGAGAAATATCTGCATGATACTGGTACGCATTGCGGATCAATATCTCAAGTCCATTGGGCTCTAGCCAATCATCACCGTCAATGAATGCAATCCACTCACCGGCGGCTTCCGCTAGGCCCCTCATCCGGGCAGAGGAAACCCCGCCGTTTGGCTTATGAATCACCCTGATTTGGGCGTATTCCCTGGCGTATTGCTCCGCAATCTGCCCGGTATCATCCGTAGAACCGTCATCGACAATAACGACTTCCCAATGCGAATAGGTTTGGGCTGCTATGCTGTCTAGGCACCGGGGAAGCCACCGGGCGATGTTGTATGCGGGGATAATCACCGAGATCAAATCCTGAATATCCATTTTCCCTACTCCTACTGTGACGCGCTAAATCTGATATTGCCTGATCATCTGATCCGCCCAGGCAATGACAGAGTGATGCGCCGCAATGGTCTCCCGGCTCTGATCAATAGCCTGCTTCTTTACTTCGCAGCCATCGAGAAAGTTCTTCATGCTCCTGTACAGTCCTTCCCAATTCTCGTTTTCAAAAAACGAAACAGAAGGAACATCGTGTGCCCACTCCAGCCCTGCGATATCGCTGCAGATCACAGGAAGTCCGGCATACGCCGCTTCGCAAACCGCATACGAGAACGTTTCCCTGCGGCTGGCCTGTATAAATACCTTTGCATGCTCAAACAGCGAATTCACATCGGATACCGGATCCCCTTTAACGAGATAAGCTGGCTCTCTGCCTGCCAAATACACCTCCAGATGCGGCCAGGTTTTCTCATTCCCGTTGAGCAGCAGCCGGAACCGGTATCCCTCCTGTTCAAGCCGGTCACAGGCTTTCAGAATGAGATCGTCTCCTTTTCGCTGGAAATCCCATCCAAACGTCAGAAAATTGATGTCCCTGGATGCTTTGCTACGGCAATCCCTAATGCGCTCCAGATCGATTCCATTAAGCACCGTTGTCGTCTGCTCAGCAGGAAAACCCATCGCAATAACCGTCTGCCGGTAATGATCAGAGACGGAAATCAGGGTTGCGCGTTTTCCAACAATGCCGTATTGAAGCTTCCACAGAATTCCACGCAGTCCCTTTTGTTTTTCAATCGGGTCATGAAGATGCCAGTACACACGGGTTCCCCGGGGCGCCATCACTGTGGCAGGAATATCATACAACTCAAAATGACTGTGCGCGATGCCGATATCATTTTCTTTGTAGATTTTTTGGAACACCTGATAGGTTTTCGGCAGGATGCGCGCCTTTGCCTCAGGGAGAAAATACACTCTTGTGCGCTTCTGAATCTGTCTGCACCAGTCCTTGTCAGCAGCTCTACCCACAAAGGCATAAATGGTATTTATTCCCTTCCTTTTCAGCGCAGCCTCCAATGCCTCAAGCGAAGCTATGAAATTGCCTGGATACTCCGCCCCGTATGCGCAAACCTGCAAAACTGTCATGATGCACGCCCCCCATGTCATGATAAGGACAGGAGCATCTCCTCCACTGCCTTAACCGTTCTTTTCGTACTGAATATTTTGCCGCGTTGCGCAGCCTTTTCCTTATAACACGCAAGCAGCGCTGGGTCATCGAGTAGGCGTTTGATCGCCTGAAACAGCGCTTCCTCGTTATTCTCCGTCACAACGCCCCACTCGTTGTTTTCACCCAGCATCTCCCGCATGCCGGAGACCTCAACCGTACAAACCGGCGTTCCAACGATTAGAGCTTCCGTCGCCGCCGTAGAAAAGCCCTCGGCAAAGCTGGTACAGACAAACAGATCGCATTTAGCCACATATTTGTACGGATTGGTCTGGTATCCCAGGAGCGTGAACGTGTTTTCCAAATGATGCTCTGCGAGATAAACTTCTATTCTCTCTTTCTCGGGGCCGATCCCCAGCACATAGCTGTGCACGGGATATCCCTCATCCCGAAGCCGCTTGTGAATCCGAGCCAGTCTGTCAAATCCCTTCATCGGCATCAGCTTGCCAACGCCGCAGAGCCGAATTTCTCCCTCAGAAAACACATCTTCCTCAACCGGTTCATCCTTGAGCTCCAGTATCTGATCCGTCTCGTTGGTGTTGTACAACACATCTACTTGTTCAAGCATCGGATAAATTGAGAGAAAATCCTCCTTCACCGTTTGAGACACGCATATCGTCCTGTCAAAACGCCGGTAGCAGTCGACTGATTCCCGATAGGTGCGGAACGATCCGGCTGCCCGCTCTTTCGTGTGCTGTTCAATATGAATCCACGACACCAGCTTTGTGTCAGCATGCTGACATCCGCTGACAATCCGGGCCGACGGTCCTTCCAGATACGACGCCTCGATGTCGTAATGCTCTTTCACAAACAGCCTGTGCAGCAGTTGGGGAGAAAACAGCTTCATCACATGGCTGTTGCCCCGAAAGGCCTTTGGAAAAACGGCTTTGTAATGAATATCGGGTTTCAAGAACTGTTCGTTGACGCCGCCTCCGAAGAGTGCAAGCACCGTGATGTCAAATTTGCTTCGATCCAGATGATTGACCAGATTCACCAGCACCTTTTCCGCGCCGCCATGACCCAGATCATGGATCAGAAATAGCACTCGAATCACTGTGATATCCTCTCTTTCACGATGCAGTCTGATTGCGTCAATCATTTACGTATTCTTTTCCTGACGGCAAGCGCGAGCAATGCGCCTGCCGGAGTGCACAATACCGTCCATACCTTTCTCGGAGATTCCTCAATAAAGTACCGATTGCCCGCCAGGATGCTGCTGGAGACATAGTGCATGCAGTCCACAAGCAGCCGTTTCCATGAAGTTGGATACTGCATGCAGACCCTTCGCCAGGCGGCAAAGCCTCGCGGACTTCGCAGATACTCCCTCCACATGCCGGTGCTGTGTCCGTCTGCCTGATACTCCACCTCGCAGACCACCCGGTTAAGCACTGCCAGCTTGTACTGCTGATCGATCAGCCTGTATTTGTACGCCAGCGCGACGTACTTTTCCCCTTCATATACCGGATAGGTCGGAACGCTGTTGATCACATCCGTGCGGTACACCAGCTTCTTGTCGCCAAAGCCTCCGCCGGCATAGTACCCGCTCAGCGTGGTCTCCTGCATGCCCTCCGGGAAGCCTTTGCCGATCACGTTTCCGTCAAAATCCGCGTCCAGCGCGATCAGGCCGGCATAGCCCTGTTTCCTGACCTTCTCCCATTTATCCAGAATCAACTCGACCGCATCCGGAGGCATTCTGTCATCCGAATCGATGCAGGTGTTCAGCTCTGTGCGGATATTTTCATACGCGACGTTATGCGCGGTGTGCATGCCGCCGTTTTCTTTTCGGATATATTCAATCGCAAATCCGTTATCCCGCTGCTGCCACGACTGCACCAGTGCAGCTGTTTCGTCCTGGGAACCGTCGTCCACGATCAGCCAGATGAAATCCTTGCATGTCTGCGCGCACAGGGACGCGTACGTTCTGCCCAGCGTGTGCGCCCGGTTATACGCCGGCGTAAACACCGTCAATGCCGCCATCTTATTCCTTCTCTTTCCAGTGATCGATATAGTATTGCTGAAGCCATGCCGCGTTGCTGACGATATCGTATCCGCCTGCAGCAATCTCATCGAATCGATCCCGGCGCACCGTCGCTCTCGCCGCCAGAATCCGCTCCGTCCATTGCTGCATGCTGTCTTCAAGCGAAACCTTTTGCACCAAATCCGTCAGCATGCAGGCATCCGGCACGCGATCTGAAATGATGCAGGGCAGGCCAGCAGCCTGCGCTTCCACGAGCGAGACCGGCAGCCCCTCATACCGGGACGGAAACGCGAAGACGTCCATCGCCTGCATCAGATCGCAGACATCGCTTCGCACGCCTGTAAACAGCACGCGATCCTCAAGCCCCATGGCCTTCGCCTTTTCCTCCACGCTGCTGCGCAGCTCGCCGTCCCCAACGAGCAGCAGCACGGCGCGTTCGTTCTCGCGGCGCAGCTGATCAAAGACACCGAGCAGGAAGGCATGGTTCTTCACCGGGCAAAACCGTCCGACGTGCCCAACAACAAACGCATCCTCCGCGATGCCCAGAGCCTGTCTCACCTCGCGCGCGTGCGCTTGCCGGTACCTGTACTGCGCCGCATCGATGGCATTGTTGACAACGGTGTACGGCTTTCCGCCGAACATCCAATCGCCTGCATCCCTGCCGCAGGCAAAAAGCGCCGTCGCATGCCGGGGAATCTGCCGCTTATAGTACAGCTTGATCAGATATTTGAGATTTTTGTCCTGACTGCTGTTGTGGCTGTGCGCAATGCGCACGGGCACGCCATGCTTTTTTGCTGCCTTCAGGATCACTGCGCTCAGGCAATCCTGGTGCACATGCACCACGCGGTATTCCGGATGCGCAGCAAAGAACGCATCCAGGGCCCTTTGATACGCCCCGCTCCAGGGCACCAACCGTCCGATCCGGTAGATTCTGCCGCCGAGCTGTTCGATTTCATCGTCATAATCCGCCCGAAAATCCCGATGAACCAGAAAGTCGAACTGAACCTTCGTTCTGTCCATCTGCCGGTAATAGTTCATGATCATGGTTTCCAGGCCGCCGCGCCCCATATAGGTCACGACGTGCAGAATCCGAATCTCCATCTTTCCTCCGTATCAGAGTATTCCCCATCCATAGCGCAGCTGGAAGACGTAGAACAGCACATAGCAGCAGATGGCCAGTGCGCGCATCTGCTTGCCGAACACATGCTTGAGCTCCCACGGCAGCAGAATGCCGTTTGCGTACAGAGAGCAGTAAATCGGCAGACGGCCCAGGAAGATGCCGGAGGTTACCATGCTCACCAGGTACAGCGCCGTGGAGATGATGCCCATGTTGCAGGCGATCTGAATCACGCGGTCCCCGGACTTCGCGATCTTCTTACGGCAGAACAGGGACAGAATGGTCGGTATGGAATACACCAGCACGCGCAGCGGGTTCGTACCGTCGTCTTCCCAACGCGTCCAGTCACTGACCATGTTGCTGTACTGCGTATCCTGCAGCACTGTATCCAGCGTATCGGTGAACACGCCGCTGGCCGACATGATCACCACCGTGCCCAGAATGACCAGAATGGTCTTCCAGTTCCACGGCCTACCCTGCACGATGAAGATGACAGGAATCATCATCAGGGCCGATTTGTGGAACAGCGACGCAAAGGCAACGATGACACACGCTTTGACATATTGCTTTTTAAAAATCGGCTCGGCTGCCGCAAAGGTGATGGCCACCGCCGTGAACTGCCGGATGCCGTTGAACATCCACGACAGATAGTCTGTCGTCGCGACAAAGGCAAAGATCGCAAACCAGTAATCCTCTGAATACTTGCGGTAGGTCTTTACCAGGCAGTATCCCTGGATGAGTGCAATGACCAGAAAGAAATAACGAAAATGATCACCGGCAAATATGCTGACCAGGGCGCCCAGGGCGTAAAAGCCTGTATCCTTCGTATGGGACTGAACATAGCTCCATTTTCCCGCCATACTGCTTGGGATACTCCTGTAATCCCGCAGATACTGGTAGGTATCACCGAAATAGTTGGATCGTGTCACGGCCATAAACAGAATCGGCAGAATCACGATCCAGGCATAGAGCTGCGTCGCGCGGCGTTCTTCCCTGCCGAGCACCTTGACGCGGCGGTGCATGCCGGCCGTATGCCCCAGCACCGCCGCAAAGAACAGCCAGAAGAGAATCAGGATATATTGCATAAAACCATTAAACCTCGCTGAGAATGTCGCAGAGCTGCGCGGACACCGCCTCCGCGCTGTATCGGCTCACGTCGCTGTGCGCCAGGCGCTTGCGCAGCTGCGGATCATCCGCAATCTCGATCACGCGCCGCGCCATGGCCTCGCTGTCGCCGATGTGCACCAGGAAGCCATTCTCCCCGTCGCGGATGATCGGCACATGGCCGCGGTTGTCCGTCGCCACGACGGGCAGGCCGCAGTACATCGCCTCCACGATGTTGAGCGCCAGCCCCTCACGCAGGCTCGACGCCACCGCGATGTCCGCCGCGCGCAGGCACGCGCCGACGTCGCTGCGCCAGAGCGTAAATACAACAGAATCCGCCACGCCCATCTGCTGTGCCAGACGCTGGCAGGCCCCATCTGCATGGTCCGGCCCAACGAGCACAAGATACGTGTCGGTACGCGTTTCTTTGATTTTCTGAAGCGCTTCAAAGAGCATCCTCTGGTTCTTGTTGCGGATCAGCTCCGCGACGTAGATCAGCACCAGCGCGTCCTGCGGAATGCCCCATTCCTCGCGAAGCCTTCTTCTCGCCCCGGCGGGATCCTCCACCTCAAGGCGAGAGAAATCCACGCCCACGCCCGGCACCCTGACCACCGGGAGGCGCTTGGGGAACCGGCGCCTGGCCCGCTCTTCATCCTCGTCGTTGAGGGTGATCAGCAGATCGGTGACATGGGCCAGCATCCACTCAATCGGATAAAACAGCAGCCAGTTGATCAGCGGCGCGCCGGTGAAGAAGTGAAAGCCGTGCGCAAAATAGACGACCTTCGTGCCCCGCCTGCGCGCGCCGATCGCGGCCAGGCGGGCCACCAGGGCGCCCACAGGCGTATGGCAGTACACGATATCGTAATGCTCCTCATCAAGGAGACGGCGAAGCTGGCGCACGCCGCGCAGCGTGTCCGGCGTGAACGGCGAGCGCTTCCATACGCCGCGGATCTGCCGGTCGCAGCAGGGCACGTCCTCCTCTCCGGAGGCCGCCACATCCACCGTCCAGCCGCGCGCCTTCAGCGCCTTGATCGTGGGCACGTGAAACTTGAGCACGTGCTCCTTGACCACGTTGGCCACCAGCAACAGCTTCTTAGGCTGAGTTCTTTCCTCCATAGGCTTGTTCCAGCTCTTCCTCATGCTCTCTGATTTCATGCTTGCGCGCCTCGATGTGCGGCACCAGCGTACCGGTGCCGCCCTCCACGACGCCCTTCTGGCGCAGCACGCTGCCGACCGTCATCAGAACGCACGTCGCGTCCATCTTCAGCGTCAGATGGCACACATACTCGCCGTCCAGCCGCGCCTTTTCCTCGATCTCCAGCTCGTCGCGGCCGTTCACCTGCGCCCAGCCCGTCAGGCCGGGCGTCACGTCGTTGGCGCCATAGCGATCGCGTTCGGCGAGCAGATCGTCCTGATTCCACAGCGCCGGCCTCGGGCCGACGACGCTCATATCGCCCATGAGGATATTGATGATCTGCGGCAGCTCGTCCAGGCTCGTCCTGCGCAGGAAAGCGCCGCTTCGGGTGATGAACGCCTCCGGGTTCTCAAGCAGATGCGTCGGCATGTCGTGCGGCGCATCCGTTCTCATCGTGCGGAATTTGAGAATATTGAAATACGTTTTGTGCTTTCCCACGCGCTTCTGCTTGAAAAACACCGGGCCCGGCGAATCCAGCTTGATCCACACGGCCAGGATCAGAAACACCGGGGAAAAAAGCACAACGCCGCACAGCGAGCAGATGATGTCCAGCATTCGCTTGCCATATCGCTGATACATAGGCGCTTTCCTCCTCATATTTCTCTGTCTTCCTCTTCAAAAACGATCAACCGGCGCAGTCTTCTCCGCTTTCTGCCATCTGCATTTCATCCGCCTCAATCGCCGCGGAGTTGACCTCCTCCGGCGCGTGATACGTCGGCACGACGCGCTTCATCGCCGCGCGTACGGTCTCGTCATTGCCCGTGGCCACCGCCCTGCGCAGAATCGCGAGCTTGTCCTCGATCTGCGCGCGGGTGAGCGGCTTGTCCCGCTCGATGAAGATCATGCGGTTGTCGGTCTTGGTCAGTTCTTCCGTCTTGATGAGCAGCTCCTCATAGAGCTTTTCGCCCGGGCGCAGGCCTGTTTCCACGATGTTGATGTCCCTGTACGGCTCGTAGCCGGAGAGGCGGATCATGCTCTCCGCCAGCTCGAGAATCCGCACCGGACGGCCCATGTCCAGCACATACAGCTCGCCGTCTTTTGCCATCGCGCCGGACTCCAGCACCAGCTGGCTGGCCTCCGGGATGGTCATGAAATAGCGGATGATGCGCCTGTCCGTCAGCGTCACCGGGCCGCCCGCCGCGATCTGCCGCTTAAACAGCGGAATAACCGAGCCGTTGCTGCCCAGCACGTTGCCAAAGCGCGTCGCGCTGAAATTGGTTTTGCTGCCGCCGGCGCGGCTGAGCACGATCATCTCGCACATGCGCTTGGTCGCGCCCATCACGTTCGTGGGGTTGACCGCCTTGTCCGTGGAGATCATCGTGAACTTCTTCACGCCGTGCTTTTCGGCGATCTCGACGATGTTCAGCGTGCCGAACACGTTGTTCTTGACCGCCTCGCAGCAGTTGTGCTCCATCAGCGGCACGTGCTTGTGCGCGGCCGCGTGCAGCACGATGTCCGGCTTGTAGCGCGCAAAGATCTGATCAAGCGCCGCTGCGTCGCAGACGGAGACGATCTCCACCTGCACGTCCAGCGTCACGCCGTAGGCGATGCGCAGCTCCTGCTGGATATCGTATGCGCCATTTTCGTACTCGTCCAGAATCACGAGCCGTTTGGGCTGCATCTTGGCGATCTGGCGGCACAGCTCGCTGCCGATTGAGCCGCCGCCGCCGGAGATGAGCACCGTCTTCCCGCGGTAATACGCGGAGGTGCGCTCATTGGTGAACTCCATCGGCTGGCGGAAGAGCAGCTCCTCGATGTCAAACTCGCGCAGGCTGCGCCGGCCGTTTTCCACCGTCTGCGTCAGCGGATAGTCGTACACCTTGAGCTTGCAGCCCGTCTGCTTGTACTGATCGTAAAGCTCCTTCTTGCGCTCCGCCTGCATTTTGGGCAGCGCAAACACGATCTCCTGCACCGGGAAGCTCATCAGGCGCTCCTGCGTCGCCTCGCTCTCCGGGAGGACGGGAATGCCGTTGATCGTGCGGCCAATCTTCTCCCTGTCCACGTCGATGAAGCAGCACGGCCTGTACGCGGAGCGCGGGTTATTGGCCAGCTCCTCCGCGAGCATGACGCCCACGCGGCCCGCGCCGACGACGGCAATGTTGATCTTGGGGGTGATGCCGTGCATGCCGCCGTCCCTTCGCACCGGCTGGCCGCTCAGGCCCGTGAAGCCCGAGGTCAGCCTGCGCAGCAGATTCGCCGCACGGTTGTCGGTGTATTCGTAAAGGTACTGGTACACAAAGCGGATCGTCATACCAAACAGCAGGTTCAGCGCGACGATGCACAGCGCGCGCACAAACGAAATCTTGAAGCGTGCGGGCATCAGCAGGCCCTGCACCGCGAAGTAGGTGATGCCCGCGAGCAGATCCATCAGGATCATCTGCATGTAGGCCATCGTGCCGCCGTAGCGCCAGATCTGCCGGTACACGCCGCCCGCGATGCGCCACCCGAATATGCTCGCCATCCCCAGCAGAATCTGCCCCGCGATGGCTGCCGCCGCCAGGTGCTCATCCTCGCTGGGGTAGATGACCAGCATCAGCACGTCCACAAACAGCAGCAGCGCCAGATCGCACAGCATCAGCTTGATCTTATGGTTCTGACGGCTCTGCTCCGTCTGTCTGTTTTCCTGGTTCATGTCTTCCCGTTCTTTCCCTTCCGCCTCTGTCCAGGCAGAAAACCATCCGTAATCGTCACAGACGCAGCGGTCCTCCGGCTCAGCGTCTGCAATTTTCCATATTATACATCAATCGTCACACTTTTGTAACTTATTTGTTTTTATTCTTTACAAAGATTTAATAATTTGTAGAATCCGGATAGAGAATACCATGGATCTTCCCGATGCCGTAGGCCTGATCGATGATCAGCCTGGACGTGCCGTCCGAGCTGTCATACTTGAATTCGCCCTCCTCCGGATACGCGTACATGCGGATATCGGAGATGCCCGTGCTCATCACCTTTGTCGCCAGGCCGATGATGTCAAACAGCGACAGGTTGGTGGAGACGTAGTTAAAGCAGGTCGTCGCCAGCGAGATCATCTGCGGGATGGAGCAGTTCACAACCTCGCGCGCCATCGCCATGAGCAGCTTGCGCTGTCTGGCCTGACGGCCGAAGTCGTTGTCCAGCTTGCGGATGCGGGCGTAGGCCAGCGCCTGCGCGCCGCAGAGCCTCGCCTCGGTCGCGTCGCTGGGCACGCGCTGGATCGGCGCGTCGCCGTAGTTGCCGTAGGACTCCTCCACCGTCGTGTTGATCGCCCAGGGCTCGTCCTCTTCCAGCTGGATGGTCACGCCGCCCAGCGTGTCCACGATGTCGCAGATGCCATAGAAGTTGACGGTCACATAATGCTCGATGTTCAGGTTGTAGGTCCGGTTGATCGTCTGCATCAGCAGGTTCGGTCCGCCGAATGTGTGCGCCGCATTGAGCTTGTTCTCATGGCCGTTGTCGCCCATGGTCACCCAGGTGTCGCGCGCCAGCGAGATGACGTTGATCAGCCCCGTCGTCTGGTTGATCGAGCAGATCATCATCGTGTCCGCGCGGCCGGAGGCCGTCTCGTTCTCGCGCGTGTCCGTGCCGATGAGCAGGATGTTCTTCACATTCTCGTCCAGCCCCTCGTACACGCTCAGGTCGCCGTCCCTGACCGGCATGCTGTAATCGGCCAGCGCCGTACAGGCCGGCAGCAGCAGCGCCAGCAGCAGCGCGCACAGCGCGACGCGCATCCCCTTATTGGCCATCGTTTGCCCTCTCCTTCCTCTTCGCCAGAAGCGCCTGCGTCAGGCGGTTGTTCCCCGGCCATTCCCCGCGGAACGTCCGGTATGCCCTTTCGTAATCGTCGTAGTCGCCCGGTCTGTGCGCATCCGAGGCGACGTAGGACGCCATGCCCTCGCGCAGCAGCCTTCTGGCTGTGCGCCGCTCGTCGCTCATCAGCGGGGCCATCAGGCCGCAGGCGTCCACCTGCAGCTCGCAGCCCAGGTCGTGCATCTCCTGCGCGATGCCGAAGTCCCGCTGGAGATAGCGGTAGCGCTCCGGATGCGCGATGATCGGAAGGTATCCGTTGTCCATCATCTCGCTGACGAGGGCGTCCCAGCGCGGCAGCAGCTCGCTGCTGGAAAACTCGAGCAGAATGCAGCGCGTGCCGCTCAGGCAGAACGCGTCCATCTCCTTCGTGCCGGCCTCAAGCAGCGCCCGATAGTTGAACTCGCAGCCCAGGTTCAGCCCCAGACCGGCCTCATGCGCGATGCTCCTGGCGATGCGCAGGCCATGCCGGTTTCTCTGCTGATCCTGGGCGCGATAGACATGCGGCGTGGCGACGATAAATGTAATCCCCGCGTCCGCCGCACGTCTGGCCATCTCGCGCGTCATCTGCACGTTTTTCGCGCCGTCGTCCACGCCCGGCAGGATATGCACGTGCATGTCAATCATCGGTCAAACTCCGTCATTCCTCGTCTTCCTCCTGCGCGCGGCGGTTGCTCAGGCCGCGGGTGCGCCGGCGCTCGCTCTTGTGCTGATCGCCGTAGCGGTAGTAGCGGTTGTAATAGTAGCTCTTTTCCTTGTGGTTCACGAAGTTGAACACCAGGCCCAGCAGCCTCGCCTTCACCTGCTCAAGCTGGCCGAGCACCTTCGTCAGATCCTTGCGCTCCACGCGGCCGTCCGCCACGACGACGATGGTGCCGTCGGTCTTCGCCGCCAGGGAGGCCGCGTCGATGAACATGCCCAGCGGGGACGTGTCAAAGATCACCAGGTCGAAGTACTGCTTGCACTCCTCCAGGAAGCGGCCGAAGGAATCCAGATTCGCGTTCACCGCCATGCGGTGGTTGCTGTCCATAAAGAACAGGTTCGGCGTGCTGGTGCGGGTGACCACCTCGGTCAGCTTCGCGCTGCCGTTCAGGTAGTCCATGATGTCCTTCTTGTTGCGCCGGCCCAGATACCGTCCGATCATCGGGGAGCGGTAGTCCATGTCCGCGATGAGCACGTTCTTGCCCTGGCTGGCCAGCTCGCAGGCCAGCATCAGGGAGACGGAGCTCTTGCCCTCTTTGGGCGTGGTGGAGGTGACGGTCAGCGTGCGCAGCGGCTCGCCCATCGCGGCGAACTGGATGTTCAGCGCCAGCTTCTTGATGCTCTCCTGCGTGTACTCGTTCATGCAGGCGAGGATGTTGCTCTCCCTGGACATGTGCTTCTTGAGGAACACGTCCATCTCCTTCTTGTAGCTGAAGACGCTCGAGAGGATGTTGGTCTTGAAGCGCACATCCGCGTCGCTGTCAGCGCGCACCTTGGTATTGAGGATTTCCAGCGCCACCAGCGCAAACGCCACCAGCGCAAGCGACGCCAGCGCCGCCATGGGCACCATGGAGCCGCGGCCCCCGTTGGAGGGCCAGGTCGGCAGCGTCGCCTCGACGGCCACGTGCACGCTGTCCTGGTTCAGCATGTTGCGGATGTACTCGGAGAACACCTGGCCCAGCATGTTGGCGGCCTGCATGCACATCTCCGGGTTCAGGCCCGTCACGCTGATGGTGATGAAGCGCGTGTCCTGCACGGCGCTCACGCCCACGGACATGCCGCCGGGCCAGCCCGGCCAGCCGAGACGGCTGCAGGTTTCCCGCATGACCTCCGGCGCCTGGATGAGCTCCTTGTAGTCGTTGACGAAGTACGCGCTGGAAGACAGGTCGTAGCGCGTCGTGCCGGTGGTATCGACGTAGTCAAACAGCGTGTACAGCTTCACCTGCGCCGTGTACACGTCCACCGTGTAATTGGCGACGTAGAAATTGGCCAGCACCGCCACGATGATCGGGATGATGACCAGCAGGTACCATCTGCGTTTGATCGCCTTGACCATGTCGCCCAGGGACAGGCCCAGTTCTTCTTCCACAGTATCCACTCTCCTTTGGTTGGTTGGATTGCTTTCCGGTTGTGATGGGTTTGATCATTCGATGAGCTTCATGCCCAGGTCATATTTTTTCTCCCACAGGAGGTTGCCGCGCTCGTCATACTCGCGCTCAATGCGGTTGACGCCGTCCTTGTCCGCCGCGCCCCAGCCGTTCGCGCCGTAATAGGTGATTTTGACCACGTTGCTGTTCTTGTCGTACGCGTAGGCGATCTCGCAGTAGCCGTCCGTGCTGTCCACCTTGGTCTGAAGGTCGGCCATATAGCAGGCCTCGGAGATCACGCGGTTCATCAGGTCGCGCGTGTAGCGCTTGGCCTGATAGCCCTTGCCGGTGGTGATGGGATTGCCGTCCGCATCCTGATAGTACTCCTCCATCACGCGGTCAAGGCCGTCGTACACATACGCGATGCGCGTATAGCCCTCGCTGGTCACGATCATCTGTCCGCTGCCGTCCTCGTACGTCTTCGTCGCGGGCACGCTGGTGTCGTCGCTGTCGTACGTCATGCGCGCCTGCGTGGCACCGCTGTACGCCTGCGTCGGCTGGCCGTTCGCGTCCAGATACCGCTCCAGCACCGCGCGGCTGTGCACATCGACCTCGATCTCCTTGGCCTCGTAGCCCTCGACGCACTTGACCGGCGTGCCGTCGTTCAGGAAATACGCCTGATAGATGACCGCGCCGTTGGCGTCGTAGTCCTGCTCAAGCACCTCGTAGCCCGCTTCGTTGCGCACCGGCTGGCCGAATTGGTCATAGTACCGGATCTCCACCGGCAGGCCGCGCCAGTCGCACACATAGGACGCGCTGGCATAGCCTGCCAGGATCCTGACCGGATTGCCGTCGCCGTCCAGGTAGGTCTCGCCCGTCAGGCAGCCGTTCACGTCGTACTGCGCGGTGCGCGCCGCAAAGCCGTAGGTGGTCATGTACAGCCCGCCGTCCGCCGCCAGGAACGCCTCGCGGATCACGTTGCCGTTCTCATCGAACGCGCGCTCCACAGCCGCCGCGCCGACCTCATTTTTGCCGACCACGCCGTCCTTCTCGTAGTAGTCGATGCGGACGAGGTTGCCGCGCGCATCATAGGTGTTCTTCTGGATGGCGTACATGCGGCCGTAGTCGCACACCTCGCCCTTCTCGTTGTACGCGCGGCGCTCGATCAGGTTGCCCGACGCGTCGTAGGTGAAGGTCTGCCGGGCGTAGCCGCCGTTGCAGATGAACAGCTCACCCTGCGGATTGTAGTAGCACTCCTCGATGTCGTTGTCGTTTTCGTCGTAGGCATAGGTCACGCGCGCGTAGCGGCCGCTGCCGAAGGTCGGCTGCCCCTCCGCGTCCAGGTTGGTGATGGAGGTGCGGTTGCCGCGCTCGTCGTAGGTCATGCGCTGGCCGCAGTAGCCCATGGGCGAGGTGACGATCTGGCCGTCCAGTCCGTAGTACCAGAACTCGATCAGGTTGTCCCGCTCGTCGTAGGTGTAGCGCACGCTGGCCGCCATGCCCGAGCGCGCGACCTGTTGGCCGTCCGCGCCGTAGAACGCCTCGTAGAGCCGGTTGCCGCGCGCGTCGTACTCGTAGACCAGGGCGGCAAAGCCGCCCACCGCCACGGGGTTGTTCTGCTCGTCGTAGTAGGAGACGCGGGTCGTGTTGCCGTTTTCGTCGTGCTCGTAGAGGATGTACGCGCAGCCGTTGTGCCCGTTCATCAGGCCGTACCAGGGATTCAGGTAGGCCTCGCGGACCAGGTTGCCCTGCGCGTCGTAGGTGTGCTCGAGGATGGCGTAGCCCCGGCTGGTGATCATCAGGCTGCCGCTTTCGTCATAGTAGCGCGTCTGCGTCGTGTTGCCCCACGCGTCATAGCTATACTCGATCGCCGCGTAGCCGGCCTTGATGCGCGTGGGCTGGCCGTCCGTGCCGCTGAAGGAGCGGCGCAGCAGGCGGCCCGCGTCGTCATAGACCATGTGCATGGACGCATAGCCCAGCGAGGTGCGGATGGGATTGCCGCTGATGTCGTAATAGGCCACCAGGTTCTGCCTGCGCAGATGATCATAGCCGAAGCGGATGACCGAATAGTCGCCGCTGCCGCGCATGGGATTGCCGTCCTGATCGAGGTACGCCTGCTCGATGAGCTGTCCGTCCTCCGAGCTCGTCGTGCGGATCATCCACGCGCCGTCGGTCTGCCGGCACAGCTGGCCCAGGCGGTTGTACACCCGCTTCCACTGGATCAGGCCGTCGTCCGACCAGTCCGTCTCCACCCAGGAATAGCCTGCGGAGAGGTTGACCGGCTCGCCGCCGGCGTCCAGATAGCGCTGCAGGGTCTGCCGGTTCTTCTCGTCAAAGGCAAACTCGATCTGTGCAAAGCCGTCGCCGGTCATCACCGGCTGGTGTGCGCGGTTCAGATAGGCGATGCGCGTCACATTGCGCGCCGCGTCGTAGCCGTAGCGGATGGCGGCAAAGCCCGCCTCCAGCATGACCGGCTGGTCAAACGCGTCGTAGTACGCCTCCAAAACCTTGTTGCCCGCCGCGTCGTATTCAAAGCTGACGGCGGCATAGCCGCGCGCAAGGCACACCATCTGTCCGTTTGTATCCAAATAGCGCTCGTAAACCCGCCGTCCAAGCGCGTCATAGCGGTACTCCGCGGCCGCGTAGCCGTCCGCGATGGCGGTGAGCTGGTTGCCGGCATCCAGGTAGCGGATGGCGACGAGCTGGTTGCGCTCGTCATAGTCGCGCTCAATCGCCGCATAGCCGTCCGGAATGCGCACCAGATTGCCCCAGCCGTCGCCGTAGGCCTCGCGCGTCACGTTGCCGCGCTCGTCATAGGCGTACAGCTTCTCACCGTAGCAGCCCGACAGCAGCTGCGCGCCGCCCGTTTCGCCATAGTACGTCTCGCGGGTCACGCGGCTCATCGCGTCGTATTCATATCCGATGGCCGCATAGCCGCTGGCGGTGAGCACCAGCTGATCCTGCGCATTCAGGTAGCTCAGCAGCGTCACCCGGCTGAAGACGTCGTACTGCGTGGCGATCTTCGCGTAGCCCATCAGCGTCATGACCGGGCTGCCCGCCGCGTCGTAATAGGTCGTCAGGGTCACGCGGCCGCGCGTGTCGTATTCGTATCCGGTCGCCGCATAGCCCCCGCCCAGCGTGTACGGCACGCCGGAGGCGCTGATGTACGTCTCGCGGATCAGGCGGCTGTACGCGTCGTACGCCATGTCCACGCCCGCGTAGCCGCGCAGGCAGTGGGTCATCTGCCCCGCCTTGTCCAGATAGCGCACGGCGGTCTGCCGTCCGCGCGTGTCGTAGCTGTACGCGACGCTCGCATAGCCGCCGGCGTGCATCGCCGGCTGCCCCTGCGCGTCGAGATAATCCACCCGCGCGACGTTGAGCATCGCGTCATAGGTGTAGGACACCATCGCGTAGCCGCTGAGCATCACCGGCAGGCCGTCCACGTCCAAATACTGCTCGGTGAGCACCTTGCCCTGCGCGCTGTACGTCCTGCGGATGCCGGCATAGCCCGCGCCGCCTGCGCAGCGCACGCCGTCCGCGTCCAGATAGCTCACCTCGGTGCAGTTGCCGGCCGCGTCGTAGGCGTATTCGCACTGCGCATAGCCCAGGGACTTGACCATCACCGGCAGGCCGTCCGCGTCCAGGTAGGCTTCCTTCGTCAGATTGCCCCGCCCGTCATAGGCATAGCGCACGCTGGCGTAGCCCTCGCTCGTCATCACCATCTGGCCGTCAAGGCCCACAAACGTCCGGCTCGCCAGATGGCCGCCCGCCGCGTAGGTCACGTCCACGCCCGCCGCGCCGGAGGCGTTCAGCGCCAGGCTGCCGTCCGCGCCGTAATAGCGCTCGCTCACCCTGCGGCGCTGCGCGTCATAGCTGTAGCTGACCGCGGCATAGCCGTCCGCCGTCACGCTCAGCTGACCGTACATGTTCGTGCAGGACACGCGCAGCAGGTTGCCCACGCCGTCGTAGGCATAGCTTCTGGCCGCATAGCCCGCCTTGCTGTCGCACAGGTTGCCCGCCGCGTCGAGGAACCGCTCGCTCAGTGTCCTGCCCAGCGCATCGTATTCGATCGCCATGGAGGCATAGCCGCCGTCGGTGAGGATGGCCTCGCCCGCCGCGTTCAGGTAGGTCTGCATCGTCACGCGGCCCAGCCGGTCATAGCGCATCTGTTTCTGCGCGTAGCCCTCCAGCGTATCCACGCACGCGCCCGACGCATCGACGTACTGCTCGAGCACCACGTTGCCGTAGCTGTCGTAGGTGTAGATCACCGCCGCATAGCCGCCGAGCCGGTAGAACGGCTCGCCGCTCACGTCGACGTAGCCCAGCTGCGTCAGCCTGCCCAGCCGGTCGTAAACCGTGTTCACGCCCGCGTAGCCGTCCCGGCACACCGTCGGCGCGCCGTTCACGTCCAGATAGCGCACGGTGCGCTGCCTGCCCAGCGCGTCATAGGTGTATTCCTCGCTGGCGTAGCCGTCCGTAAAGAACGCCGCCTGGTTTTCGCCGTTCAGATAATCCTTGCGGATCAGGTTCTGGCGGGCGTCATAGGTGTAGCGCACCGCCGCGTAGCCATCCGAGAGCTGCACCGGCACGCCCGCCGCGCTCATGTATCGCTCGTAGGTCAGCTTGCCCGTCGCGCTGTACGCCTGCTCGACATAGGCGTAGCCCTCCGTGCCGGTCACCAGCGCGCCGTTTGCGTCCAGATAGCGCATGGAGGTCTTGCGGCCCAGGTTGTCATAGGTGTATTCCACCTGCGCAAAGCCGCCGGTGCCGGTCATCGTCTGACCGTTTGCATCCAGATACGTCTCCCGGATCACGCGGTCCAGGCTGTCGTAGGTGCAGACCAGCGCCGCATAGCCGCCGGCGGAGAGCGTCGACTGGCCGTTTGCATCCACATAGGTGGTGCCCAGCAGGTTGCCGCGCGCGTCATAGACCATGTTCACGCCGGCCGCGCCCGATGCGGAGAGCGTCAGGCTGCCGGACGCGTCGTAATACCGTTCGGAAAGCTTCCTTCCGCGGCTGTCGTAGGCATAGGCGGCCATGGCGTAGCCGTCCGGCGTCACGCAGAGGCTTTCCTTCTCATCCAGATACTCCACCTGCGTGCAGTTGCCGTCCGCGTCAAACGTCCGGTTCACCGCCGCATAGCCGCCTGCCATCATGCGCAGCGCGCCGTCCGTGCCGTAGTAGCGCTCCTGCGTGCAGTTGCCGTCCTCATCGTAGGCATAGCCGACGGCGGCATAGCCCGCGCCGCTCTCGCAGAGCTGGCCGTCCGCGCCGTAAAAGCTCTGCTGCGTCAGCCGGCCGTCCTCGTCGTAGACAGCCGTCACGCGCGCATAGCCCGCAGCCCCGGCGACCAGGCCGCCGTAGCCGTCCTCGTAGGCCGTTCCGGTCAGCCTGTCCTCCTCGTCATAGACGTAGGAAACCGCGCAGTAGCCTTCCGCGCCCGGCGTGGGATTGCCCTGCGCATCCAGATAGACCGTGCGGCTCAGGCGGTCGTCCCCGTCATAGTCCGCGCGCATCTGCGCATAGCCCATGCCGGTGAGCACCAGCTCACCCTGCGCGTCCAGGTACTGCGTCAGGATGATATTGCCGTCGCCGTCGCGCTCATAGCGGCACATCGCGTAGCCGCCCGCGCTCAACGCGCTCTGCCCCTGCGCGTTCAGGTAGCGCTCCTCGATCACCTCGCCGTGCGCGTTGTAGCTGTACGCCACGGCCTCATAGCCGTTGATCGTCGCCGCGGGCTGTCCGCTTTCGTCGCACCAGGAGATGCTGCTGACATTGCCCATCGCGTCGTACGCATACTTCGCCAGCGCGTAGCCCTCGCTGCCGCAGACCGGGCTGCCCTCAAGGTCAAGCAGCGTCGCCGTCGCCACAAGGCCCGCGTCGTTGTAGGTATAGGCCGTGGCCGCGCCGCCGTTCTTGCCGACGGTCGCCTGGCCGTTTTCATCGTAATAGCGCTCCGTCAGGACGTTGCCGCGCACGTCGTTTTCAAAGCTGCGCGCCGCATAGCCCGCCGCGCAGCGGATGGCTTCGCCGTCCTTGCCGTAGTAGGCCTCGCGCACGACGAGGTTCTGCCCGTCGTACTCGCAGGCCTTCTCGCTGTAGCCGTCCCCGGTCAGGGTGCGCTCGCCGTTCGCGTCCAGGTAGCGCTCGCGGATCACATTGCCCATCGCGTCGTAGTCGCGCTCGACCGCGGCATAGCCGTCCTTGAGCTCGATGGGCTCGCCGTCCGCGTTCAGGTATGTCTCGCGCAGCACCTTGCCGCCCGCGCCGTTGACGCGCACGACCGCCGCGTAGCCGTCGTCGCACATCACGGTCTCGCCGTCCAGGCCCAGGTACGTCATCCGGCTGACCGCGCCGTAATCGTCATACTCGTAGGCGACCGCCGCATAGCCATCCTCATGCAGCACGCTCCGGCCGTCCGCATCAAGAAAGCTTTCCTTCACCTTGTCGCCGGTGCGCGCATCGTACGCGTAGGCGATGGCGGAGTAGCCCTCCTTCACCGCCGTCGTCTGTCCGTCCGCGCCCAGGAACGTGTCCGTCAGCTTCTCGCCGGTACGCTCGTCATAGGCGGACGCGACCGCCGCGTAGCCCTTGTCCCTGAGCTCCACCGGATGATCGTCCGCATCCAGGTATTCCACCAGCGTCAGGCGGCGCCTGCCGTCGTAGGTCATGCGGATGGAGGCATAGCCGTCCTTCAGCTCATATGGCTGGCCGTCCCCGTCCAGGTAATGGATACCGGTGTTCTGCCTGAACACATCGTACTCATAGGTGACGGTTGTGTATCCATCCTCCGTTTTGGCAGGCTCGCCGTTGCGGTCCACCTGCGTGCTGGAAACGACGTTGCCGTATACGTCGTAGGTGTTGCGCACGCCCGCGTTGCCGCGGGAGATTTCCAGCACCTCGCCGTACACGTCGTAGTAGGTGCTAGTGAGCATGTTGCCGCGCTGGTCGTAGGTATAGCTGGCGGACGCATAGCCGCCGCTGCCCAGCACCGCGTTGCCGTTCAGGTCGTAATACGCCTCGGAGAGCATCTTGCCCTGGAGGTTTTCATACGTCACGCGCACCGCGTAGCCATCCGCGGACATCACGGGATTGCCGTCCATGTCGCAGGTCGTCGCCGTCGTGGTCTTGCCCAGCACGTCGCGCTCGTACTCGTACTGGATCTGCGCATAGCCGGCCGGCAGCGTCATGCGCTCGCCGCTCACGTTGCAGTACCACTCGCGGATCACGTTGCGCATCGCGTCATATTCGCGCTCGGTGTAGGCCTCGCCGCCGCCGCTGACGATCATCGTGCCGTCCACGTCGTAGCTCTGCGTGCTCACCGCGTCGCCCAGCGCCGTGTTGGTGATCACCGTTCTGAACACGCCGTCGTTGTTGCGCACGGGATCGCCGTTTTCGTCGTAATACGCCTCGCCCGCGGAAAAGCCGTTCTCGTCGTAGCTGCGGCGCACCTCCTGATAGCCGTCGTTGCTCCTGACGCCGTTGTCCTCCGTGTCAAAGTACTGCTCGCTGATGACCTGGTTCTCCGCCGAGTAGTCCATGGTCTTGTAGCTGTAGCCGTTGCTGGTGATCATCGGATCGCCGTTCTCGTCGAGGTAGTTTTCGCGGATCACGTTCTCCAGATCGTCGTACTCGTAGCTGATCTGCGCGCAGCCCTCCTTGATGGCATAGACCGCGTTGCCGTCCGGATCCTTGAATTCCTTGAGCTTGAGGAAGCGCTTGTACTTCTTGGGCACCAGCTCGTAGGTGTACTCGATGCGGCTGTAGCCGTTTGCGGCGATCACCTCGTCGCCGTTCTCGTCGTAGTAGATTTCCTTGGTGAGATAGCTCTTGTTTTCGTAGATATACTCCACCGACGCGTAGCCCTTGTCCGGCATCATCATCAGCTTGTTGTTCGTGCCGTAATAGCGTTCGTAGCCCTGCTCGCCGTGCATGGTGTAGGCCGTCTTGTAGCGCCAGTAGCCCTCGGCGCAGGCGACGGGATCGCCGTTCATGTCGTAGTAGCGCGTCTCGATCATGCGGTCGTTGGCGTCATAGTCGTACTCCACGCGCGCATAGCCCTTGCTGCAGTTGACCCGCTGCTCGCTCGCGTCGAAGTATTCCTCGCTGATGGGCTGCGCAGCCGGGCGCTCGTCCTTCCTGTCGTAGGTCTTGACCATGCGCGCATAGCCTTCGCTCATGTTGATGAGCGCGTCGCTCTCGTCAAAGTATGCGATCTCGGTGATGCGGTCGAGGCTGTCCATCTTCACCTCGTAGCGCGCATAGCCCGCGCTCTCCACATACACCGGATGACCCTCGGTGTCGTAGTAGACCTCCTTGACCAG
Source organism: Clostridia bacterium (assembly GCA_017937505.1). Taxonomy (GTDB): domain Bacteria; phylum Bacillota; class Clostridia; order Christensenellales; family Aristaeellaceae; genus Ventricola. Next base: position 17,074 of record JAGBDL010000032.1, on the reverse strand, counting down.
CTGCTTGCGCTTGTATTCGCGCTCCACATAGGCCCAGCCTTCTTCGCACAGGGCGTAGTTGCCGTACTCGTCAAAGTATTCCACCTTGGTGGTGTAGCCCGTCTCCGTGTCGATGGTGTTCACCATCTGCGCCCAGTAGCCGCGCTGCCGGCAGAGCCTGCCCTCCGTGTCGTAATAGCTGACCGATTTGAGGTGCACGCCCTGATAGGTGCGCTTCTGCTCGGCATAGCCGTTTTCACACATCACCAGGTTGCCGTCCAGATCCTTGTAGCGCTCCTCCAGGAACCAGCCGAAGCCGGACCACTTGTATTCGATGGTCGCATAGCCGTAGGCCGTGTTCACGTGGTTGCCGTTCACGTCGTGGAAGGTCGTCCGGATGCGCGCCGGCAGCTTGCTGTATTCGTGCTCGGCGTAGCAGTAGAGCATGTCGTCCGCCATCACGGGGTTGCCGTCCCGGTCGACGAACGTCTCCTTGCTGTACAGGCCGTATCTGTTCTTTACGCGTTCCACTTCCAGGCTGGTCGACGTTTCCGCCATCGCGGGCGCCGCTGCGGCGGCCAGCGCCGCGCACAGCAGCACCGGCGCGCTCATGCCCGCCAGCCGCCGCAAAAAACAAGCCTTTGTCAGGTTCCGAAGATCCATCGATGTACACCTCAAAAAATGCGCAGGTTGCCCTCGTGTTTCTGTAACGATTCTGTTAAGAAAAACCAATTCAATATTTCCTATGGTAATTCATCTTATTATATCACACCGAAAACCCCGATTCAACAAAAAAGCCCTTTCTGTCATGATATGACAAAAAGGGTTTACATTTACCGGATGAGGCGCGCATATGCCCAGGCAATCAGCGGCCGCAGCGGAATGAGCTTCGTCCACACGCGCGCAAAGAACGTCCACCAGAAGTCGCCCGGCCCGATGAGCTTTCCCTTGCGCTTGACGCGCGTGATGATCGCGAAGATCTGGTCGCGCCGCACGCCCCGCTCCACCTCGGTCTGCGCGTCTCCGATGATATCGTACACATCCCCCCGCGCGCGCAGGATGCGGTGCATGACGTACTGCCCGCTGTCCCGCTGGTAAAACACGATATCGCCCGCCCGCAGCGGACGGTCCGGCTTTTTGAAATAGATCGTGTCGCGCAGGTGAATGAGGAACGGGCTCATGCTGCTGCCCGAGACCAGCATGCTGACCTCGTGCCCCTCCTCCACCAGACCGCGCAGCACGCCGACATACTCCGCCGTGTCCACCAGCCGCGCGGCGACCCTCTGCTGTTCCATGACGCTGCTTCACTCCGCCTTTCTGAGCTCGGCTTCCAGGCACGCCACCGCTTCCTCGGAGATCGTGCAGCGCAGATGATAGACCGGCACCTGCGTGACCAGCTGCTCGATCAGATCCATCGCGCGCTGCTGCGCGTCCCGGTTCCAGAAGTTGATGGTGATCTGGCTGTATATCTGCGAGAACGCCGCGAACGGCGCGAGCTTCTCGATGACATTCTCCTTGCCCTGGCTGAGCATCACGATGGCGCGGATGGGCATGCTTTCGTCATGGCACACCTGCGAGGAGCCGCAGACCGGCCAGCCGTTCGCCGTCCACACGCCGTCCGCACAGCGCAGCAGAGACTTGTCGCCGTTGACGACGCGCGTGCCGCGGCGCTTCTCCCAGAGCGTCGCCTGCGTGGTCTTGCCCGTGCCGCTGGGCGCGGAGAAGAGGATCGCCTTCCCCTCCCGCTGCATGTAGGCGCAGTGCAGCACCAGCGCGTCCCGCCGCATCATGTGCCGCTCCATGGCGAACATCGCCAGAAACATGGGATCCACCCACATCGCGCCGGCCGCCGCGCTTGCCAGAAGGATCGTCGCGCTGTGCGCGTCCTCCTCGCGATAGCAGGCGTAAAACCCCGGCGTGCCCGTCACGCCGATGTAGCGCATTTCCAGCCCGTCCTGCTCAAACACCGCCAGGTCGGGCCGTCTGGCCAGCATCGTGCCGCGCGGCTGCGGAAAGCTGTCCGTCAGCGCCAGCGTGAAGGTATAGGAGGGCTCGCCGTTTTCCCGGGCGAACAGCATGAAGTTCTCTGGCGGCGCAACACTGTCCGGGCAGACCAGCCGGAAGCAGAAATCCCCGATCACAAACGTCCTGTCCACGGCACGCGCCTCCCCCTGTTGCTGTACATCACGGGATTAGCGTATCACGTTTCGTCTCCGCCGTCAAGCGCCATCCTTATGCCTCTCCGTTCAGCATCTGCGCCGCGCCCGGCAGCATGGCGATGCTGCGCTCCAGCACGCCGTGCATCAACGCGATGGCCACGCCGTAGTTGACCACGGGCACGCACGCGTCCCTCGCGCGCCCCACGCGCAGCTTCATCGCCTGCTCGGTGAGCATGCAGCCGCCGCAGTGCACGACGAGCGCGAACGCGCTCAGATCCTCCGGGAACTCGCCGCCCGAGCAGAACGCAAAGGTCAGCTTCTTGCCCGTGTACCCTTCGATCCATCGCGGGAGCTTCACGCTGCCGATGTCGTTGCACTGGCGGTGATGCGTGCAGCCCTCGGCGATGAGCACCTTCTCGCCGTCGCGAAGCCGTGCGAGCGCCGCCGCCCCGCGCAGCTGCGTCTCCAGGCTGCCCTTGTAGCGGGCCATGAGGATGGAGAACGACGTGAGCGGGATGTCCTCCGGCACGTCGGCGGACACCCGGCCGAACGCCTGCGAATCGGTGATGACCAGCTTCGGCTTCACCGCCAGCAGGGAAAGCGTCGCCCCGACCTCTGTATCCTGGCAGACGACGGCCGTCATGTGGTGGTCGAGCAGCTCGCGCAGCGTCTGCTGCTGGGGCAGGATCAGCCTGCCCTTGGGCGCGGCCTCGTCCACCGGCACGACCAGCAGCGCCAGGTCGCCGGGCGAAAGCAGATCCGCGACGATTAGCCGCTCCTTCTGCATGGAGCCCGTCAGGCGGCCAAGGCTCTCCTTGAGCGCATGCACGCCCTCGCCCGTCGCCGCGCTGACGTACAGCTCGTTTTCAGCAAGCGGCGCGCGCGTGCTGAGAAGATCGCACTTGCTGTGGCAGACGATGTGCGGCAGCTTCCGCGCCTTGACGAGCGCCAGCAGCGCGCGGTCCTCCCCGCGCATGCCCTGTTCGCCGTCCACGACGAGCACGGCGATATTGACCGTCTCCAGCGTCTGCCGCGCCCGGGCGGCGCGCATCTCGCCCAGCTGCCCCTCGTCGTCCAGGCCCGGCGTGTCGATGATGACCACCGGCCCCAGCGGCAGCAGCTCCATCGCCTTCTTGACCGGATCGGTCGTCGTGCCCTTCACGTCGGAGACGAGCGACAGCGCCTGTCCGGTCACCGCGTTGACGAGGCTCGATTTTCCCGCGTTGCGCATGCCGAAAAAGCCGATGTGCAGGCGTTCAGAGGATGGTACGTTGGTCAGGCTCATGCATATCCCTCCTCAGAATCTGAAGTCGCGCCGGTTGGAGCTGCGGATCGCCTCGATGTTCTCCCGGGCGATCGCGCGCACCTTGTCCTTAGGGATGCGCGCCAGCTCCCGCTCAATCATCTCAAAGCCGACCTTCTTCGTCTCCTCGCTGGCGTAGTCCGTCAAAAACTCGGTCAGCGTCATCAGCGCGTTGGGGTGGCAGCAGTTGAGAATCTGGCCGCTCTTGCACAGGCTCATGAACCGGTCGCCCGTGCGGCCCTCGCGGTAGCACGCCGTGCAGAAGGACGGCACATGGCCGTTCTCCATCAGCCAGCGCACCACCTCGTCCAGCGACCGCTGGTCAGACACGTCGAACTGCTCCGTGTCGTGCGGGCGTTCCGTTTCCGTGTAGCCGCCCACGCTCGTGCGGGACGCGCCGCTGACCTGGGACACGCCCAGGTGAAGCAGCCTGCCGCGCACCGCCTCGCTCTCGCGGGTGGAGACGATGATGCCGGTGTACGGCACCGCCAGGCGGATGCAGGCGGTGATCTTTTCAAAGATCTCGTCGGAGATGCCGTTGTCAAACTGATCCGGATCGATGTCCGACGCGCGCTTGAGCCGCGGCACGCTGATGGTGTGCGGGCCCACGCCGTGCACGGCCTCCAGGTGCTCTGCGTGCATGATGAGGCCCGCGAACTCGTACTTGTACCTTTCCAGGCCGAACAGCACGCCCAGGCCCACGTCGTCGATGCCGCCCTCCATGGCGCGGTCCATCGCCTCGGTGTGGTAGTCGTAGTCGTGCTTGGGGCCGGTGGGATGCAGCTGCAGATAGCTCTCCTTGTGATACGTCTCCTGGAAGAGGATATACGTGCCGATGCCCGCGTCCTTGAGCCTGCGGTAGTTCTCCACCGTCGTCGCGGCGATGTTCACGTTCACGCGGCGGATGGCGCCGTTCTTGTGGTTCACGGAATAGATCGTCTTGATGCACTCGAGGATGTACTCGATCGGGTTGTTCTTGGGGTCCTCGCCCGCCTCGATCGCCAGGCGCTTGTGGCCCATGTCCTGCAGCGCGATGACCTCCTGCCTGACCTCCTCCTGCGTCAGCTTGCGGCGCGGAATGGTCTTGTTCTTCATGTGATACGGGCAGTACACGCAGCCGTTCACGCAGTAGTTGGACAGGTACAGCGGCGCGAAGATGACGATGCGGTTGCCGTAGAACGCCTGCTTGATCTCGCCCGCGATCTCATAGATCTTCTGCACCTTCTCCGGGATCTCGCAGGCGAGCAGTACGCTCGCCTCCCGGTGCGTCAGGCCCGCGCAGGTGCAGCCTGTGGCCGTCTTCCTCGGGCGCGCCTTTTCGAGGATCGCGTCGATCAGCTCCACATTGTTCTTGTTCGCCTCGGCATAGGCCAGCGTCTCGCGGATCTCGCCGTCGTGAATGAATTCCTCCGCATGCAGGGACTTGGGATTGTAGCTTGCCATAATCGTCTCTTCCTTTCTTCGGGTCAGACTGTCTTCCCCTTCAGATGATGGTGGATGGTGTGTCGGGATGATCGCCGCGATCCGTCACGATCTCGTAGCCGATCGCGGCCATTCTCCGCCGGAGGCTCTCCACGCCCTGCGCGGATTCGTCCCCGTCGGAAAGCTTGTTGTCATACAGCGCGTACTTTTTGCGCACCGCTGCGGGCGACAGGTTGGGCATTACGACGTTTGCCCCGGCGAGGATGCCCCTCTCGCGGCCCGCGGAATCGATGGTGCCCAGCGCCGTCGTCGCCGGGAGCAGCACGGCGGGGTGCATCAGCCGGAGGATGGACAACAGATAGCACGTCAACTCCGCCGAGCCGGCCGACCGGCCCGCGAACGGCGTCGCCGCGTGCGGGATGAACGGCCCGATGCCCACCATCTGCGGCGAGAATTCCTCGATGAACCGGAGGTCCGCCGCCAGGTCGCGCGTCGTCTGATACGGCGAGCCGACCATGAACCCGCAGCCCACCTGATAGCCCAGCCGCTTGAGATCCTGCAGGCAGCGCATGCGCCGCTCAAACGACATCTCCTTCGGGTGAAGCCTGGCGTAGTGCGCGGGGCTGGCCGTCTCGTGGCGCAGCAGGTAGCGGTCCGCGCCCGCCTCGCGCAGCCGCGCAAAGCTCTCATAGCCCCGCTCGCCCAGGGACAGCGTCACCGCGCAGTCCGGATAGCGCGCCTTGATCGCGCGCACGATGTCCGCCATCCGCTCGTCGGTGAAGTACCCGTCCTCGCCGCCCTGCATCACGAACGTGCGAAAGCCCAGCGCATAGCCCTGCTCGCAGCAGGACAAAATGTCGTCCTTCTCAAGCCGGTAGCGCGCGCAGCCCGCGTTGCTGCGGCGGATGCCGCAGTACAGGCAGTCGTTTTTGCAGATGTTGCTGATCTCGATCAGCCCGCGGATGAACACGCGATTGCCGTAGACCTGCCGCCGCGCCGCGTCCGCGCGGGCGGCCAGCAGCGCCGCCGCTTCCGCATCCCGCCCGTCGATCAGCTGCGCGTATTCCTCAAGGCTCAGCGAGCGGCTTTCGCAGAGCCTGCTGATCAAGGCCCGGATTGCCTCAGTCATGGAAGATCACGCTGGAGAACGAGGTCTTCACGCTCACGCCCTCCATCTTGCCAATCCGCCCCGAGAGCGCGGAGATCGTGTCCTGCGGCGCGTCCAGCGCGATGGAGATGATGCTGATTTTTCTCTGCCGGTACGGAATGCCCATCCGCCCGATGATGTACTCGCCATACTCGTGCAGCACGGCGTTCACCTGCTCCACGGCATTTAGGTTGTCGATGATGATGCTCATGACGGCCACACGGCTGTCCATACAAATTCCTCCTTGAACGTAAAAATGCCGTGCCTCATTGCAAGGCACGGCAAAAAACACGGCATTCCCGTCTGCCAATTTTGATCCGCACCTTTCACGCAGAGGCTGTCTTTGTGTCAGGACAGGGATATTATACCACAAAGGAAAGGATTGGAAAAGGGGTTTTTACTGTGTTTTTACGACCTCCCTGTTCACCATGCCGCCCAGCGCCGTCCTGAGCATGATCTTCACGTCCAGCCAGATGCTCCAGTTTTCGATGTACCACAGGTCGTACTTCACGCGCTCCTCGATGGAGGTGTCGCCGCGCAGGCCGTTCACCTGCGCCCAGCCCGTGATGCCGGGGCGCACCTGCTGCCTGAGCAGGTACAGCGGAATCTCCTCCTTGAAATGGCGCACATGATAGGGCACCTCCGGCCGGGGGCCGACGATGCTCATGTCGCCCCTGAGCACATTGAAGAACTGCGGCAGCTCGTCCAGGCTGAACTTGCGGATGAAGCTGCCGAACCGCGTCTTGCGCGGGTCGCTGTCCGTGCTCCATCCGGTGTCCTCCGTGCCGGTGATGCGCATGCTGCGGAACTTGAGCATCTGAAAGGGCTTCTTGTTTTTGCCGATGCGCTCCTGCCTAAAGAGCACCGGGCCGGGACTGGAGAGCTTGACGCCGACGGCCACCGCCAGCATCACCGGGCTGAACAGAAGAATCAGGCACAGCGAAATCGCGACGTCCATCGCCCGCTTGACCATCGCCCAGCCCAGATCGTCCAGCGGCGTGTCGCGCATGTCGATGAGCTTCGTGCGGCCCACCGCCGTGATCGTCGGGGTTCTGGGAATATAATCGTTGAAAAACGGGATCAGGCTCAGGCGAACGCCCTCCTTGTCCGCAGCGGCGAGGATGTCCGGCATCACGGCGATGTCCTGCGGATCGAGCGCAACGATCACCTCGTCCGGGCTGTTGGCCTCCAGAATGGCCTCCACCTGCGTATAATCCCCCAGGTATTTGCCCAGATCGTCCTGCTTTTCGCAGCCGATATAGCCCATGATGGAAAAGCCCATCTGCGGATTGCTCCGGATGTCCCGCGCATACTGGCGCGCCAGATGGCCGCAGCCGATGACGATCACATGCTTGAGGTTGTAGCCACGGCTCCGGTAATACGAGAGCGCGCCGCGCAGGAGGGCTCGCTTGAGGACGACGGCCACGCTGGAAATCAGCCAGAACAGGATGAGCATCAGGCGGGAGAAATCCACGATGCGCACGACGTAGAACGTCGCCATCAGCGCCAGTGTGCCCAGGCCGTTGACCAGCAGGATGCACAGGCCCTCCTCGCGCCTTCTGCGCAGGCGGCCATAGCCGTACAGGCCCAGGGCATAGTACACCAGCACGATCAGGATGCAATAGCCAAAGATGAGCGCGACCAGCCTCGGGCTCGTCAGCTGCAGGGTCTGCCGTCCCCCGAGCACCTCAAAGCGCAGCCACAGCGCGCAGACATAGGACAGCAGCGTCAGTACGCCGTCCGAAATCAAATTGAGCGCATTGAGCATGCTCTGATTGCGCTTAATCATGCGTTATCCTGCCTTTCTGTCTTCCGATGCAGGTTCCGTCAGCCTTCCCTGACGACGCTGCGCTGCTTCCACCTTCCACGGCGATACAGCACGGCGGTCAGCACCGCGCCCATGACCCAGGAGATGAGCAAGGAAATGAAGATGCAATCCGGGGTGCCGTTTGGCAGCGTCTCGCTGCGGGTGAAGTACGCGATGGCGTACGCCAGCGGCATGCGGATGACAAACGTGGTGATAAAGGAGATCCACATCGGGGTGACGGTGTCGCCCGCGCCGCGCATGACGCCGGAGAGGCTCTGCGTGACGGACATGGCGATATAGCCCAGGGCCAGGATGTGCAGCATGTGCACGCCCAGCCGGACGACCTCCTCCGTGGAGGTGAACATGCGCATCAGGTTTTCGCCGAACAGCAGGATGCACGCCACCAGCACGACGGCCACCGCCAGGCCCGCGGCCACGCCCTTGCGCACGCCCTCGTGCACGCGGTCCATGCGGTTTGCGCCCACGTTCTGTCCGACGAACGTCGTCATGGCGGTGCCGAAGGTGAAGTTCGGCATCATCGCAAAGCCGTCCACGCGCATCACGACGATCGCGCACGCGATGACGCTGGTGCCGAACGAGTTGGTCAGCGCCTGCACGACGATGGCCGCCATGGAGAAGATCGCCTGCGTCAGGCCGGAGGGCAGGCCGAGCCGGATGGTCCGCAGCGTCATGTGCCTGTCCGGGATGAGGCTTCTGCCGCTCAGCGTCAGCGTTTCCCGCATGTGGCACAGCCGCCAGAGGCACAGCACCGCGGACGCCCCCTGCGCGATGGCCGTTGCCAGCGCCACGCCGTCCGCCGTCATGCCCAGCTTCGCGACGAACAGCAGGTCAAGCGCGATATTGAGCAGGCACGCCACGATCAGGAAGATCAGCGGCGAGACGGAATCGCCCAGGCCGCGCAGGATGCCGGAGACGATGTTGTAATACGCGCAGCCCATGATGCCCACGGTGATGATCGTCAGGTAATCGACCGCCATGCCGTACACGTCCGCCGGCGTGTCCAGCAGCGTCATCAGCGGCTCGATCATCAGCGGGCCGACCGCCATGATGATCAGGCTGGCGATGAATGTGAGCGTCAGGCAGGTGCCCACGCTCGCCTCCAGCTCCTCCTGCCTGTGCGCGCCGAAATACTGCGAGACCAGAATGCCCGCGCCGGTGGATATGCCCATGAACAGCAGCAGCAGGAGGTTGAGAATCGGGCCGCTGGCGCCCACGGCGGCCAGGGCGCTGTCGCCGACATACTGGCCGACGATGATCGAATCGGCCGTGTTGTACATCTGCTGTGCCAGGTTGCCGATCAGCAGCGGCACCGAAAAGACGATCAGGTTGCTCAGCGGCTTGCCCACTGTCATGTCCTGCGCGCCAAAAAACTTCTTCAATCGGTTCATCTTTCTGTTTCTTTCCCTGTCCGTCCGTTCTTACTTTCCCGTCATTCTTCCTCAGTATAAGCGGTGGAATATTGGATGTCAAGTTCAAAGCGGACGGCCGAAGCCGTCCGCCTGATCAGGAAATGCGTTCTGCGCCTCACAGCCTGAACGCCGTTTTGAGCAAATCTGCATCGCGGCTGGAGTGGCCGATCATCAGCACAAATTCGCCCGGCTCGGTCACGCGCTGCTCCCGGCGGTTGACCAGCGAGAAGTCCTCGCGCGCAAAGCGGAACGTCACCCGCGCCGTCTCGCCCGGCGCGAGCGTCACCTGCCCGAAGGCGATCAGCTGCCTGACCGGCGTGAGCACGGAGGAGACCACGTCGCGGAAGTACGCCTGCACGGTCTCCGTGCCGGCCATGCGGCCGGTGTTGGTCACGTTCACGCCCGCCTCAAGCGTCTTTTCGTCAAACGTCAGGCCGTCATAGGCAAACGCGCTGTACCCCATGCCCTCGCCGAACGCGTACAGCGGCGTGTCCGGCAGGTCGCCGTAGCCCTTGCCCGGCTGCGTGTGCCAGCCCGGCAGGCTGTTGTAATACACCGGCACCTGACCGCTCGCGCGCGGGAAGGAGATGGGCAGGCGGCCGCTCGGGTTGATCTCGCCGAAGATGGCCTTCGCCACGGCCTCGCCGCCGAACAGGCCGCCGTTAAACGCACAGAGAAACGCATCCGCGTCCGTCGCCGTGCGGCCCACCGCCAGCGGCTTGGAGGCGACCAGCACGGTAACCAGCGGAATGCCCAGCGCGCGCAGCGCGTCAAACAGCTCCATCTGTTTTCCGGAGAGCTCCAGCACCGCGCGGTCCTTCTCCTCGCCGGTCTGCTCGATCACGTCGCCCACAACCAGCACGATTGCGTCCGCATTCCTGGCCGTCTCGACCGCGCCCGCGATGTCCTCGTACTCGCCGGGGAGCACGGAGCAGCCGCGGTGATAGACGCACGCCATGCCGCGCTTTGCGCACGCCGCCTCCATGCCCTCCTTCACCGTCACATACGGGCGCACCGGCTCGTGCGCCGGATCCGGCGTCGGATGGGTGAAGTATGTCCAGTCGCCAAGCTGCGCGCGGATGTCGTCCGCGTTCGATCCGATGACCGCAACCTTCCTGACCGACCTGCCCAGCGGCAGCACACCGTCGTTGGCGAGCAGCACGAGGCTCCTGTCCGCCGCATCCTTCGCCGCGGCCAGGTGCTCCGCGCAGCCCAGGCACCCGGGCCTGCCGGTCTTCTCCGGCTTTTCAAACAGGTTCATGCGCAGCTTGACCGTCAGGATGTGGCGCACTGCGTCGTCCAGCACGCGCTCCTCCAGCTCGCCCGCGCGCACAGCCCTGATGACCGCGTCGTAAAACTGCGTGGAGGTCATGATCATGTCGTTGCCCGCCATCGCGGCCATCACGGAGGCCTGTTCGGCCGTCTCGGCGACGTGCTGGCGGCGCACCAGGGCATTCACATTGTCCCAGTCGGTGACGACGAAGCCGTCAAAGCCCAGCTCGCCGCGCAGGATATCCTTGAGGGAGACGCTGTCGATGGTGAACGGCGTACCGTCGATGGCGCCGTAGGCCGTCATGACGCTGCCCACGCCCGCATCGACCGCCCTTTGAAACGGCGGCAGGAACACCTCGCGCAGCTTGCGGTAGGTCATCTCCGTGTCGCAGGCGTCGCGCGCGCCGACCGCCTCGCCGTAGCCGATGTAGTGCTTGGCGCAGGCCAGGATGTGCTCGCCGTCCGCCAGATCCTCGCCCTGATAGCCCCGAATGATCGCCGCGCCCATCTCGCCCGCCAGAACCGGATCCTCGCCGAACGTCTCGTCGATGCGGCCCCAGCGCGTATCGCGGCCCAGGCACAGCACCGGCGAGAACGTCCAGTGCAGGCCGTCGGAAGCCACCTCGCGCGCCGTCACCTGCCCCATGGTATAGGCCACGTCCGGGTTAAACGAGCAGGCCGCGGCCAGCTGCGTCGGGAAAATGGTCGCGTGGTCGTTGAGTCCGTGACCGTGAATCGCGTCGATGCCGAAGATCACCGGAATGCCCAGCCGGGATTCCTCCATCGCGGTCTTCTGAATCTCGCGGGCGTCGTCGCCCAGCACATGCAGAAACGAGCCCGCGCCCAGGCGCGCCCAGCGCAGGGCCTCCTCGCGGCCCACGATCGCATAGGGTACCTGAATCATCTGCGCGGCCTTCTCCTCCAGCGTCATCTCCGCCAGAAGCGCCTCCACGCGCGCGGCAATCTGTTGGTTCTCCATACGCATCCTCCTTCGTCTCGCCTGATCAGATGAACGGGTTGTAGAAGCGGTTCCCGTCGTAAAACGTGATGACGATGCTCAGCGCCAGCAGCAAAGCGCCCAGCACAAGCGCCAGGTAGTCGTTTCGGGCAAACGGACGCTGACGATACCAGGTACGCTTTTTGTTCTTGCCGAAGCCGCGCAGCTCCATGGCGTTGGAGATCACGTCGATGCGGGCCAGGCTGGAGAGAATCAGCGGCAGCAGGATGCCCGCCGCGTTTTTGAGCCGCGTGAAGAGCGGCTCCTTTTTGCCCAGCTCCACGCCGCGCGCCTGCTGCGCCTGGCTGATGCTGTGGTAGTCGCGCTGGATATCCGGGATGTAGCGCAGCGCGATGGCCACCGAGTAGCCCACGCGGTAGGACACGCCGATGCTGTTTAAGCTCGCGGCGAACTCGCTGGGGTCCGTCGCGGAGATGAACAGGATCGCCACCGGCAGCGCGATGAAGTACTTGAGCGTGATGTTGAGCAGATAAAACAGCTCCTCCGCCGTCACGGCGAACCGCCCGGGCAGATTCAGCAGCACATGCCGCGTGCCGTAAATCTCCGTGCCCTGATTGGGGTTGAAGAGGAAGACAAAGAAGTTGTTCATCAGCAGGAACACCAGCATGAACACGAGCATGAACCGGACTTCCCTCACCCGGATGCGGCTGGCCCTGAACGCCAGCAGGCTGACAAGCAGCAGGCCCAGCAGCACGCGCGTGTCGTAGGTCAGCATGCCGGCGAACGTGAAGAGCAGGAAAAACGCCAGTTTCGTCGTGCCGGTCAGGTCGTGCACGACGCTCCTTCTGGGCAGATAGTTGAGCACCGTCTTAGCCGCCATGCGCGCGCACCTCCCTGTCCGCATCGATGAAGCGCTCCACAAACGCCACCGGCTCGCCCACGCCGCAGCGGTTTGCCAGCGCAAAGAGGCTCGTCTCCTTGAGCGCGGCGCGGCGCACCAGCTCGCCGTCACAGAGCACCTGCGCGGCGCTCCTGTCCGCGATCAGCGTGCCCCCGCTGAACACCAGCGCGCGCGGCGTGTATTCGAGCATCAAGTGCATGTCATGCGTGATCATCACGACCGTCACGCCCTGCGCGTTGAGCCCGCGCAAAAACTCCATGATCTCGGTGTAGTGCCTAAAGTCCTGTCCGGCCGTCGGCTCATCCAGGATGATCATCTGCGGGCCCATGACCAGCACGCTGGCGATGGTCACGCGCTTCTTCTGGCCGAAGGAGAGCGCTGAGATGGGCCAGTTGCGGAAGGGATACAGTCCGCAGATGCGCAGCGTCTGCTCCACCCTCTCGCGGATCTGTTCCTCGGTGTATCCCCGGCGGCGGATGCCCAGCGCCACCTCGTCATAGATCATGGTTTTGGAGATCATCTGGTTCGGGTTCTGCATCACATAGCCGATGCGCGAGGCGCGCTCGCGGATGGACAGCCCCGCCATGTCCTCGCCGTCAAAGATCATCGTCCCGCTCTCCGGCGTTTCAAAGCCGCAGATCAGCTTGGAGAGCGTCGACTTGCCCGCGCCGTTTCGGCCCACGATGGCGACCATCTCGCCCCTGCCGATGGAAAAGCTCACGTCGCGCAGCGTCCTTTGCTCCGGCGCATAGCCAAAGCTCAGGTGCTTCACCTCAAGCAGCGGCGGCTTCGGCGCTTCCTCCGCCCTGTCCGGCGCGGCCTGAAACCACGCGCGAGCCTTCTCCTTCTCCGCTTCGCCGAGCGTCAGCGTGCCGATTCCCGCCGGGCGCAGCGCCGGTGCAATTTCCACGCCCGCGTAGCGCAGCGCCGTCAGATACAGCGGCTCGCGGATGCCGTGTGCTTGAAGCAGCCCGGTGGAGAGCAGCTCGTCCGGGCGCATGTCCGCCGCGATGCGGCCTTCGCTCATCAGCACGATGCGATCCACGCTGCGCCAGAGCACGTCCTCGAGCCTGTGCTCAATGATGATGACCGTCGTGTCCGTCTTCCTCTGAATCTCGTCGATCAGCTCGATCGCCTGCCTGCCGGCCGCGGGGTCGAGGTTGGCCAGCGGCTCGTCAAACAGCAGCACCTTCACCTGATCGACCATCACACCCGCCAGGCTCACGCGCTGCTTCTGCCCGCCGGAGAGCTCGTGCGGCGCGGACTCCAGGTGGCTTTCGATATCCACCAGCCCAGCCACGCGCGCCACGGTTTCCTTCATCTGCTCCTGCGGCGCGCACGCGTTTTCCAGCGCGAAGGCGATGTCCTCGCCCACCGTCAGGCCGATGAACTGGCCGTCCGGATCCTGCAGCACCGTGCCCACATGCGCGGACAGCTCGAAGATGCCCGCCCGGGGCGCGTCCACGCCGTCCACCGTCAGCTCGCCCGTGACCTCGCCGGGAAAGGAAAACGGAATCAGGCCGTTGATGCAGCTGCCCAGCGTGCTCTTGCCGCTGCCGGAGGGCCCGGCGATCAGCACGCGCTCACCCGGCAGGATGTCCAGATTGATGTCAAGCAGCGTCGGCCGCTTCTGCGCACGGTACTGAAATGAGAAGTTTTTAAAGGAAATGATCGGCGTGGTCATGCTTTCATCCTCTTTTCGCAGCCGCTAAACTGCACGGGTTTGCGCATTTTCCCCTCAGTCAAAAAAGGCAGGGTTGCCCCTGCCCATAGAAACCGATGGATTACTCCGCGTCGAGGGAGCCCTTGCCCGCGATGGTCTTGCTGTACGCGGCGCACAGCAGCGCGCCGATCACGACGGCGGTGACGGAGTTCGCCACGGCGGCCATCGCGCCCTGCGCAAACACCTTGGCGGCCGGCTCGGCGTAGATCGCGATATCCAGCACCGGGGCAATCACCAGCCAGGCGACGGCGTTGGCGATCACGTTGATCACGGCGAAGGAGATGATCTCCTTCTTGCCGAAGACGCCCTCGCTGATGGGCAGCTTCCGGCCCAGGAAGCCGACGGCAGCGCCCACGGCGGTGGACGCCAGCACCCAGCTCCACCACGGCGCGCCGCCCCAGGACAGGTCGATCAGCGTGTGGCCGATGAAGCCGATGAGCGCGCCCGCGACCGGGCCGTACATGCTGGCGAGCATGCCCAAAACGGCATACTGCACGGAGATATTGGTGTTCGGGATGCCGCTGGGAATGTTCACAAAGCGGCCCAGGACAAAGAACAGCGCCGCGCCGATGCCCACGGCCACGACGGTCTTGATGGAATTCTTCTTCATATTGCTCGTGTGCTCCTCTGTATTGTCGGTGTGAAGTGGTTTACGCAGAAAGTATAAAGCCTTTCAGGGTTTTTGTCAACCATTTCAGCCGGCGCGAAGGATTTACAAAGCGTCAAGCTTCGTGTATACTATGAAGGGTATGCCCTGTTTTCATTTTTCAATTCCAGCCAAGGAGAAATTTACATCATGTCAACTGTCCTGAGCGCCCTGCTTTCCGGTTTTGTGAAGCTGGTGAACGCCGTATACGCCCTGCTGTGGCGTGATCTGCTCACGCTCCCCCTGCCGGGCGGCGGCACGCTGGGCCTTCCGCTGCTGGTCATGCTGCTGGTGCCCACCGGCGCATACTTCACCCTCCGCACGCGCGGTCTGCCCGTGCGCCTGCTGCCCGCCATGGCGCGGGTTGCCGTGGAAAAGCGTCCGCGCGGCCATGCCTCCCTCTCCGGCGTGCAGTCGCTCATCGTCTCCACCGCCACGCGCGTGGGCATGGGCAATCTGGTCGGCGTCGTCGCGGCGATCTCCGCAGGCGGCGCGGGCGCGGTGTTCTGGATGTGGGTGACGGCGCTGCTCGGCGCGTCCACCGCGTTCATCGAGTCCACGCTGGCCAACCTGTACAAGGAAGAGGATCCGCTCTACGGTGGCACCCGCGGCGGCCCCGCCCGCTATCTCCACGCCCTGGCGGAAAGGTGGCGCGGCAGGAAGCTGAAGCGCTCGGTGCTCGCCGTGTGCTTTGCGGCGTCCGGCCTGATCTGCTGGTGCGGCATCAGCCAGGTGATCGGCAACTCCGTGTCCTCCGCCTTTCACAATGCCTTCGGCATCCCGCCGCTGTACTCCACGATCCTGCTGGTCGCCGTCGCCGCGGTCATCGTGCTGCGCAAAAACGCGACCGTCAAGGTGCTTGACGTGCTGGTGCCCGTCATGGCCGGCGCGTACTTCTTCCTCACCGTCTTCCTCATTCTGAGGTACGCGGCGCTGCTGCCCGACGTTTTCCGGCGCATCCTTGCCGAGGCGTTCGGCCTGCGGCAGATGGCCGCCGGCGGCTTTGGCGCGGTGCTGATGAACGGCGTCAAGCGCGGCCTGTTCTCCAACGAGGCCGGCTCCGGCTCCGCGCCCTGCTCCGCCGCTGCCGCCGAGGCCGATCATCCGGCCAAGGTCGGCCTGCTGCAGGCGTTCGGCGTGCTGATTGACACCATCGTCATCTGCACCTGCACGGCGATGATCATGCTGCTCGCGCCGCAGGATCTGCTGGCGGGGCAGTCCGGCATGGGCCTTCTGCAGACCGCCATGGTGCATCATCTGGGCAGCTTCGGCAGCGTGTTCATCGCCGTCATCCTCTGGCTGTTCAGCTTCTCCACGTTCATCGGCGTGCTGTTCTACGCCCGCTCGAACGTCGCCTATCTCTTCGGCGACCGCTGGGGCGCGCAGACCGCCTACAAGGTGCTGGCCCTGGCGATGCTCTTCATCGGCGGCCTGGCGGCCTACACCTTCGTGTGGGACCTGGGCGACGTGGGCATCGGCTTGATGACCCTCTTCAACCTCATCGCGCTGTATCCGCTCTCCGGTCAGGCGCTCGCCTGCCTGCGGGATTATGAAGCCAAGTATAGAAAGAAATGAGTGCGCAAAAGCGGCGGCCGCCCGGCCGCCGCTTTTGATTACTTCTTCTCCTGCTTACCGCCCCTGAGCAGCTCCAGAATGGTCTTCAGGTTGAACGTGCTCAGCTTGTACGGCTTCATCCAGGAAAGGCCCGTCGCCTTCTCCATGAACGCCATGAACCGGCTCAGCTCCGTACCCAGGGAGGCCTTCTCCAGCATGTAGGCCGCCTGCGCGCTGATAAACAGATAGCAGTAGCCGTCATCCTCGACCAGACGCATGATCCGGCTGTAATCCACCACGTCCTGGTTCTGCGCCAGCAGCACAAAATGCTTGTCGTAGAACTCATACCGGTTGGTCGGGTATTGGCCGTTCAGCGCCTGCCGGATGCTCTGGGCGCGGTTCCTGGCCGGGAAATTGAGGCTCACCAGCAGCCAGCAGCCCACCAGCGCGAAGACAAGCCCCGCGGCGCTGGCGAGATTCCATGCGCCCAGCACCGTCAGCGCCAGGCCGGCCAGCGCCATCAGAATCTTGCGGCCAAAGCAAAAGGTGTCGTCCTGCACCCTGCACATGCGCAGGATGGTGTCGTAGCTGTGACGAATCTGTGCGGTAAATCGCTTCATGCTTTCTTCCTCTTTCCTTTGCCGCCAAAGCGCGCGGCGCACGCACACATTGCGGCGCACGCGGCGATCATCATGCCGTACAGCAGCACGTTGCTCACCGGCGTCTTGTCCAGCGCCCACTCGATGCCGCCCACCAGCGCCGCGCACACGCCC
>JAGBDL010000031.1 GCA_017937505.1 Clostridia bacterium | reverse complement strand
GTTGGGGCCGCAGGCCCCAAACCCCGCTTGGGGATTTCAATCCGGGGAACTCGTATAGTCGCGCCATCAGGCACTCCTTGCGATTCCCGACGCTCCGCCTGCCTGTTTCGCCCACTGGGCGCGGCAGGCTCCGGTCCCTCAAACCCCTTCTTCGCTTCGCGCTGGTCAGAGTGACTTAGGCGTGATGTGCGAGCCACTCGGTGGCGCAGTGCGCCAGGTACGCCGCGCCGGTGGGCAGCACGTCCTCGTTGAAGCGCACCTTCGGGTTGTGCGCGGGGGCCTTGCCGCGCTCGTCGAGGAAGCCGGCGGACAGGTACATGAACGCGCTGGGCACGCGCTCGGCGATGGTGGCGAAGTCCTCCGACGCGCTGGCGGACGCGCCCGGGTACGGCGCCGCGCCGGGGAGATTCAGCGCCTGCATGTAGCCCACGATCTCATTCGTCAGCTTGGGATCGCAGACCAGCGGCGGCACCTCGGAGAGCATGGTGATTTCGGCCGTGCCGCCGTAGACCTCGGCGGTTCGGGCGGCGACCTCCTTCATGCGGCGCACGAGCAGCTCGCGGGAGGCCTTGTCGTTGGTGCGCAGGGTGCCCTCCAGCGTGGCGGTATCCGGAATGATGTTGGCGGCGGAGCCGGCCTCAAAGTGGCCGATGGTCATCACGCAGGCCTTGTTCGGGTCGGCCTCGCGGGCGATGAGCGCCTCAAGTGCGAGGTAGACGTGTACGCCGATGTTGATGGGATCGACGGAGAAATGCGGATAGGCGCCGTGCGCGCCGCGGCCCTTGACGGTGATGCGGAAGCCGTCCACGGAGAACATCATCGCGCCGGTGGCGTTGTACATGTACAATCCCAGGGGTATCTGGCCGCTGGTGACGTGGTAGGCCAGCGCGGCGTCAACCGGCGGATTGTCCAGAATGCCGTTTGCGATCATGTCCTTGGCACCCTCGAAGGTCTCCTCCGCCGGCTGGAACATGAGCTTGACCGTGCCCTGCAGGCTGTCCTCGTTCTCCTTGAGCATTTTGGCCGCGGTGAGCAGCATGGCGGCGTGGAAGTCGTGGCCGCAGGCGTGCGCCTCCGTGCCGGTCGGGCAGGCGAAGGACTCGCCGCTCTCCTCGGGCATGGGCAGCGCATCCATGTCCGCGCGCAGCAGGATGACCTTGCCGCCATGCCCGATGGTGGCGCTCACGCCGTGGCCGCAGGGCTGGCAGGCGATGCCCAGCGCCCGGAGCGTCTCAAGCACATAGGCCTGCGCCTTGGGCATGTTCAGGCCGACCTCGGCGTTGGTGTGAAAATAACGGCGATGGGCGACGGTTTCCGCCCGCAGCGCCTGTGCGCGTTCTGCATAATTCATGGTGCGATCCATCCTTCCCTCAGGGTCTGTTTTGATATCCTGTATTATAGCAGGCTTGCAGCCCGCTTTCAACGGCCTCCTGTATTCTGTGGAATTGATATAAAAATATTTAGTTTTGAAGCCGTAGACAGAGACGAAAAGATAAAGTATAATAAGCTCATGAATTGAATTTGTGCATAATTCACAGAGGTATACTGGGAATTGCCGGGAGGAAAGAGGATGACCATTCAGGAGATTGCGACGGTACTCGATGCGAAATGGCTCAGCTGCCCGGAGGAGGGCCAGCGGGAGATCAGCACCGCCTTTGCCTCGGACATGATGAGCGACGTGCTGGCGTGCGTGACGGAGGACACGCTGCTGTTGACCGGCCTGGTCAACAGCCAGAGCGTGCGCACCTGCGAGATGCTCGACGTGCCCTGCGTCGTCTTTGTGCGCGACAAGGAGCCGCTCGGCGACGCGCTGGCGCTGGCCAGGGAGATCGGCCTGCCGGCGCTCAAGACGCCATACACGATGTTCGAGGCCTGCGCAAGGCTGTACATGGCCGGCCTCCGACCGGTTGAACTGGGGTGAGCGTATGATTATTAAGGAAACCTATCCGGTGAAGGCGGACGACATGACGTGCGCGGGCGACGTCTCCGCGCGCATCAAGCGCCACATGAAGCGTCTGGGCATTCCCAGCAGCATCATGCGCCGCGTGTCCGTGTGCACCTATGAGGCGGAGATCAATCTGGTGATCCATTCCGACGGCGGACAGATCGACTTTGAGATTTCCGAGGACCGCATTCTGGTGCGCGCGCGCGACGTGGGCCCGGGTATTCCGGACATTGACAAGGCCATGACCGAGGGCTGGTCCACGGCTAGCAACGAGGTGCGCAACATGGGCTTCGGCGCGGGCATGGGCCTGCCGAACATGAAGCGCAACGCCGACGACTTCCACATCTCCTCCGTCGTGGGGGAGGGAACTGATATCTCCATGATCTTCAACATCTGACAGGCCCGTTTCCGGGCATGCAGGCGGGAGGCGAAGTGCATTGCAGGAAATCTACTATCATTCCGTGCGGCTTGACAAGGACAAATGCAAGGGCTGCACGACGTGTCTGAAGCGATGTCCAACGGAGGCCATCCGAATCAGAAACAACAAGGCGACGATCCTTCCGGAGCGCTGCATCGACTGCGGCGAGTGCATCAAGGTCTGCGAAAGCCATGCCAAGGTGGCCGTGACCGATCCGCTGGATTCCATCAGGCGGTTCAAATACCCGATCGCCCTGCCCGCGCCGACGCTGTACGCGCAGTTCCAGGGCGTGCATCAGCCGGAGCCGATCATCGCATCGCTGTTCCGGCTGGGCTTTGTCGATGTGTTCGAGGTCGCGCGCGGCGCGGAGATCGTGTCCTATGCGATCAGCCGCGCGATGCGCGAGGAGGACCGGCCCAAGCCCGTGATTTCCTCCGCCTGTCCGGCCATCGTGCGGCTGATTCAGGTCAATTTCCCCGCGCTGCTGGACAACGTGATCGACTTCGTTTCGCCCATGGAGGCGGCGGCCAAGATCGCCAAGGAGGAGTACGCGCAGAAGCACGGCGTGGATATCGCCGATGTGGGCGCGTTCTTCATCACGCCCTGCGCGGCGAAGATGACGGCGGTCCGCTCGCCCGCCGGCCTTGAAAAATCCTATGTGGACGGCGTGATTGCGATCAAGGACGTGTACACGCAGATGCGCGTGTTCCTGAAGGAGGGCTTTACGCCGCTGGAGATCGACCGCGCGAGTGTGGTGGGCATCAAGTGGGCGGTGCCCGGCGGCGAGGCGGAGGCCGTGGGCATCAAGAGCGCGCTGTGCGTGGACGGCATCGAGAACGTGATGAACGTGCTGGAGGCGATCGAGAATGCGCGCTTCCGCAACCTGACCTACTTTGAAGGGCTGGCCTGCGTCAACGGCTGTCTGGGCGGCCCGCTGACGGTGGAAAACAGCTTTGTGGCCAAGAACCGCCTGCGCAGCGTGATGAACCGGACGACGCTGAAGACGGTGCAGCGCAGGGAGGTCTTTGAGGACGCGGTGCACACCCTGCGCCTGACGAAGGAAATCGAGCCGAGCGACGCCATGCAGCTGGTCGGCACGATGAAGGAACGCATTGAGCGCGAGGAGCGCATCGAGCGCCTGACGCAGGGCCTGCCCGGCTATGACTGCGGCTCCTGCGGCTCGCCGACGTGCCGCGCGCTGGCGGAGGACATCGAAAACGGATTTGCCAACGAGCTCAACTGCGTGTTCCGCCTCAACGACCGCATCAATTCCCTGGCCGCGGAGATGGTGACGCTGGGCGCCAGCACGCGCTTTAACACCCCGCAGGATACGGCGAGGCTCAGGGAGATGCAGGAGAAGCTCAGGAGCGATGACGAGGAAGGAGACGAACAATAAGGATGAAGGTTTCGGATTTTGAGAGGATTTCCGGCGCAAAGTGCCTGACGGGCCCCTATGAGGACCGCGAGATTGCCTGCGGCTACACCTGCGATCTGCTCAGTCACGTCATGGGCCGCGGCCAGGCGGACATGGCCTGGATCACCGTGCAGGCGCACATGAACGTGATCGCCGTGGCGGCGCTGCTGGATTTCGCGTGCGTCATCATCCCGGAAAGCCTGCCCGTGGAGGCGCCGATCGTCGCCAAGGCGAAGGACGAGGACATCATCCTGCTCTCGAGCGACCGCACGGCCTACGAGCTGGTGATGCTGCTGGCCGAAAACGGCGTGGCCCCGGCGAAAAAGGGCTGAGCGCCATGAAGAGCCTCTTTTGCGACCTGCACATCCACTCCTGCCTCTCGCCCTGCGGCGACGCGCTGATGACGCCCAACAACATCGTGGGCATGGCGTTCATCAAGCAGCTGGACGTGATCGCGGTGTGCGACCACAACAGCGCGCGCAACCTGCCGGCCATCAAGGAGGCGGCGGACATGATGAACGTGCTGCTGCTGCCGGGCATGGAGCTGACCACGAAGGAGGAGGCGCACATGCTGTGCTACTTTCGAACCGTGGAGGAATGCACAGCGTTCGGGGAGGAGATCTACCGGCACCTGCCGCCGATTCCCAACAACGAGAAGTTCTTCGGCCGCCAGCAGGTGATGAACGCGCAGGATGAGGAGATCGCGGTGGAGGAGCGGCTGCTCATCAGCGCGCTGGACCTGAGCTTTGAGGAATGCGCCGGGCGCATCCGGGAGGCGGGCGGCCTGTGCGTGCCGGCGCACATCAACCGGGGCAGCAACGGCGTGCTGAACGCGCTGGGCTTCCTGCCGGAGAACGTGCACTACGACGCGCTGGAGATTTCCAAAAAAGTCACAATGCCGCCGGTCAATCTGGACGGATACCGCCTGCTGGAGTCCTCGGACGCGCATTATCTGGAAAACATTCTGGAGCCGCAGTTCGCGCTTCATGCGCGGGAGCGAAGCGTGACGGCCGTTTTTGAGACGATTGCGGGGCATTCATGATAAAATTTGGCATATTATTCTGCATGTTTTGTCGAAATCTGGGAATTAGTGTAGGCTAACGACAGACGTGTATGATATAATAGATCGTCTTCGTATTGATAACTTTATGTCAAACAGCGAGCATTAAGGGGGTTTGTACGACATGTCTCTCGAGAAGGAAAAGTTCGAGGCCTTGCAGAAGGTGATCGACGAGCTCAGAAACGAGCCGGGCGCACTGATGCCGATCATGCAGAGGGCTCAGGATATCTTCGGCTATCTGCCGGAGGAGGTCCAGAACTACATCGCCAAGGAGCTGGATATTCCGGTCAGCGATATCTACGGCGTGGCCACGTTTTACGCCCAGTTCAACCTGGAGCCCAAGGGCCAGTACATCATCAGCGTGTGCCTGGGCACCGCGTGCTACGTCAAGGGCAGCCAGCAGGTGCTGGACAAGCTGGAGGAGGTGCTCGGCGTGCCGGCCGGCCGCACCACGCCGGACGGCCTGTTCACCCTGAACGCCACCCGCTGCCTGGGCGCCTGCGGTCTGGCGCCGGTCATGATGATCAACGACGACGTGTACGGCCGTCTGACCCCGGATCAGATCCCGGACATCATCGCCAAGTACCGTAAGTGATTCAGATGGTATGATGCGTGAGCTTGCGGACAATATCCTCGATATTGCCCAGAATTCCATCTCGGCCAGGGCAAGCCTGGTGACAATCGAGATCACCGTGAGCCATGAGCGGGACACCATCGGTCTGACGTTCATCGACGACGGATGCGGCATGAGCCAGGAGATGGCGCGCTCCGTCTGCGACCCCTTCACCACCACGCGCAAGACGCGCAAGGTCGGCCTGGGGCTGCCGCTGCTCAAGATGACGGCGCAGGCCACCGGCGGCGATTTTTCCATCGCCTCCGAGCTGGGGAAGGGGACGACCGTGCGCGTATCGTTCGGCCTTTCCCACATCGACAGGCCGCCGATGGGCGACGTGCCGGGCGCGCTGTTCACGCTGGTGCTCATGAATCCGGAAACGGATTTCCGCTTCGTCTATGATTACGACGGGAAGGTCTTCGTCTTTGACACCCGCGAGATCAGGGAGGCGGTCGCGCCGGTTCCGCTTGATCATCCGGAAATCTCCGCATGGATCAAGGACTGCTTGGTTCAGGAAATCAATGAATTGCATGGAGGGTTATTTTCATGAAATCTCTCGCCGAACTGGCCGCCATCCGCGCCAGAATGATTGAACAGGTCAACCTCAGAAAGGACGACAATATCGACACCCGCATCGTCGTGGGCATGGCCACCTGCGGCATCGCCGCCGGTGCGCGCCCGGTGATGCTGGAGTTCATCGAGGAGCTCAAGCGCCGCGGCATCGACAACGTGACCGTCGCGCAGACCGGCTGCGTGGGCATGTGCCGCCTGGAGCCGATCGTTGAGGTCTATGTCAAGGATCAGGAGAAGGTCACCTACGTCCACATGACGCCGGAGAAGGTCGCCCGCGTGGTGAACGACCATATCGTCAACGGCAGGCCGGTAGAGGAGTACACCATCGGCGCGCAGGGCTGAGCCGAAGCGATAAATAGGAGGAACATATTATGGATCTGATTCGCTCTCATGTGATGGTCTGCGGTGGTACGGGCTGTTCGTCCTCCAACTCCGGCGAGATCATCAAGGAGTTTGAAAAGCAGCTTGCCGAGAAGGGTCTCGACAAGGAAGTGAAGGTTGTCCGTACCGGCTGCTTCGGCCTGTGCCAGGCCGGCCCGGTCGTCATCGTCTATCCGGAAGGCGCGTTCTACTCCCACATGACCGTGGAGAACGTCTCCCGCATCGTGGACGAGCACCTCATCAAGGGCCGCGTCGTCAAGGAGCTGCTCTACAAGGAGGCCGTCGAGGAGGACAACACCGTCAAGTCCCTCGATAACGTCGACTTCTACAAGAAGCAGAAGCGCATTGCGCTGCGCAACTGCGGCGTCATCGACCCGGAGAACATCGAGGAGTACATCGCCTTTGACGGCTACAAGGCCCTGGGCAAGGTGCTCACCGAGATGACCCCGGAAGAGGTCATCGACGTGATGCTCAAGTCCGGCCTGCGCGGCCGCGGCGGCGCGGGCTTCCCCACCGGCATGAAGTGGAAGTTCGCGGCGGCATCCAAGTCCGACAAGAAGTACGTCTGCTGCAACGCCGACGAGGGCGACCCGGGCGCGTTCATGGACCGCTCCGTCCTGGAGGGCGACCCGCACGTCGTCATCGAGGCCATGGCCATCGCGGCCTACGCCATCGGCGCGGATCAGGGCTACGTCTACTGCCGCGCGGAGTACCCGATCGCGGTCAAGCGCCTGCAGATCGCCATCAAGCAGGCCCGCGAGTACGGCCTGCTGGGCAAGAACATCTTCGGCACCGACTTCAACTTTGACATGGACGTCCGTCTGGGCGCCGGCGCCTTCGTCTGCGGCGAGGAGACCGCGCTGATGACCTCCATCGAGGGCAAGCGCGGCGAGCCGCGTCCGCGTCCGCCGTTCCCGGCGGTCAAGGGCCTGTTCGGCCAGCCGACCATCCTCAACAACGTGGAGACTTACGCCAACGTGCCGCAGATCATCAACAACGGCTGGGAATGGTTCGCCTCCATGGGCACCGAGAAGTCGAAGGGCACCAAGGTCTTCGCCCTGGGCGGCAAGATCTGCAACACCGGCCTGGTGGAGGTGCCGATGGGCACCACCCTGCGCGAGATCATCTACGACATCGGCGGCGGCTGCCCGAACGGCAAGAAGTTCAAGGCGGCGCAGACCGGCGGCCCGTCCGGCGGCTGCATCCCGGCCAGCCATCTGGACATCAAGATCGACTATGACAACCTGACCGCGATCGGCTCCATGATGGGCTCCGGCGGCATGATCGTCATGGACGAGGACAACTGCATGGTCGACATCGCCCGCTTCTTCCTCGACTTCACCGTCGACGAGTCCTGCGGCAAGTGCGCGCCGTGCCGCATCGGCACCCGGCGCATGCTCGAGATCCTCGAGCGCATCGTCGAGGGCAAGGGTGAGGACGGCGACATCGAGAAGCTGGAGAACCTGGCCAACACCATCAAGGCGACCGCCCTGTGCGGCCTGGGCCAGACGGCCCCGAACCCGGTGCTCTCCACCCTCAAGTATTTCCGCGACGAGTACGAGGCGCACATCTACGAGAAGCGCTGCCCGGCCGGCCACTGCAAGAAGCTGCTGACCTACAAGATCGACCCGGCAAAGTGCAAGGGCTGCACGCTGTGCGCCCGCAACTGCCCGGCCGGCTGCATCAGCGGCAAGGTCCGCGAAGCGCACTACATCGACACCACCAAGTGTCTCAAGTGCGGCGCCTGCATGGAGAAGTGCAAGTTCGGCGCGATCTCCCGTTCCTGACAGAGCCTGAAGGAGTGAATGAACATGGCAATGGTTAACGTTACGATTGATGGCGTGAAGGTGCAGGTTGAGGCCGGTACGACCGTCCTTGAAGCGGCCCATCAGGCGCACATCCATATTCCCACCCTGTGTCACCTCAAGGATGTCAACCAGATTGGCGCCTGCCGCATGTGCGTGGTGGACGTCGGCGGCCGCTCGCTGGCCGCGGCCTGCGTGATGCCGGTTTCCGAGGGCATGGTCGTCAAGACCAATACCCCGGCCGTCCGTCAGGCGAGGAAGTCCGTCCTGGAGCTGATCCTCTCCAACCACGAGCGCAAGTGCCTCTCCTGTGTGCGCAGCAAAACCTGCGAGCTGCAGGCGCTGGCCAAGGATCTGGGCGTGGATGAGAGCAAGTACGACGGCGCGAACATCCACTATCCGCTGGACGATTTTGGCCCGTCCATCGTCCGCGACCCGAACAAGTGCATCCTGTGCCGCCGCTGCGTGGCGGCCTGCCGCAACGTGCAGGGTATCGGCGCGATCGCTGCGATCAACCGCGGCTTCAAGACCGTGATCGCCCCGGCGTTTGAAAAGAAGCTGAGCGAGACCGACTGCATCAACTGCGGCCAGTGCGTCGTGGCCTGCCCGGTCGGCGCGCTGCGCGAGAAGGACGACACCGACAAGGTCTGGGACGCGCTCTCCGATCCGGACAAGTTCGTCGTCGTGCAGCCGGCCCCGGCCGTGCGCGTGGCGCTGGGCGAGGAGTTCGGCATGCCGATGGGCACCCGCGTCACCGGCAAGATGACCCAGGCCCTCAAGCGCCTCGGCTTTGACAAGGTGTTCGATACCGACTTCGGCGCGGACCTCACCATCATGGAGGAGGCCACCGAGCTGCTCAGCCGCATCAAGAACGGCGGCGTGCTGCCGATGTTCACGTCCTGCTCCCCGGGCTGGATCAAGTACGTCGAGCACAACTTCCCGGAGCTGATTCCGAACCTGTCCACCTGCAAGTCCCCGATGCAGATGGAGGGCGCGATCATCAAGAGCTACTACGCCGAGAAGGCCGGCATCGACCCGAAGAACATCGTGGTCGTCGCCGTCATGCCGTGCGTGGCGAAGAAGTTTGAGGTCGAGCGTCCGGAGATGGAGACCGACGGCATGCGCTCGGTCGATATCTCCATCACCACCCGCGAGCTGGCTCGCATGATCAAGGACGCGCGCATCGACTTCACGAAGCTCTCCGACGAGGAGTGCTTTGATGAGCTGGTCGCCGAGTCCACCGGCGCGGCGGCGATCTTCGGCGTGACCGGCGGCGTCATGGAAGCGGCGCTGCGCACCGCGGCCGACGTGCTGGAGAACCGCTCCGTGGAGAACGTCGACTACGTCGCGGCCCGCGGCATCGAGGGTATCAAGGAAGCGACCTTCACCCTCGCCGGCAAGGAGCTGAAGGTGGCCATCGCCAGCAGCACCGGCGCGGCGAAGAAGCTCATCCGCCGCATTCAGGCGGGCGACGCGGACTACGCGTTCATCGAGGTCATGGCCTGCCCGGGCGGCTGCGTCAACGGCGGCGGCCAGCCGATCGTGAACGCCGAAACCCGTATGGACGTCGATCCGCGCGCCGTGCGTGCGGCCGGCCTCTACGCGGAGGACGAGGCGAAGACCATCCGCAAGTCCCACGAGAACCCGGATATCAAGAAGGTCTACGCGGAGTACCTGGGCGAGCCGAACGGCCACAGGGCGCATGAGCTGCTGCATACCCACTATGTGGACCGCAGCAGGAAGTAAGCGGAGTATTCAGAGATCAAAAGGGCCCTGCAATCGCAGGGCCTTTTTGCAGCACCGCCTGATGCAACGCAAAAAAGAAGGGCCAAGGGATGAAATCCCTTGCAGGGTTTGGGGCGGCGCCCCAAGCAGGTTTGGGCGGCAGCCCAAAGAGGAAAACCTATGCTTGAAGAAAGACTTCTGCTTATGCAGGACATCCCCTATCGGGATTTCCAGAGAAAGCTGATTCCGGGCATCGCCCCGGAGACGATCATCGGCGTGCGCACGCCGCAGCTGCGCCGTCTTGCCCGGCAGCTCCGCGGCACGCGGGAGGCGGCGGACTTCATGGCGGCGCTGCCGCACCGCTGTTTTGAGGAAAACCAGGTTCACGCCTTTCTCATCGCGCAGGAGAAGGATTTTGACGCATGCCTCGCGCTGGTGAACAGCTTCCTGCCGTACGTGGACAACTGGGCGACCTGCGACCAGCTGTCGCCCAAGGCCTTGAAAACCGATCTGCCGCGGCTGATGAGCAGCATCCGGATCTGGCTCGCGTCGGATCACCCGTATACCGTGCGCTTTGGCATCAACTGCCTGATGCAGTGGGCTATGGAGGGCGCGTTTGATCCCGCGCAGCCGGAGATGATCGCGGCGCTGCGGCACGAGGATTACTATGTCAGGATGGCCGTCGCGTGGTACTTCGCGACGGCGCTGGCGCTGCAATACGACGCGGCGCTGCCGTACATCGAGCAAAGAAGGCTGGAGCCCTGGACGCACAACAAGGCGATCCAGAAGGCGATCGAGAGCTTTCGGGTTTCGCCGGAGCACAAGGATACGCTGCGGGCGCTGAAGATCGGAAGAAAGAATCCAATATGAAAAAAGGGGCTGTTCCTTTATCGGAACAGTCCCTTATGTACTCAATGGGCGATTTCGCTTACAGGCGGGAGAGCATGGACGCGTTGTACTCGTAGTGCAGATAGCTGCCCACCTCGCGGGAGGTTTCGCGGCCGTCGACCAGAGAGAGCAGGGAAGAAGCGCCAAGCAGCACGGCAATTACAAAAAGAACAGTCAGCATAGGGATGCCTCACTTTCATGAACTTGCAGGATATAGGGGAGACGGCCCTGTCGTGCCCGCTCCCTGTTTGCTGGGCTATTATAGCACGAAAGAAGCACGGAGTAAACAGATTTTTCCTTAAAAATAAAGAAAAATTTGAAGGAATCCAAAAATGCATCACGGGGGCTCGAGCTGGTTTTTCACCCCGGAATTTTGAATGCGAAGGGCGACTGAGTTGCATACAAGATGCAAATTCAATACAAAAATGCAGGAAGGGCGTGAAATGCGTTCACCACAGGCAAAGAAAAAGCGGCTCGCCAGCCGCTCATTTCTTTCCCTTGGGGTTGCCGTTCGCGTATTCGCACCAGGGCGAAAGCGTGCAGCTTTCGCACGCGGGCTTGCGCGCGGTGCACACGCGCCGGCCGTGGAAGATGATCCAGTGATGCGCAAGGCTCCACTTTTCCCGTGGAATGTGCTCCATCAGCTGCTGCTCGGTCTTGAGCACGTCATTCGCGTCCGCTAGGCCCAGACGGTTGGAGACGCGGAAGACGTGCGTGTCCACCGCGATCGCGTCCGCGCCGAACGCGCAGCTCATCACGACGTTCGCCGTCTTGCGGCCCACGCCGGGCAGCTGCGTCAGCTTCTCGTGGTCGGCGGGCACCTCGCCGCCGTAGTTTTCCACCAGCGCGCGCGCCGTGGCGACGAGGTTTTTGGCCTTGTTGTGGTACAGGCCGCAGGTCTTGATCAGCGGCTCCACGTCGAGCGGATCGGCCTGGGCCAGCGCGTGCGCGTCGGGATAGGCCGCAAAGAGCGCGGGCGTGACCATGTTCACCTTCACGTCCGTGCACTGGGCGGAGAGGATGACCGCCACGAGCAGCTGGTAGGGATTGGCAAAGTGAAGTGCGGGCCTGGCGTCGGGGTACAGGCGCTCGAGCTCTTGCAGGATATGATCATATGCAGCAGACATGAAAACAGCCCCTTTCGCATGATGGTTTCATTATACCGGGCGAAGGGGCAAAAAGCAAGCTGCAAGCGCAGGCGTGTTCAGTCCGGCGCGGGCTCAGTCCGTCCGCAGCGGCGTCAGGCGAATCTGCCGCGTGCCGTAATCGTCCACCCGATAAAAGCCGATCAGCGCGCCGGGATTCAGCCGGCGGAAGACCGCCAGAACCTGCCCAAGCTCCGCCAGCTCAAAGCGCACCGACAGCCCGCAGCCCATCGCGACCTCGCGCGGCGTTGAGATCACGCCGGCGGACAGCCCCGCGCGGCGCAGCGCTTCCTCCAGACGCAGCACCTGCGTGCGCGAGCGGAAGGAGGCAATGCCAAAGGATGATTGCATGATCGTTCCCTCCCTGGGTCTACCTTTCGGCGGCCCTCTCATATACTCTACCATATGCGGCGTGAAGACGGCGGGTTCAGCCTTGGCCGGCTTGTTTGTGCGCCGCGAAGCGGAAGAAGGGAGCTCGAGGGGCATGTCCCTCGAGCGGGTTTGGGCGGCAGCCCAAAAAGGAGGACGTCATGATCTATCTGGACAACGCGGCAACCAGCTTTCCCAAGCCGCGGGAGACCGTGCGGGCGATGGCCGCCGCGCTGGAGAACTGCGGCGCAAACCCCGGAAGGGCGGGCCATGCGCTCTCGCTGGCCGCGGGGCGCATCGTCGAGCGCTGCCGGGAGAGCACGGCGCAGATGCTTGGCGAGACCGACGCGTCGCGCGTGGCCTTCTGCCTGAACGCGACCGATGCGCTCAACATGGCCATTCACGGCGTCGTGCGCACAGGGGATCATGTGATCTCCACGCTGCTGGAGCATAACTCTGTGCTGCGTCCGCTGTCTGAGCTCTCGCGCAGCGGCGTGATCACGCTGACGCTCGTGCCGCCGGACGCGCAGGGGCAGATCTGCGCAGAGGAGATCGAGCGGGCCATGCTTCCGCGCACGAGGCTCGTCGTGATGACGCACATGTCGAACGTCCTGGGCACCCTGCAGGATGTGCAGGCCGTGGGGCGGGTGTGCAAAAGACGCGGCGTGCTGCTCCTGCTCGATTGTGCGCAGACTGCGGGCCATGTGCCGCTTGCGCCGAAGGCCTGGGGCTGCGATCTGCTGGCGATGCCGGGGCACAAGGGCCTGCTCGGCCCGCACGGCACCGGTGTGCTCTGGGTGCGCGCGGGCGTAAGCGTCGCGCCGCTGCGCCAGGGCGGCACCGGTTCCGCCTCCGAGAGCATGTTCCAGCCCAGAATGATGCCCGACTGCCTGGAATCCGGCACGCTGAACCTGCCGGGCATCGCCGGCCTGGCGGCGGGCATGAACGAGGCGCTTGTGCATATGGATGAGACGCACGCGCATATCGTCCACCTCTGTGACATGCTGCGCGCGGAGCTGCTGAACATGCGCGGCGTGCGCGTCTACACGCGTCCCGGCGCGTCGCTGGTGAGCTTCAATGTGGAGGGCGTCGGCTCGCAGGAGACGGCGGCGATGATGAACCGGGCGGGCATTGCGGTGCGCGGCGGGCTGCACTGCGCGCCGGGCGTGCACCGGTTTCTGGGCACGCTGGACGTCGGCGCCGTGCGCGTGAGCCCGGGCATTTACAACATGCGCGAGGACATGACCGCGCTGGCGCGGGCTGTGGCAAAAATGACCGGATGACACAGCAAAAAACGGATCATCCCCCGTCATTATTCGGAAAGTGCACAAATTGAGCTGAATAAATCGTAAAAGTGCAAGAAAAAACATGGATAACGTCAATTTCTTCTTGCCAATTCGAGGGACAGTTGGTATAATATCGGCATCACTGCGAAAGAGCGCCGCGTGAAGCGGCTTGTGTGAATCCGGATGGGAGATGCAGACCATGACCGAGCCGATGACCAGCCGCCTTCTGATTGCTGCCCCGCATGGGGTTGCCATGAAGCTCCGGGATATCCTTGCCACCGCGCAGATCGTACCCAGCGCTGTGCTCAGCACGGGCGGGGAGGCGCTGGCGGCGCTTGAAGACGAGCAGGCGCTGCTGCTGACCAGCTGGCGGTTGCCGGACATGACCGGCGCGGAGCTGGCCAGAAAGGCGAACGCGGCCGGGGTGATGATGATCGTGCCGGGCGACTATGACCCCGCAGAGCTGGACGGCGCGCAGGTGCTGACGCTGCACAACCCCATCAGCCAGGACGCGCTGATTCAGGCCGTGCGCACGATGTGCTACTGCGTGGGCCGGATGCAGGCGCTTGAGCAGAAGGCGCAGAAGCTGGAGCGCCAGCTGGCCGAGCGCAAGGTGATCGAGCGCGCGAAGGGCCGCCTGATGGATGCGCTGCATCTGTCGGAGAGCGAGGCGCACTACCGCATGCAGAAGCAGAGCATGGACTCCGGCCGCCGCATCGTGGATGTGGCGCAGGAGATCCTTGACAGCGTGGAGATCGCAAGCTGAATATACGGCAGCCCCGTTTCCGAAGAGAGGAAACGGGGCTGTTTTTTGCCTGATTCTGTGCTATAATGACGGACAATCCATCATGAAAGGATGCGAGGGCATGAAATTCAACAAGGAAATCCCGCTCAAGGACGGTGGGACGCTGCTGCTGCGCAGCCTGGGCGCGCAGGACGCGCAGCAGGCGCTGGCCGTGTGCAGAAAAACGGCGGGCGAGACGCTCAATCTGATCCGCTACGAGGACGAGTGGACGATGACGCTGGAGCAGGAAGCCGCGTACCTCAAAAAGACGGAGGATGACCCGAAGAGCCTGATGCTGGGCGCGTTCATCGGAGATACGCTCGCAGGCGTCGGTAGCTTTCTGCCCTGCGCGGCGGTCGACCGGGCGCGCCATCGCGCATCGCTGGGCATTTCCATCCTGAAGGCGTACTGGGGCCGGGGCATCGGTACGGCGATCATGCAGACGCTGATCGACGAGGTGAAGAAGACGGCGGCGGAGCAGCTGGAGCTGGAGGTGGTCGCCGCGAACGAGCGGGCCATCCGGCTGTATGAGCGGTTCGGCTTTGTCGAGTTTGCCCGTCATCCCCGCAAGCTGAAGTACCGCGACGGCACCTACGCGGACATGGTGCTGATGATGCTTGACCTGCGAGACAAGGCGTGATACAATCAGGAACAGATATTCCTGAAAGAAAGGGGGCTTCCCTGTGGGCTGGAAGATGCGCATTGTACGGACCCAAAAAGGCTGCGCTGTGCCGGCTTACGGGAGAAGTGTACCCTTTTTGGCCGAATAGCCGGCAAAAAGACGAATAGACGCTCTCCCGATCAAACGAAGCATTCGGTTTGAAAGGGAGTTTTTTTGATGAAGTTTAAACTCAAATCCCAGCTTGCGAAGCTGCTGGGTCATTCTGCGCTGACCAGCTTTCAGCTGGCGGGCGCGGCGTGGGTGGCGCTGCTGGCGGCGCGCGGCTTTTCGATGGTGGAAATCGGGCTGGCGGAGAGCGTGTTTCATATGGCTAGCCTGCTCTTTGAGATTCCGTCCGGCGTGCTTTCCGACGCCTTTGGGCGAAAGCGTTCGCTTGTTCTGGGCCGTCTGGCGGGCATGACATCCTCGCTGCTGATGGCCTTTTCGGACGGGCTGCCCGGCGTCTGTCTGGCGATGGCGTTCTGTGCGTTCAGCTATAACTTTGATTCCGGCGCGCGCGAGGCGCTGGCCTATGACAGCCTGAAGGCGCACGGCAGGGAGGCGGAATACCTGCGGTATTCGTCGCTGGAGATGGCGGTGTATCGCGTGAGCCTTGCGGGCGCGGCGCTGATGGCGGGCCTGGCGCTGGCGATGGGCCATCGGCTGGCGTACCTGCTGGACGCGGCGCTGAATCTGATCTGCCTGGTTGTTGCGCTCACGCTTGACGAGGTGACGATCGAGCCGGTACGCCATGAGCAAAAGGGCGCGCAGCGGATCGCGGCCTGTGTGCGCGAAACGGTTCGCTTTTTGCTGACGCAGGCAGCAGCGCGCAGGCTGATGCTTCTCAACGCATTTGCCGGAGCGGCGGCAACGCTCCTTTCGTTCTTCCTTCAGGCGCGGCTGCCGCTTGCCGGGCTTAAGCATGCGTACCTGGGCCCTGCGCTGTTCGTGATGGGGCTGGGCGGCGCGGTCGGCTCACGTCTGGCGCTGCGGCTCGCCCGGATGCGCTATGGCAGGCTGTATGCGCTGTGCTTTGGCGGCATCCTGGTAGGCCTGCTGCTGGGCGCGGGACATGCGCCGGCGGCGATGGTTGCAGGCGGCTTTGCGGCGAATGTGTTTGACGATCTGCTGCAGGTGCGCACCGACAGCCTGCTCAACGAGCAGTTCCCGTCCTCGCAGCGGGCAACGCTGGTGTCGGTTTCCTCGCTGTGCTTTTCGCTGGTGATGATCGGCCTGTCGCCGCTGGCGGGCGGATTCTTCGCGATGCTGTCCTAAGAAAAGGGCCGTCTTCCCGGGGGAGGACGGCCTGATACTTATGTTATTCTCAATTGCTTCAATGCGCGCGAAGCGAAGAAGGGAGTCTGAGGGACTACGTCCCTCAGGCAGGTTTGGGCGGCAGCCCAACGTATCTCCATATGGCGAAGCCACTCAGGCAAAGCAGTCAGGGAGCGAAGCGTTACCTGACGGGGCTTAGCACATGGCTGTTTCTATTTGAAAACAGTATCAGAAGCTGCGTTGACGGAATCGCAATAGTCGCCTGCGGCTCCGCTGCGATTCTTGATTATAGCGCTTCGCGGATGGGGAACGATGGGGGCCTTGCCCCCATACCCCTGCTTGGGCTGCCGACCAAACCTGCCTGGGGACTTGTCCCCAGACCCCTTCTTCGCTTCGCGCGGTTGAAAGCGTCAGGGATCGATGACGCCGCGTGCCCGCCTACGCTCGCGCAGCTTGAGCTCCTGGCCCTGGTCGGACGGGATATAGTACCGGCGGCCCTTCACCTCGGGCGGCATGTACTCCTGCTGTACATAATGCCCGGGGTAATCGTGCGGGTACTTGTACTGCTCGCCCTTCGCGCCCACGCGCTCGTTGCCGCTGTAATGCGTGTCGCGCAGATAGGCGGGCACCGGGCCGAAGCCGCCCTTCTCCGCGTCGGCGACGGACTGATCCAGCGCCATGACCACGGAATTGGATTTGGGGCTCTCGCACACGGCGATGATCGCCTGCGCCAGGGAGAGCCGCGCCTCCGGCAGGCCGACCATCTCCAACGCCTGGGCGGCGGCGACGGCTTGCAGCATGGCGGTCGGGTTGGCGAGGCCCACGTCCTCGCTCGCGTGCGCGATGATGCGCCGGGCGATGAGGCGCGGATCGACGCCCGCGTACAGCAGCCGCGCAAACCACGCGAGCGCCGCGTCCGCGTCGCTGCCGCGCAGGCTCTTGCAGAAGGCGGAGAGCATGTCGTAATACAGCGATTCGTCGCAGCGGATGACGGGCTTCTGAATGGACTCCTCCGCGACGGCGAGCGTCACATGGATCGCGCCGCTGTCGTCAGGATCCGTGGTGAGCACGGCCAGCTCCAGCGCGCCCAGCGCCGAGCGCACGTCGCCGTTGGCGATGCGGGCGATGTGCCGCGCCGCGTCCGGGTCGAGGAGCACGTTTTTGTCGCCGAAGCCGCGCTCCCGGTCGGAAAGTGCGCGCTCCATCGCCAGCAGCACGTCCGCCTCCGTGAGCGGCTCAAACTGGAAGATGCGGCACCGGCTCACGATGGCCGGGGTCATGGCGACGAGCGGGTTTTCCGTCGTGGAGCCGATGAAGCGCACCACGCCGCGCTCGATGGCGGGCAGGATGGAGTCGGACTGGGACTTGCTCCAGCGGTGGCACTCGTCCAGCAGCAGGTACGTCGCCTGGCCGTAGAGCGAGCGGCGGTCCTGCGCCTCCTTGATCACCTTGCGCACGTCGGCCACGCCGCTGGTGACGGCGTTGAGCTGCACGAATGCGGAGTGGGTGGTGTTCGCGATGATGGAGGCGAGCGTCGTCTTGCCGCAGCCGGGCGGGCCGTAGAAGATGGAGGAGGTCATTCGGTCGGCCTCGATGGCGCGGCGCAGAAGCCGCCCCGGGCCGACGATGTGGCGCTGGCCGATGAATTCGTCGAGCGTGCGCGGGCGCATGCGGTCCGCCAGCGGGCTGAGCGCGGCGTCCTGCGCGGAAAACAGATCCTGCATGATGACCTCCGAAGGATAAAATGCTGCTTCTATTATATCGCCGCCGGAGGGAAAGGGCAAGCGCGGCGGCGCATGGAAATGAAAATGACTGAAATGACTGAAATGTGAAATTTTCTCATCCGCTCATTCGTCATATTTTTAGAATGCCATGGAAGGACAGGAGCAATGGGCGGAATCACGGCGCTTCTGTCGAAAATAGGGGGAGAGCGGATGAAAAGGGTTCTTTTGCTTTTGCTGGTATGCGTACTGTGTGCGACAGGGTTTGGCAAGGGGCGGGCAGACGAAGCATATTGGATGACCGGCAGACCGCACGAGACCTTGCCCGAGATGACGTTTACGATCGAGGATACCGGCAGGCTCAACGCGCAGGAGGAGCACATCCTGCACCTGAGCATTCAGGGCGGGTCATACGATCAGGAGTTGCTCTATCCGTCCTGTGAGACCGTGGGCGGCCTGGAGCTGGCGCGGCTTGACGATGTGGATTTCGACGGCTATCTCGATCTCGTGCTCACGCATGTGCAGGGAGCAAGCAATTTCTATGTGCTCTTTGCACCGTGGCTCCCGGAGGAGGGACGCTTTTCCGAGCCGGTTCGGGATGTCCGGCCCTGCAATTATGTGCTGTATCCACAGCAGAAAGTGATCCTTTCCAGCGAGAAGGACGGCGCTGCGTCCTATTGCTATCGGGCATACGGCTGGGCAGGAGGACAACTGACGCTCCTTGGCGAGGGCATCATGGAAAATGTCAGCCAGTCTGATCGGATGCGTGAGCGCGTTGTAAAGCATTTTGGCGGCGGACAGATGTGGGTTTGCTGGGATGACGACTACCCTATCGCCTGGTATGACGGCAGCGCCCGCGTGTGGGACGAACGCAGTCAGGTGATGCAGGCTGTACTGGCTGGGAATACGGAGAATTGCCGTGCGGTGGTGGACCGTGTGGATTGGGTCAACCTGCGCAAGCATGATACCAAGGCGTCCGAATCCGTCGCC
Source organism: Clostridia bacterium (assembly GCA_017937505.1). Lineage (GTDB taxonomy): Bacteria > Bacillota > Clostridia > Christensenellales > Aristaeellaceae > Ventricola. The sequence continues at coordinate 13,406 of JAGBDL010000031.1, read as the reverse complement.
AGGCTGGATGCTGGAACCCAGGTGCTCATTCTGGCTGACGGCTGCGGTGAGGACGGCGGATGGATTCGGGTGCTTGCGGAGCAGGACGGCCGGTCGCTTACCGGTTACATCTGGCACGGCTACCTGAGAAGACTTGACTGACGCAAAAATGCCAAAGAAAGAGGAGGACGAGGGATGAACGCGAAGGGGAAGCGGCTGCTTGCGGCGGCGATGCTGTTGTGTCTGCTGGCGGCGGGCGGCGCGGCGCAGAGCGTGCCGATGACGGATTATGCGCCGGGACAGATGATTGACGTGGGCTTTCACGACCCGGCTGTCTTTTTGTCCGGCTGTACGCTGGAAAGCGGCAAGGGCTTTATCCTCGTCGATTCACAATTTTATGGGGGCTATCTGCTGCGGTCAACGGGAAGGATTGTGCGCGACACCATCACCGGCGGCATCCCCATTCCCGCGGGAGACAGCGCGGAGGTAACGGCACAGGACGAAAACAGCTGCGAGGTACGCATCTGGAACGCGCAGGAGAGCCGGACCTATGTCTTTGCCTTTGAGCCGACGCAGGTTAGCCCTGACCGATGGGTGCTCAAAAGCCATACCTGCCGCAAGGATGGGCGGGTGTTTTCCGCGCAGTTTGGCCATGACCGGATACAGGCTGTGGAGACGACGGCTGCGGGCGCGGAGGAATACACGGCGTATTACGAGTTTTACGCCGAAGCCAACAACCTCGACCACGAGCGGATTCCCGCATCGATCGCGGACGTCAAACGGCTGGAAAAGGCGTATCCGGTGGCGGCGGTCAGCCCGGACGATCCCGGAAGCCGCGTGAACCTGCGCAAGGCGCCGTCCACAAAATCGGAGCGTGTGGGCAGTCTGTACAGCGGAACGCGGCTGCAAATCCGGGAGATCACGGACGACGGGTGGGCGAAGATCTCCGTCGGGGACATGGACGCGTATATCAGCACGGCCTTTCTGACCTTTGGCGCGGCGCTCGAGCAGGTGCCGGATGCGCGTCCCACGGCGAAGCTGCCGGATCGGGAATGGGTGGAGGTGAGCCGCAAGCCTTATCGCGGCGGCGGGGGAACCGTGACGCAGGTGCGCGGCGGTCAGCAGGTATCCATCATCGGAGAGTACAACGGCGAGTGGCGCATGGTGCAGGAGCAGGAATGGCAAAACACCTTTTTCATCCGGGCAAGCCAGCTGCGATGAGGCGGCGGCAGACAGGAAATGCACAGGCAGGGAGGCATGAAAATGAAACGGAGATGGATGACGGCGGCAGCGCTGCTGCTGTGCCTGCTCTGTGCGCGGGCGCCGGCGCAGACGTACACCTATGGCGGCAGCAGCAGCGACGCGCTGGACGAACTGGCGGTGAGCGGGGACGGACGCATCGTGATGACGGGGTACACGAATTCGTCGGACGGCACGCTGGCCTCGCGGACGAAGACGGGCCGGAGCGGCTGGGTCCTGTGCGTGGATGCGCAGGGCAATGTGCTCTGGAGCTTCTGTTCCCGGCGGGGAACTCACGACATCATGAGCAGCCCGGTGTTTCACGAGGACGGCAGCGTGACGGTCATCCTGGAGGCGGAGGACGACACGGGCACGAAGAAGGAGCTGATCCGCCTGAGCCGGGACGGCGAGGTGATGCACCGCAGGATCATGTGCCAGACCGGCGGAGAAACGGCTTACATCATGATTCCGCTTCAGCGCTTTGACGAGGGCTATGTCCTGCTCGAGCTGAAAGAGGACGCAACGCCCCTGGCGTACAGGCTCTATGACTGGGACGGGCAGGCTGTCCGCGATCTGAAAGGGTACGACGAAAACGGAACGGTGCTTGCGATGGCGGACAGGCATGTCATCCGCATCGGGAACGGAACCGGCACGCTGTATGCGCTGGACGGGCAGGGGAACGAGCGGCGGCTGACGGACGTGCTTGAGGTGGGCGAGGACAACATGCTGAATGCCCGATACGACAGCCTGATCTCTCTGGAGGACGGAGGCGCCGCCGGCTGCGGCTGGGTGCTCACGAACGAAGGCGTGCGCAAGGGCCTCATTTCGCGCTGGGACGCGCAGGGCAATCTGGCCTTTGAGATGCGGATGGAAATCGGCCGGCTGTGGCGCCTCGTGAAGACGGCGGACGGCTTTGCCGCCATCGTCTATCCCAATGAAACGTTGGGACTCGATCAGAGCGGCGGGCTGGCCTACGGATGCCCATGGGAGCTGATTCGCCTCAATGAGCAGGGCGTGGTCTATGCGCGGCAATCGCTGGGCATGGGCGAATCGCCCTACGCCGCCAAATGCGCGCTTGCCGCTTTGCCGGATGGAAGCCTTGCAGTCGTTCAGAACGTGCAGCCTGACGGTGAGAACAGGTACACGGATGTCCGCCTGACGGTCATCCCGGCAAAATGAGGCATCATGCGAATCGGCGGCCCGCCGCCGGACAAATTTTCGCAAAACCCTTTACAAAACAGCAAAAAGCGGGTATGATATCCTCGATATGAAACGCGAATGAGACAGGACGCTGCCGCGATGAGCGCAAAGAGAGCCGGAGGCTGGTGGAATTCCGGACGGGAGGCGCGGCGAGGGATCACCTGTCCAGCGGCTCCGCTGAACCCCTCTGCGGGCTAGGCGAGGACGGATTGCCACGTTACGGCATAATGAAGTGCGCACGGCGCATGCGGAAGGCCGCATGCCGGTGCGAATTTGGGTGGTACCGCGAGCAGCCTCGTCCCAATGTGGATGAGGCTGCTTTTACTATACCTGAAGTTGGAGGAAAGGGATCATGTACCAGAAGGTTTCGACCGACATGAACTTTGTCGCCCGCGAGGAAGAGGTCATCAAATTCTGGCGGGAAAATGACGTATTCAAGAAGAGCGTGGCGCTGCGCAAGGGCGCGCCCGCGTTCACCTTCTTTGACGGCCCGCCCACGGCCAACGGCAAGCCGCACATCGGCCACGTGGAGACCCGCGCCATCAAGGACATTATTCCGCGCTACCGCACCATGAAGGGCTACGACGTGCTGCGCAAGGCCGGCTGGGATACCCACGGCCTGCCGGTCGAGCTGGAGGTCGAGAAGATGCTCGGCCTGGACGGCAAGCCGCAGATCGAGAAGTACGGCATCGAGCCGTTCATCAAGGAGTGCAAGAAGTCCGTCTGGAAGTACAAGACCGAGTGGGAGGAGATGTCCGAGCGCGTCGGCTACTGGGCGGACATGGAGAACCCGTACATCACCTACGACGACAACTATATCGAGTCCGAGTGGTGGTCCCTCAAGGAGATCCACAAGAAGGGCCTGCTCTACAAGGGCCACAAGATCGTCCCGTACTGCCCGCGCTGCGGCACCGCGCTGTCCTCGCACGAGGTGGCGCAGGGCTACAAGAACGTGAAGGAGACCTCTGCGTACGTCCGCTTTGCGGTCAAGGGTGAGGACAACACGTACTTCCTCGCGTGGACGACCACCCCGTGGACGCTGCCCAGCAACCTGGCGCTGTGCGTCAACCCGCATGACACCTACTGCAAGTTCGCCGTGGACGGCCAGGTCATCATCATGGCCAAGGCGCTCATCGACGCGTGCTTCCCGGGCAAGGAGATCGAGGTGCTCGCCGAGATGCCGGGCAGCGACCTGCGCGGCATGGAGTACGTCCCGCTGTTTGACTTCGCCGTGGGCAAGCTCAAGAAGAAGGCCTGGTTCGTCGTGTGCGACGAGTATGTCACCATGAGCGACGGCACCGGCATCGTCCACATCGCGCCGGCGTTCGGCGAGGATGACAACCGCGTCTGCCGCGAGAACGACGTGCCGTTCGTCAACTTCGTGGACGGCCAGGGCAGAATGACCGAGGACACCAAGTGGCCGGGCGTGTTCGTCAAGGACGCGGACGCGCTGGTGCTCGAGGACCTGAAGGAACGCGGCCTGCTGTTCGCCGCCGTGCCGTTCGCGCACGACTATCCGTTCTGCTGGCGCTGCGATACCCCGCTGATCTACTACGCCCGTCAGAGCTGGTTCATCAAGATGACCGCCGTGCACGATCAGCTGATGAAGAACAACCGCGCCGTCAACTGGATGCCGGACAACATCAAGGAAGGCCGCATGGGCAACTTCCTCGACAACGTCATCGACTGGGGCCTCTCCCGCGAGCGCTACTGGGGCACCCCGCTGCCGGTGTGGACCTGCGAGTGCGGCCACATCCACGTCGTCGGCTCCAAGCAGGAGCTGCGCGAGATGGCGACCACCGAGATCGGCGAGATCGAGCTGCACCGCCCGTACATCGACAATGTCGTGCTCAGGTGTCCGGAGTGCGGCGGCGAGATGCACCGCGAGAAGGAAGTCATCGACTGCTGGTACGATTCCGGCTCCATGCCGTTCGCCCAGTGGCACTATCCGTTTGAGAACAAGGAGCAGTTTGAGCGCCGCTTCCCGGCGAACTTCATCTCCGAGGCGATCGACCAGACCCGCGGCTGGTTCTACACGCTGCTGGCCATCTCCACCTGCCTGTTTGACACCAACCCGTTCGAGAACTGCGTGGTCATGGGCCATGTGCAGGACAAGGACGGCCAGAAGATGAGCAAGCACAAGGGCAACGTCGTCGATCCCTGGACCGTGCTCAACGCCCAGGGCGCCGACGCCGTCCGCTGGTTCTTCTACAACAACGCCGCGCCGTGGCTGCCCAAGCGCTTCCATGCGAAGGCGATCGAGGAATCCCAGCGCAAGTACATGGGCACCCTGTGGAACACCTACGCGTTCTTCATCCTCTACGCCGAGATCGACCAGTTTGATCCCAAGGCCCATCCGCTGGACAAAGTCGAGCTGAGCCTGATGGACAAGTGGGCGCTGTCCCGCCTGAACACGCTGGTCAAGCACGTGGACGAGCACCTGGAGAACTACCGCGTGACCGAGGCCTCCCGCGAGATGGTGGACTTCGTGGACGACCTGTCCAACTGGTACGTCCGCCGCAGCCGCGAGCGCTTCTGGGGCAAGGGCATGGCCGGCGACAAGGAGGCCGCGTTCGCCACGCTGTACCACATCCTGGAGACCATGTCCCGCCTGACCGCGCCGTTCACGCCGTTCATGGCCGAGAGCATGTACCGCAACCTGGTGTGCTCCGTGGATCCGACTGCGTCGATTTCCGTCCACCTGACCGACTTCCCGGTGTGCGACGAGGGCATGATCAATCCGGAGCTGGAGGAGAACATGAAGGCGCTGCTGGACGTCGTCATCCAGGGCCGTGCCGCCCGCGCGGAGTCCGGCCTGAAGGTGCGCCAGCCGCTGGCCAAGATGATCGTCTCCGGCGTGACGCTGCCGCAGGATCTGTGTGCGCTGGCCGCCGACGAGCTCAATGTCAAGGCTGTGGAGTTCACCGACGACACCACCGCGTTCATGACCTATCAGCTCAAGCCGCAGATGCGCACGCTGGGCAAGAAGTACGGCAAGCTGCTCCGCGCGATTGGCGAGAAGCTGAATACGCTGGACGGCAACGAGGTCGTGAAGAACTTCGAGGCGGGCAATGACCTGACCTTCGAGCTGGACGGCACGCAGATCGTCCTGGAGAAGGACGACGTGCTCACCGCGCCGATGAAGAAGCCGGGCTATGTGGTGGCGACCGACCGCGACGTGACCGTGGCGCTGGATACGAACCTCAATGACGCGCTGATCGCCGAGGGCTTTGCCCGCGAGGTGATCTCCAAGCTGCAGACGATGCGCAAGGAGGCGGGCTTTGAGGTGACCGACCGCATCCTCGTCACCGTCAAGACCGCAGACGAGAAGCTCGCCGCGATCGTGGCGGAGAACGCGGAGACCATCAAGGCCGGCGTGCTGGCGCTGGAGGTGGCGCTTGCGGACGCCGCCGAGGGCGCGTACACCAAGGACTGGAGCATCAACGGCGTCGATGCGACGCTCTCCGTCCGCAAGGCGTAATCCTTATAGCGATTGCTTTGCGCCCAAGGGACGCCGGGGATTTGCAGTCCCCGGCGTCCGGGCGCAATTCTTTGATTTTTCCCGTTCTTCGCTGAAGCGGCTTTTCCATGCGCGAAGCGGAGAAGGGTCAAGGGATGAAATCCCTCAGGCAGGTTTTAGGGACTGGAGCCTGTCGCCGCCAGTGGCGGAAACAGGCAGGCGGAACGTCGGGAATCGTAAGGAGCGCCTGTTGGCGCGACTATACGAGTTCCCCGGATCGGCAGCCCTAACGTGAAAGCGAATGTTATCATGAGAAAAATTGTGATTGCCGGCGCGGGCTCGTATCACTTTGCCCCCGCCATTTTCGAGGATCTCTTTGTGCGCTGGCGCACGCCGGTGGAGGTCTGGATGGTGGACAGCGACCTGGATATGGCGGAGCTGTCCGCCCGCGGCGCGCAGGCGCTGGCGCGGGCCTTTGGCTGCGAGGCCCGGTTTTACTACACCACGCAGCTGAGCAAGGCGACGTTCTCCGCCGACGCGGTCATCTTCTGCGCGGATTTCCTCGACGAGGAGGCGTGGAAGCTCGATCTCAAGGCGCTCGATGAGGTGGGCCTGGGCAAGCAGGTGCGCCTGCGCGGCGGCATCGGCGGCGCGATGCAGACGATGCGCGTGCTCGACTTCATCACCGATCTGGCGACGCAGATGAGCGAGGAATGCCCGGATGCGCCGCTGATCATCTGCGACAGCGGCTTTGGCGGCATCCAGCTCGCGCGTGCGTGCGAGTGCGCGCAGCGCTTCTGCGGCGTGCGCACGCTGGGCGTGAGCGGCGTGACCGAGCAGACGAGAAAGCGGCTGGCGCTGTATCTGGACGTCAAGGAGGAAGACCTCGACATCACCTGCGCGGGCCTGAACAACTTCTCGTGGGTGACGCGGCTTGTCGACCGGAGGAAGGACGAGGATCTGATCCCCCGCTGCATGAAGGAGATGCAGGAGGACTCCCGTGAGGAGCTCTCCAGCCAGTACATCGACTGGTACGGCGCGATCCCGGCGGGCGAGCGCGTGATGCAGTACGAGCTGCTGGCCGATACGGAGAAGAGCCCGCGCAAGACCGTGCTGCTCTCCGGCGTGGGCCTGGCGGACTACGAGCTGCGCAAGCGCAACCTGGCGATGCTCGCCGTGCATGGGCCGATGTCGCCCAAGGGCGCACCGGCATGGGGCCAGATCCGCACGAGCGGCCTGCAGACGGCGCGTCCGGTCGAGATCCTGCGCGCGCTCTGGGGCGAGGGCGACTGCAGGGTAGCCAACCTCAACATGCCGTGCGACGGCGCGGTCGAGGGCGTGGCGCCTGGCCGCTTCGTGGAGTGCCCGGCGGCGGTTTCCGCAGACGGCGCGCACGGCGAGAGCGTGGAGCTGCCCGTGGAGCTGCACGACCTGATGGGCCAGCTGAGCCTTTGCAACGTGCTCTACGCCGAGGCGGCCTGCTCCGGCAGCCGCGTGGCGCTGCGCGAGGCGATGGAGATCGATCCGGCGCTTACGGGCATCGATTTGCTCTATACAGAGGGCGTGCTTTCTGATATGATGGAAGCGCAGAAGGACAAGCTCAAGCGGTTCTTCTAAAGGCCAGGCCGCGCCGATATGCGCGAAGCGGAGAAGGGAGTCTGAGGGATGAAAGTCCGGGGAACTCGCATAGTCGTGCCGCAAGCGGCACTTCTTGCGATTCCCGACGCTCCGTCTCGCTGTATCGCCCACAGGGCGCGCTCGACTTCGGTCCCCTCAGGCGGGTTTGGGCGGCAGCCCAACGTATCCCATGAAAAAGAAGAGAGGAATCCCATGTTTATTGCAGACAAGTGGCAGGATTACGAGGTGCTCGACTGCGGCGGCGGCGAGAAGCTGGAACGCTGGGGTGACGTGTACCTGCGCCGCCCGGACCCGCAGGCGATCTGGCCCGCGCGCGATCCCTCGCTGTGGCGCAGGGCGCAGGCACACTACCACCGCAGCGAGAAGGGCGGCGGCAGCTGGGAGTTCTTTGAACGGCTTCCGGAGCGCTGGGAAGTGCGCTACGCCTGCAACGGCGACGCGCTCAGGTTCTACGTCCGCCCGACGGGCTTCAAGCACACGGGACTCTTCCCGGAGCAGGCGGCCAACTGGGACTGGATGAACCAGCTGGTGAAGGCCCGCCGCGCCGAGGGACGCGAGGTTCGCGTGCTCAACCTGTTTGCCTACACCGGCGGCGCGACGATGGCGTGCGCGGCGGCGGGCGCGCAGGTGTGCCACTGCGACGCGGCCAAGGGCATGGTGCAGTGGGCGCGGGAGAACCGCGAGCTGAGCGGCCTGCCGGAGGAGAGCACGCGCTGGATCGTCGACGACGCGCTCAAGTTCGTGCAGCGCGAGGCCCGGCGCGGCCGCTTCTACGACGGCATCCTGATGGATCCGCCCAGCTATGGGCGCGGCCCGGGCGGCGAGGTCTGGAAGCTGGAAAACGAGCTTTACGGCCTGGTGAAGGCGGCGAGCGAGGCGCTGTGCGAGGACCCGCTGTTCTTCCTGCTCAATGGCTACACGACGGGCTTCCAGGCCAGCGTGCTGGGCAATATGGTCGATATGTGCGTGACCTCCCGCTTCGGCGGCGAGGTGAATGCGGACGAGCTCTGCCTGCCGGTGAGCGCGGGCGGCGTGCTGCCCTGCGGCACCAGCGGACGCTGGGAGAAGAAGCAAAGCGTATAAAGCCGCCGCGAAGCGGAAGCAGGGGTCTGGGGATGAAATCCCCAGGCGGGGTTTGGGGCCTGCGGCCCTAACGTATCCCATTCTATCTGGAAAACGTAGTCTCAGAGCAGGATGCGCAGCATCCTACGATTGAGACGGATTTGATCTGCAAAGTATCGGTTATGGAAAAATACCACGGCATTCAAATCGTCTACGAGGACAACCACCTGCTGGTGGTCGTCAAGCCGCCGAACATGCCCACGCAGGCGGACGCCTCCGGCGACCCCGACCTGCACAGCACGATGAAGCGCTACATCGCGGAGAAATATGAGAAGCCCGGCGCGGTGTATCTGGGCCTGGTGCACAGGCTGGATCGCCCGGTGGGCGGCCTTGTCGTGCTGGCCAGGACGAGCAAGGCGGCGGACAGGCTCAGCGAGCAGGTGCGTGCGAAAACGCTTGCCCGCCAGTACGTCGCTGCTGTGCGCGGCAGCGCGCCGGAGCGTATCGAGCTGCAGGATTGGCTGCTCAAGGACGAGCGGACCAACACCGTGCGCGCGGTGGCGGCGGGCACGCCCGGCGCGAAGGACGCGCGGCTCGCCTGGCAGAAGGCGGGCGAGACGGACGGGCTCTCGCTCATCCGCGTGAAGCTCTTCACCGGCCGCTCGCATCAGATTCGCGTGCAGACGTCCCACGCGGGCTTCCCCATCTGGGGCGACGCGCGCTATGGCGCGGGCAGGCCCGGCGAGCAGATCGCGCTGTGGGGCGCGCATCTGGGGCTTGTGCATCCCACGAAGAAGGAGGAGCTGCGCTTTACCGCCCTGCCGCCCGTGGACGCGCGGCCCTGGCGCAGCTTTGATGAGGCAATCTGGGCGCGGGAAGCGGAGATTCTTCTGTAAACCGGGAAGAAATCCACATGCCCGTTCGTCTTGTGGATACACCGGCATGATGCCGGCTGCATCGCCGACGAAACGCCGTCAATCCCGCTGCTTTGCGGTCGAGGCCGGCGCTTTGCAGAAGGATTGACAGCGTGAATGGCTTGAAAGGATCGAAAACATGAAACACATTGTGGCGCTTCTTCTGTCATGCATTTTGCTGCTGGGCGCGTGCGCGTTGGCGGACGATCAGGCGGAAATGCTGGTCAATGCCGCCGTGAGCGAGCTGGGCTACACCGCCACCAAGGGCGGATACAGCAAGTACGGCGAGTGGGGCGGCAAGGCCTACGGCGAGTGGTGCTCGGAGTTTGTCTCCTGGTGCGTGGCGCGCGCGGACGAGGTCTACGGCACGTCCATGCTCGGCACGGACTATCCCCTGCAGACCAGCTGCGAAGACGGCGCCGCCTGGTTCAAGGAGCGCGGACGCTACATCACCGTTGGCGGCGGACTGCGGGGCGAGGAGGGCCAGTTTTACCTCTCGGACGGCGTGGCCGTCGCAGACAGGCCGTACATTCCGCAGCGCGGCGATCTCATCTACATCGAGTGGTACAAGTACAACCGGCTCGATCACGTGGGCATCGTCGAGTTTGTGACGCAGGACACCGACGGCACCTACCTGGTGCACACCATCGAGGGCAATAACCACATCCTTGGCCCGACGCCGACGCAGGTGCGCCGCTATACCTACCGGCTGGACGATCCGTCCATCCGCGGCTATGGCGTGCGCGAGAGCGGTCTGGTGGGCACGGAGCTGAAGATGGGCTCCAGCAGCGAGGAGGTTGTGGCCTTCCAGAAGAACCTGATCGAGCTGGGCTTTTACAACGACGAGCCCGCCGGCAAGTTCGGCAAGGGCACGCAGACGGCCACGAAGAATTATCAGAAGGCGCGCGGCCTCTCCGCGACCGGCGTGGCCGACCGCGAGACACTGATGAAGATTGAGCAGGAGATCGAGGAGAAGCGGCAGCAGGCGGAAACCAAGGCCCAGGAACGGGCCGAGGCCGAGGCCCGGGCGATGATCGAGACGGCCAAGGAAGCGATTGCGGCGAACTGGTTTGGCGAGTTCGACCCGTATGACGAGGAGGCGGCGTGGAGCCGCCTGATGGAAGACATCACGGTGCTGGACGTCGACCAGAAGGAAAAGGTCTACCTCTCGGATGGGCCCAACGGCAGCAGGAAGACCACGGATGCGAACCGCGGCTTTTTTTATGGCGAATCAGTCGGAGTGCATGTGCTGGAGGAGCAGGACGGCTGGTCGAAAATTCAGGCGTACAACGATTACGACGAGCTGGAGGAGGGCTGGGTGCGCCCGGGCCGCCTGAGGACCGTCACGCCGAACCGAACCTGGGGCATGATCGTGGACAAGCGGACGCAGCGGCTGTACCTGTACAAGGAGGGCAAGCTGCTCACGGAGCTGCTGGTGTCCACCGGCACGACCACGGGACAGAACGAGGCCTTCTGCGAGACGGCCTCCGGCGATTTCCTGCTCATCAGCGCGACGGGCGGCTTCTGGTCGGGCAACCTGTGGTGCGATCAGGCCATCCGCTTCAACGGCGGCGACCTGCTGCACATGGTGCCGGAAATCTATTACGGCGAAAAGGCCGGCGTGCTGGCGGACGGCACCGGCGATTTCAGCATCTGCGAGAGCGCGCTGGGCTCCCGCGCGTCCCATGGCTGCATCCGCGTGCAGCGCAAGGCCAACGCGGACGGCTACAACCATGAATGGATCTGGAAGAACCTGCGAAACGAGAAGAACATCAAGATCATCGTCTGGGATGACGACGGCAGAAAGCTTGAGGAGACGGACAGCGACGTCTCCATGTACTATAACCCGAACGGCGGCTCGAAGTACCATACCGATCCAAACTGCTCGAGCGTGCGCAGCAAATACCTGCCGCTCACGGAGCTCAAGTACGGCACGCTCTCGCGTTATCCGTACACGGAGCTGACGCCCTGTTCCATCTGCAAGGCGCCGGAGCGCCCGGAGGTCGTCACCGCCTGGAATGCGGCGATCGACCAGGCGTACGAGGAGCTGGGGCTGGAGGCCCCGTAAACGGGCAATCCCTCTGTGATCAATTTACATAAGATATGGGAGGCATTTCCGATGGAACCCCTGAGAATTCCCGGTGTGGGCATGCGCACGGTGAAGACGGCGCTTGCGGTGGCGTTTTGCACGCTGGTATATTACTTTGTCGGCCGCAGTCCGGCGTTTGCGTGCATCGGCGTGATCTTCGGCATGGGCTATAATCTAGAGGATGCGCGCAAGAACGGCGGCAACCGCCTCTTCGGCACGATCATCGGCGGCGTGGTGGGCATCCTGCTCTTCCGCCTGTATCTGGTCTTCGTGCCGGACGGGCATCACACGCTGCTGCTGGTGCCCATCGTGTTCATCGGCACGATCATCCTCATCATCGCCTGCCAGATGTTCTGGGTGGGCGGCGTGCAGCCGGGCGGCGTCGTGCTGTGCATCCTGCTGTTCAACACGCCGGTAGCCACCTACATCGATTACGCCATGAACCGCATCTTCGATACGGCGGTGGGCGTGCTGATCGCGCTGTTTGTCAGCTATGTGTTCCCGCGCGGCTGGATGCAGACGATGCCCAAATACTATGCGGACATGAAGGTGCACGCGCGCGAGGCGTTCAGCCGCGTGGCGCTGTATCACCCGCCGAAGCGGCGCTGATGGGGGGAAGCATGAGAAGGGCCTTTCTGGCTTTGCTGCTTGCCCTGATGTGTCTGGCGCCGCATGGCTATGCGCAGGAAACGGAAGACCATTCCGTGGACGGACGGATGCAGCGCCTGAGCGTCCTGTCCCAGCGCGACGAGGCGATCGGGGCGCTCACCTATCATCACGCAACCGTGCAGCGCCGCGGCTGCATGCCGGTCTCCGTCGTCAACGGGCTGATCGCCTCCTTCGGCGTGACGGATCGGGAGACGGCGGTCGGCCTCGTGCAGGAGACGCTCTCTCTGCTCGTTCCGCGCGGCTCCCGGGGCAAAGCGCCCGTTGACCTGCAAAGCCTGCCCGGTCTGCTCGATCCTGCGCTGCGGGCGGACGAGCGGGAGACGTATCCGAATCTGGCGGAAACGGTCGGCGCGTATCCCGGCGACGTGTGCGTTACGCAGGCACGGCTGAGCGCGCAGGAGGTGCTTGAGCGCCTTGACGGTGCGCAGACCCCGCTGATGTTCGTCAGCCGGATGGCTGTTCACCCGGATTGGACGGATGCGGTGGAGTTCCTGATGGCGCTGCACGAGATGGGCTTGGACGACGCGACGCTCTGCCTCGCCTGCGCGGGCGCGGGCACGGAGACCTCCGGCGCGCCGCTGCGCTCCGGCAAGAGCGGGCATTATCTGACGGTGTTCTTTCACGTCGGTACGTTTGCGGAGAGCGGCACGGTCTATGTGCTCGATTCCCTGCCCCGGGCGCTTGCGGGCGAGCCGTACGCACCCTACGGCCAGGCGGATGAGGTGCACGCGCAGTATCCCTTTGTATACGACAGCCCGGGATGCGCGTTCAACCAGAATTTTGAGGCCGCGCGCATCAGCCCGACGGTGATTAAGCTGTCCCTGACGCAGACCGCGCTGGAAGCGCTGCGCGCTGAGCCGGAGGAGACTGCGCTGGCGCAGCGGGTCAGGCTGATGAAGCCGCTGATCCTCTTCGGCCCCTGCGTGATGATGCTCTCCCTGCCGTAAGCGGCGGAAAATGAATCAGCCCCCCGAGAGGCTTTGCGGGCCTCCCGGGGGGCTTTGCTTCAAAATGCTTCTCATACTAATTCTTGTTAAAATGACCCAATCCGCGCACCATCTTTTCCGCCCTGACTTTGCCTCGTTCCGTTCAACGTACCTCCAGTACGCCTCACTGCACTTGGCTTCGTCAGAGCGAGAAATCTGATGCGCTCTGT
>JAGBDL010000001.1 GCA_017937505.1 Clostridia bacterium | reverse complement strand
TGGTCGGAGTGGCGAGATTCGAACTCGCGGCCTCTTGAACCCCATTCAAAGAAATCTATCTTTTTATAAATGCTGAAAAATGCTGATATTTCCAATAATAATTGATAAAATTAGGAGATTCTGGAAACGAGAAAGTGGCGAGAAATGGCGCGGAATTTTGAGCCGCTATGTACAAAACTATGTACAATGGATGAAAAATCAGGCAATTTTCTCAACGATGGATTTAAGGCTCTCATAATCCTCGTGCTGATAGTGAAGCGTCATTTCATAAGAGGTATGGCCCATGAGCGCGGCCTTATCTTTGGCGGCGCCGGGGACGCTCTTCATGAGCGTGGCGAAGGTGTGGCGGCAGGAGTAGGGAGTGCGCTCCGGGCGTTCCTTGTCTCCTTCTTCAGGGGCTTTCTGGATGCCGGCTGCCTCAAGGGCCGGATAGAACATGCGGGTTCTGAAATGATTGAGCTGCAGCTGTGCGCCTTTGGAATCGCCGAAGAGGAACTTTTTGCCGGACATGTAACGCTCGGCGACGAACGCCTTGATGAGCGGATGGACCGGGACGATTCGATTCTTGCCTGCCTCGGTCTTCGCGCCGCCTCGCAGGGTGTTTTTGACGGGATCATAGGCGTCACGCTCGAGCGCCAGGAATTCGGACGGGCGGAAGCCGGTATAGCACATGGCCAGCACATAGTCGGCAAAAGGAATCTTGCGGGTGACGGCGTCCTTGATCTTGGTGACCTCGTCCAAGGTGAAGGGCTGGCGGCTTTCTTTTTCCTCACGATCGAGCCAGACCATGGTAGCGAAGTCGGTGGAGGTGCTCAGGCCGAACACGCGCAGCTCGGCGGCGAACTTGTACATCTTCGTGCCGAGCGCCTTCATGTTCTCCTTGGTGCGGATCCCGTGAGGGCAATCGTCTATGCACAGCTGCCAGTCTTCTGTATTCAGTTCGCAGAAAGGAAGATGGTAGATATCGGAGAAATACTTGTATGCGGATTTATAGCAGTTGATGGTGCTCTGCTTGATGCGGCGCTTTTCGCGATCCATAAGCTTATCGTAAAGCTCTTTGAATGTGATGCGGGTATAGTCTACGCCATGGCGCACGACCGGCTCCGGACTTGCCTTGGTGGCCTGTTCGCGAAGTATCGGGATGTATTCCATGGCTTCGCGCTGGGTTTTAAAGCCGCCCTTTTCGGCAACTATGGGACGATATCCGTTTCCCGTCTTTTTCCATCCGATGGTGATGCGGACAGAATAGGTTTTACCGCGGGGGAAGATCGTTCCCTCGCCGTTGGCACGGCGGCGGCGTTTGCGGGGCTTTTTTTCTGTTGGAACCTTGGCTGCGCAGAATGGGCATGCGACCCAGCCGTCCTCGAGCGGCTTTTTACATTTCTTGCAGGTGCTCAAAAACAGGCCTCCTTTACAAAAAGGACCGGCCCGTGATATAATCATGTGGCAGGTCCATGTGGTCAGCGTGGGTGCTGTGCAGCCCGTTTCTCCCGGCACGGAGAGGCGGGCGTTTTTATTTAGTCGCGGAGGAGAGGATGAATTCCGAAGGTGCCGTAGTTAGAGGCAAGAGCGGAAAGCATATCGCTATTCATATTCTCCCATTTAATCTGCGAAAGGTCTTCCTCTTTCAATCGGATCTCCATCGCATTGCCGTCAAACTCTTTTCCATAATTATCCAGATACGTTGTGCGGCCGACAATGTAACAAGAGCCGTATTCGATAAGCCCATCATTTCCGAGTTCAGAAACGCGCTTGAACATATTCTTCGCATCGCCCATGAACAACAGGCGGCGAGAACTATTGGAGAAACCATCAGGCATGTTGCACCAGATGACGATCATATCCTTCTGATTATCGACTTCCTGCCAGGTGACAGAAATCAAATCATCGCGATAGACTTCCTGAGCAGCGCGAAGAACCCAATCTTCACGGGTGGCCGGTTCTGCCGTGGGCGCAGCGGTCGGAATGGCGGTCGGGGCAACAGTAGGAGAAGAGGTTTCCTCAAATGTATTGGACACAACGGGAGGCGGTGCGATATCGGGGGACGTCGCCTGGGGCTGCGTATCATCATCCAGAAGGCTGACGATGAAAACGAAGAGGATGAACGTGACGAACAACTTGAAAAGCAAGGAAATCAAGCGGGCGAAACAGCCCTTTTTCTTTTTAGGCGGCTCATATTGGACCGGCTCATCCGGCCAGTCATCGTCCTGGCGGTTTTTCCTGCCGCCGAAAGCCTTGCCGATCAGGAAAGCGATAATCACAATGATGAGAAGTTCCATTTCTCATCCCTCCAATTTTTCTTTTTTCTTTGGCCTGTTCAGGAACATAATCAACAGCCGAGAACCGGCAATCACAACCAGGATAACGGTCAGAGCGAGAACGACAGGCCCAATGGAATAGCTTTCTGTATGCAGGCCGCGCGTCGGATCCTTCATGTCAAACGTGGTATAGGCGAAGATGGCGTATGAGCCGAAGAATATGCTGGTCAGCGCGAGCAGGATACAGGAAGCGGAGAGGTTGCGTACGCTGGACTTGAGGTATTCGCGCGACGAGCCGTAGCGCTCGCGCAGCTCGCCGCTGTGCTTCCCTTCAGATTCCATCATCTGTGCGAGATGCTCCCGGGCGTCGGCGAGGCGTGCCTCATAGTGCTGCTCGGTCATGCGCACGCGACGATCGCAGAATTCTTTGGTCATGGCGATTTCGCGGGCACAGATTTCTTTCACGCGGTCGACCTCTTCATTGCATTGGCGAAGCACCTTCGCGTTGAGTTCCGCTGCGCGCTGGCGCTCTTCTGCTATGCGCTTGTCGGCATGCTGGAGGATCTCGCTCTGCTGAGCGCCCATGCGCTCGGCCTGCTGATCGAGCAGCGCCATGGAACCGGCCTTGATGACATCGGCAATCTGGTCGATCAGCTCAGCGTCCTTGGCCCTGGCCTTGAGGAGCGCTTCCGCCGCGGCTGTCTCATCGACCTGCTTGCGGATATTGTAGAGCACCTCCGGGCCGTCGCCCCAGACGGCGAAGATGCGCAGAACCTGATCCTCGTTTGGCTTTTCTACCTTGCCCGTCCGATAATTGGACAGAGTGGACTCTGGCACCTTGGATTCAGAGGAGACATACTTCGCGCTGAGGTTTCGCGCGGCCATATTCTGGTTGATGTGGGTAGCGATGGCAGATCCGTACACGGCAGGACCTCCTTCAATATGGATTCGGGGAAAATTCGAACGGTTCAGAAAATTCGGGCAAAATCCCGAAGTCAGCCCATCGTTGACTGAACCGGTTTCTGATTGGATAATGGAATCACAAAAAGCGAAAGCGAGGGAGCGAGTGCATGACCAACACCAGGAGACCGAACATCCAGCAGCACAGCGCGCGGCCCGCCCCGATGACCGCCGCGCAGAACACACCGACAGAAGACGACGAAGGAAAGATGGAATACATCGACTTTATCAATAAGCTCATGCACCGCATGCGGATGGACAGCATCAAGCGGATGCTGGAATATGCGCTCAAAGAACTGAAGTGAAATAGCTGCTGGAGGGATACGGATATGACGAATATTGAAAAGATCAATGAAGTGCTCAAGGAGCTTTCTCCGAAATATGTTCTCAAGGTTCTGTTCTACGCAGAAACCCTCAAAGAGATACAGGACGAGAAAAAAGAGGCATAAACGCAAAAGACCGCCGAAAGGCGGTCATTTTTTTTGCCTTCCGTCCATGTAAGCGATGATCGCATCAGCGAGATCGTCGGGCATTTCCGCGATGATACGGATGAGCAGCTTCTTTGCTTCGCTCTGCCCTTCGAGCGCGCGGGTGACGATGGCGAGATCGTTCTTTGCCTCGGGCGGATATTTGGGGAGTTCACCATTAACCAACCATTCATAACGGACGCCGCACTTGTCGGCGATAAGCTGCAAGGTCTGGTTGTCGGGCGTAGTTTTTCCAGATTCAGAAGTGGAGATAGTAGCGCCGGAACATCTAACCATCTTGCCAAATTCAATCTGAGTATATCCAAGATCCTTGCGAAGCTCATGGATTCTGTTTCCAATACTCATTCGGGCTGTACCTCCTTGTTTTATATGCAGATTATATCACGGATATGCGTTTTAGGCAACCTAAAATTTTTAGAAAAAATGTATTGACAATTTAAGTTGCCTATATTATACTTTAGGCATCCTAAGAATTGGCTTAAGCGAGCGAGGTGAGAAGCGTGAAAACGACGGACGAGAGCATCCGCTGCAACATCAGTCAGATGGCGGCGATCATGGGCGTGACGCACAAGAAAATGGCCGAAGCCATCGGGAAGGACAAGGCAACGTTTTCGCGGATCATGTCCGGGAAGGCGACGCTGCACGCGAGATACATTCCGGCCATCGCGGAAGCGCTTGGATGTTCCTGTGACGATCTGCTGACGGAAAAGTGACAGGGATGCAATAAAACGCCCGATGCGGCTCTATCGCATCAGGCGCTTTACCATCACTTGCCCGAACGACCCTGCACCGAAACACGGCCAGCGGAGCAACGGCTAAATACTTCTAGCACAGTACAAACCGCTGTTTCAGTCAAGTTCCTTAAACTGAACCGCATGCCGGACGGACATAGAGCGGCCGATTCTTGGGGACGCGCATCACTTTGCGGGGATGGAACCGCACGCTATAAACGGTCCTGCATCAGCGATTTCTTCCACGGGCACAGGGCAGTTTCAGTATTGCTTTCATAAAGCAGA
Source organism: Clostridia bacterium (assembly GCA_017937505.1). Lineage (GTDB taxonomy): Bacteria > Bacillota > Clostridia > Christensenellales > Aristaeellaceae > Ventricola. The sequence continues at coordinate 38,034 of JAGBDL010000001.1, read as the reverse complement.
TACCTCCTTTCAGCCCTGAACAGGACAAATCCATTATAGCGAAAGTTGATAAATACGTCAACAGAACGGCAGATCGTCACAGGAAGATCCGAATGAACAATATGAAAGGAGTGGTCAAGATGGCCGAATCCAGAATCGAGAAGCTGCTTCGGGCGTGCGAGATTGTGAAGCAGCAGGACGAGGAGGAAACCGAGCTGATGACGGCTGTTGCCCGCGGCATGCAGCTGGGCTATCAGCTCGGCAAGATGGACAGGAACGCCGAAGCGGCTGCGCAGCCGGCGTGATAAGGAGGAAGCACATGAACCCAAAGGACCTTTTGAAAGGAGTTGTTGATATGGAAAGTGATACCAAGAAGCGCGAAGAGCATCTCCAGAAGATCGAAGAGGAGACCGCCCGCCGCGAGAAGGCCGAGATTGCGTGCGCCAATATTCTGGAGGATATGGAGGCGATTGCGCATCACATCGCCGCCAAGATCGACACGGATAACGGCGACGAGGATATTGAGGGCCTTGCCGCCGCAGCCGCCAAGGTTGCGACAGCAGCCGCGCACCTTCGCATGAGCGTGGGATACACGTTTGGCATGGGATGCTACGCCGGAATGACTGGGGAAACGGAGGAATCTTGATATGAAATACTTCATCAAGAATTTCCTTCGTGGGATCGGAGTTGCGGCATCGATCCTCTTCTTCGTTGCTGCAGTCACCTGCTTCATCCTGACCGCCGTCGGCGTGCTGATGGTATTGGCGGGCGAGATCACATGGAGAACACCGCTGGGGCTTGCCGGGGAGGGGATTCTGCTGGGAGCGGCATCTTATGCGATCAGCGAGATGCTGTGAAAGGAGAGAGAATCCATGATCCAGATCAATGTAACCGAGCGCGAGCTGGGCTATCTGGAAGAAGCGGTATCTCACCTGATGCCCACCAAGCGCGGCCCGAAGCTGCGCGAGCTGATCACCCTGCGCACCAAGCTGCTGGAAGAGATCGCGGCGAACCGGGAAGGAGAGATGAGCGAATGACAAGTGAGAAGAACCGCTGGTTCATCAAGAAAGAGCACTATATCAACGCGGACGACTATAACGTCTGCATGCAGCCTGCGGACAGCCGCCTGCCCAGCGTGTGCATCGGCTCATTCCGGGGCATCGAAGAGCTGAAGGGCTTTGCCAATAAGCTGCGCAGCACCATCGAAACCGGGACAATCGCCGATGATATCCGCGAAGCATATGCGCAGATCGTCGGCGCGATCGAGAAGGAGGCGGCGGCCTGTGGATGAGATGTACAAGGAGCTCGTCGCAAGAATCGCGGCGCTGGAAGCAAAGATCGCGGCGCTGGAGAAAAAGGCGGCGCAGCGTGAGCAGAATGCCTATTTCATCGGGGAAGGGGGGGCAACAGACAACCTGCTCAGAAAGTACCCTCTGATGATGGACAAGACCCGGGCGGCGGAAGCGCTGGGCGTGACACGCGCGACGGTGTATGCGATGCTCAGCGACGGCCGCCTGGAGCAGAACGCGCTGGGCAAAGTGATCACGGACAGCGTAAAGGAGCTGCTCAAGCCGGGACGGCCGATCCGGTCGGAACGCGGCAGGAAGGCACGCGAGGCCCTGCGGATGGGCGCCGACAATCCATAAAACAAGAAAGGAGAACCCTCTTGCGATTATCAATGCGGGATGTGCCAACAACCGCGGCGCTCATCCAGAGGATCTCCTATATGCGGGAGTAGCTTAAGAGGGAAAGCGAGATTGAAGCGCGAGAAGCTGCGCGGGAACCATACATTCCAAGCGGGCGAAAAGATCTATTGCGGGTTCGAGACCTGCCTTCCGCACCACGGCCCAACCGGAGTTAATCCGGGCGAAACGACATTAGGAATTCCGGCGGTGTATTGGGCTACGCGTTTAATCGACGGTCTTGCATTCCGTCGCCGGAGTAAACGCATGACAGCCGGGAAAGACCGGCATTTCATGGCAGGCGCTGGAGGAGCACGATGGCGGCTTTCTTCATGGGAATCTAAGAAGCCAACCTCTCTTTATCAATCATCATATAGATCTTGTTAACGCGAAGCACCTTGCGCCATACGTTCACGGTTCGAATCCGTGGCCTGCCGCCAGCACGAGTAGCCGTGCGAAAAGTGGATAATGACAGCCGGGAAAGACCGGCAGGCAAATTCAATCTGACGGTCCAGAAAGACGGGCAAAAGGTTATTTAGTTCGCTATTGTTCCATCCGGCAGGAACGAAAGGAGGCAGACGCCGGACAGAAGGAATCCCACAATTTCATATTCATGCACCCGCGGCGGTCGTCGCTAGGCATAGGGACGCCATTTTTCTGGCCAGCCGCGGGACATGCAGACCGGCACACAACCGAATAAATCAAGGACATATATATCCGCTGTGCCGCGTGTAAACACAGCGATTCGCCGGTCTGCAGTATGTGGGTGTAGCTCAATGGCAGAGCACCGGCCTTCCAAGCCGGGGACGCGGGTTCGATACCCGTCGCCCGCTCCATCTGGGCAATGGTAAACGGATCCAGCGTGCCCGGATTCATCCGAGATCAGGTGAAAGTCCTGACTTCCGCGTTTCGGGCGGCGCGGTCGTATTACCCGGACGCGGGAATATCGCCCGACACGCCTCCGTAGCTCAAATGGCAGAGCAGCCGCCTTGTAAGCGGCAGGTTATGGGTTCGAACCCCATCGGCGGCTCCATATTCAAAAAACAGAAGGAGGAAACACCATGGAACCAATCAACAAGAGCGCTTTTCCGGAGCCTGCACCGGAAACTGTGCAGATGATCGAAGCGCTGGAGGAAGAGCGGACGAGAGACAAGCTCAACATGATGCGCGAAGTGGAGAAGAAGAACGACGAGAACATCCGGAAATGGAGCGATGATCATGAGCAAAGCGATGGCAGCCCTCGAGGCGATCAAGGCGAAGGATGACCTGATGATTACGCCCGCCGAGGCCGCTCCGGTGCTCGGCGTCGATGCACAGAGCATCCGGCTCCAGGCTGAGGCGGATCCTCGCATGCTGGGCTTCAGGGTATCGCGCATCGGCGGCAGAACCCTGATCCCGCGCCTTCCCTTCATCGCATGGGTGGAAGGAGCGAGCGCATGATGCAGACGCTTAAAATGCTGTGGAGCGCATGCCCAGGAGAGAACGCCGCGTGCATAGCCATCGCGGCTGGATGCGCGGCGATGATGGCGGCGCTGCTGGGGCTTCTGCTGTGGCCCGAAGCGCCGGACAGGATAGAGGAAACCTGAATGATGACGCCTGAAGAGGTTCGCGCAGTCGAAGAGGCGACGCGCGGATGGACCTATAAGGAGTGGGCGCAGTACGTCGCCCTGCGCGAGGAACACTATGCGATGCTCAAGGACGCGCTGCAGATGACGAGGGACGATTTCGCCTCTGTGTTCCGCTCCGTTGCCGCATGGAACGAATGGCCGGTCGAGCAGAGCGTGCCGGCGCAGACCCGAATGGGATTTTAAGGAGGATGCCTATGACCAAATCCGATGAGCGCGCAGCACAAGAGCGCTCTTTGATTATCAAGGGCGAAATGCAGAAGAGCGAAATCGCCGAGATGTGCGGATATAAGAGCATCGGCGGCATGATGGGCGCGATCACGATGCTCGAGCACAAGGAGAGGACAGGCAAGGGCGTATCCAACAAGGCGCGCCGGTCGCTGCAGAGCTTCACGCCGTACGAAGGGCCGACAACGCAGCGCCAGCAGCGCAAGGCGGACAGGACATTTCGCGGCGGAAGCCCGTGGGCGCCGGTCGACCTTCTTGGGGGGGACGAACCGAAGACCCTGCGCGTGGATGTGGAGCGGAACAATGGCCTGTATGCGCGGCTTGAGGGGCGGAATCTTCTGGTCAGCTATATCGGCTATCGCAAATCGCTGAACATCGAAGCGAAGCGCGTCCCGGGCCGGAGCCTGCGCCTGTTCGAAACGGAGCTGGGCTATAAAGGCGCAATGCTGGATGCGCTGCACGAATTGCGGGAGATCGCGGACCGACTGATTGCCCTGCTTGAGGGGCGAGAAGATGCAAAACAAGATCAATGAGCGGCCCGGTGAGGTCGTGTGTATCTGCGAGAAGAATGGAAACATCAGCGTATGGGATCCGGGTGCATGGCGGCGGACGATGACCATCCATTACAGGCAAGCCGACAAAAGGGAGAATGAAGAAGATGACGATGACTGAAATCTTGGTACTGGGCGGCTTTGGTCTGCCGATCGTAGGGCTTTCCTTCTATTTCATTGCGGCGGCGCGCCGCATGATGCGTGAGGAAATGGAGCGCGAAGCCGTTCGCCGCGCATCGGCTCAGGCGCGGCGCTATGACGTGAAGCGCAGGAAAGCGAGATACATCGCAGCGAGAGCCAGAACGGGAGCGTGCCGCTGATGCATGACTGCGGGAAGGCGAGAAGCTGCGCGACATGCCTGCACAGAACGCAGATCGGAGCACAAGCGCCGGCCGCCTGTGCGGGATGCATCAGGGGCGGGGCGTGCACCAGATGGGAAGCGCTGCGCCTTGAGGCGGAAAAGAAAGATATCCAAAAATCCACAACATAAGCCGGGAAAACCAGCGGGCGGGATACCCGCTGGAACGGCTTGAATGGAAGTCCTAACAAATCGCCCAAAAGATTCCAGGAGGGAAAGATGAGAGACAGGAGCGCGGCGGATTGCCTGGTGCTCTTCGATACAAGCGCAGAGGGACGCCTGTCCGAGGGATGGGCCTCCGGCACGCTGCACCAGAGAACGCGGACGGTGACAGCCGGACCGATGGTGTATGTGGAGTGCTTCCCGATCTGGGATGCGAAGACGGCCCAGGCTGCCAAGAAAGAGGCGAAGATGGAGAGGCACAGGCGTGCCCAGGAGAAGCTGAACGAGAAGAACGCGCAGAAGCGCCTCACGCGGCTGATCAATGAGAACTTCGGGAAGGGAGACCTGATCCTGACGCTGGAATACCCGAAGGAGGCAGGGCCGGGGGATGAGGTGCAGGCCATGCGGGACATACAGAACTATCTGCGCAGGGTGACAAGGCTTCGAGAGAAGCGGGGATTGCCGCCGCTGAAGTATATGTATGTGATCGAGGAGACGAGCAGCAGGAAGTACGGGACGCGGTATCACCATCACGTCATCATGTCGGGCGGGATATCGCGGGAAGAGGCAGAGGAGAAGTGGACGAAGAAGCACGGGGGATTCTGCAATGCACGATCGGCACAGCCGAACGGGAGGCATCTGACGGGCTTCGCGCTCTACCTGCTGCGAAACAAGAAGGGGCGAACCATGGAGGCGGACGGGAAGAATCCACAGAAGCGGGCGATGCGCCGAAGATGGAATTGTTCCAAGAACCTGACAGACCCGGACGAGAGGGCGACCACGGCGGACAAGAAGATATCGGTGCGAAAGGCCGGCAGGATCGCGGAGACCGTGGAGAACTTCGACCGGGCAAAGGAGATATTTGAAAAGCTCTATCCAAACTGCCAGCTGCTGGAGATCACAGCCCGACGGTCCAGGTGGACGACGGGCGTGTATATCTGCGCAGAGCTGCGCAGGAAGGATGACAAGCCGCCGGGGAAAAGGAGAAAGAATGATGAGAAACAAACACCTTGTCGAACTCGAAGAATATAACTGGTTTAGAGAAGCAGATTTTGTATCTCAGTCCGATGGACAAGGAAACTGGATTTTCGGGGACGGAACGTATTGCATACGGATGAGAGGAACTCCGAGCGTCAACGAAGGAGAAAACGCCCGCATGAACAGCATGATGGAGATCATGGAAAAAGCGTCAAAGATGGAGAGAAAAGAGATTACGCTGCCGAGCGTTTCGTGGATGAAGAAGGTCAAGGGGAAAGACGGAAGAAGGCACAAGGTCTCGAAGATCGTAGGACAGGAAATCTTCGTGAACACAAGACTACTCTTGCCGATTATGAAAGTATTACATGGCGGCAGGGGATATGCGGTGTGGATTGATGGATTCAGCAAGCAAAACGAAAAGGGAAAATGGGAATGTATATACATCAAAGCGGAAAACGGGGACGCGATCCTGTGTCCAATGTTGAACACGAGAGAAAGAGTATTCTGCACGGGGAAGGTGGAACGGGAATGATCACAATCAAGATCCCGCTGACGAGCGCAACGATCGACGGGGACAAGGGAACGATTGAGCTGCCGATGAGCGATGTGGTGGCCGCGATGCAGGAGATAGCGGAAGAGGAGGAACGGTTCTGCTGGGATGAACACCGCTGCTCCGTGTGCGGCAGGGAGTGCATGAGCCTGCAACTTGCAGCCGGACAGAGGGTATATATCGAAACACCGAGATGCCCGCATTGCGGCGTGCTGCTGATGAAGGATGAAGAGTATGTCAAAACAATTTATGAAGGCTTCTGACGTCTTCGGTGTGCCGTCCGAGGACGAGGAACAGATACAGGTCGTTAAGTGGGCGGAGATGCAAATGGGACGATGGCCGGACCTGCAATGGCTGTATCACATCCCGAACGGAGGCAAGCGACGGAGGACCGAAGCTGCCCGGTTCAAGGCAATGGGCGTAAAGGCCGGCGTGCCGGATCTGTGCTTGCCCGTGCCGAAGGGCGGATACCATGGCCTGTATATCGAGATGAAAAGACAGGAAGGCGGCAAGCTCAGCAAGGATCAGCGGGAATGGATCGAGGGGCTGGATAAAAACGGGTATTGCGTGAGCCGGTGCGACGGTGCGCGACAGGCCATTGCCGTGCTGGAGGCATACATGCGCGGCCGCCTGAAGCTGAGGAGTGGTGACGAATGTCGTTTTACGACATGATCCCGGATAGGCCGCTTGTCATGCCGGCAGGCGCACATGCGGCGAAGGCAGACAGAAAAAAGATGTTTGGCCTGCGCGAGAAAACGTGCGCATATTGCGGAGAGAAGTATTACAGGCGCATCGGAGAGCAGGAATACACCCGGTATAAGAATAACAAAGAGCTGCACTTTTGCTCGTGGACGCATACCTGCCGATGGGAAGAGGAAAACCCGAAAGGGAAGAAAGAGGCGCAAAAGGGAAGGAAAAGAAAGCCGGCGCAGGAGCGCATAGACAAGATGATGCGGGACATGGTGAAGATCCGGGTGAAGCTTGACAGCGAAGAAGGGCGGGCCATGAGCGCGCACGAGCGAAACAAGCTGCGAAGCGGCCTGGGATGGAGGGCGCACGAGATCAAGAAACTGCTGGAGGAGGAAGAGATTGAGGATTCTGGTAGCATGCGAGGAATCGCAGGCGGTAACGATCGAAATGTGCAGCCTGGGACATGAGGCCTATTCCTGCGACATACAGCCGTGCAGCGGAGGGCATCCAGAATGGCACATCCAGGCGGATGCGCTGGAACTGCTCAAGATCAAGTGGGACATGATTATCGCGCATCCGCCGTGCACGTATCTGAGCAACGCAGGAGCATGCAGAATGTATCCGAAGAAGGGGAAGATCGACGAACAGAGGCTTGAAAAGGCGATGAGGGCACGAGAGTTTTTCTTGAAATTCTGGAATGCAGACTGCCCAAGAATTGCGATTGAGAACCCGAGACCGCTGAATGTTGTTGAGCTGCCGAAAGAATCACAGAGAATACAGCCTTACGAATTCGGAGAGCCATGGAGCAAATTGACGTATTTGTGGCTTAAAGGGATTCCGCCTCTGATGGCGACGGAAATCGTTGCTGATCATAGGCCGTACGTATCATGCGGGACGAGCAGGAACAAAGGAAACCCTGAAAAATCCGGCATGAGCAGACGCGGGGGGGGCACAGCGAGTAAGGAGCAAGACATTCCCTGGCATCGCAAGGGCTATGGCCGAGCAATGGGCAGGGAGGTGTAAGGAGAAAACATGAAAACAGCAAAACAGATCGCGGAAGCGGCGAACGGAGGAACTCCGATAGAAGTGGTGATCGATCACTTTCGCGTCAAGCAGAAGCAAGACTACGCATTCAAAAAGAACTATGCGCGCGTGAGGGCGCGGGAGTTCTATGAGCATCCAGAGATTAACGGAGACGCCTATGTTGCCGTCGGCGGACTGGACAGCATCACGCTGTATGTGTTCCTGCGCTCGATCGGCATCGACGTGCCGGGCATTTCTGTTTCATCACTGGAGGATAAGAGCATCCAGAAGGTGCACAAGGCGCTCGGCATCAAGAGCTTGCCGGCGGCGAAAAAGCCGGACGGAAAACCGTGGACAAAGATCGAGGTCATCCGGGAGTTTGGATATCCGATCCTGTCCAAAGAGATCGCCGGGAAGATATCGCTGCTCCAGAGGCCGAGTGAGGATAACGCGACGGTTCGACATGCAATCATCACGGGCGAGACGGGCGAATACGGAGGGTTTCAGAAAAACAGCAGAATGAAACTCAGCCAGAAATGGCTGGAAAAATTCGGCGGAGCAGATGCAGAGGGCGCAGCGCTTGGATATCAGGCGGCGCCGTTCAAGGTCAGCGACAGATGCTGTTATTACCTCAAGGAAAAGCCGTGCAACGATTACGCCAAGGAGAGCGGACGATTCCCGTATATGGGGCTTATGGCCTCTGAGGGGGGGGAGACGTCAAAAAGCGCTGATGATCCACGGATGCAACTACATCAGTCCGGGGACGAAGAGAAGCGCGCCATTTGCGATCTTCATGCGGGAAGACCTGCTGCGGCTTGCACTTGAGATGGATCAATGGTATCACGAACATTGGCAGGAGTTTTCCGAAACGCATATTGATTCGATTATACCGGAGATCTACGGAGAGATCGTGGAGGACAGGGAAGGGAAGCTGAAAACAACGGGGGCGCAGAGAACCGGATGTTCTCTGTGCTGCTTCGGAATTCACATGGAGAAGAGGCCGCATCGATTCGACCAGCTGCGCGAAAGAAATCCGAAAGAGTGGAGATTCTGGATGTATGAAATGGGTATAGGAAAGGTACTGGACTACATCGGAGTTCCGTGGGAAAACAGAGCAGACGGGCAGATCGATGGGCAGGAGAGTATGTTTGATTTGCTGGAGGGAGAGAGATGAACAAAGCGCTATTTTCTTCAAACAGGATGGATTGGGAAACACCAGACGACCTGTTTGAAAGGGTAAACAAAGAATTCAGGTTTACGCTGGATGCAGCAAGCTCTCACGAAAACGCAAAATGCAAAAGGCACTACACGGAAAAAGAGGACGGACTCTCTAAGAATTGGGGGGGTGAAACCGTATGGGTAAACCCGCCGTATGGGAAGGAATTGCCGAAATGGATTCAAAAATGTGCGCAGGAAGGAAGAAAGCAAAATACTACGGTGGTTATGCTGATACCGGCAAGGACGGACACCAAGGCATTCCACGAACACATTTACGGGAGAGCAGAGATCAGATTCATCAAGGGGAGATTGAAGTTTAAAGGGGCAAAGACTGGAGCGCCGTTCCCGTCGATGCTGGTTGTTTTTAGAGGGGAAACAGAATGAAAGCGAGTAAGGAGCGGGAATATGCTGCACATCGGAACGAGCATTGAAGGACTTGAAAAGCTATCGGATTACAGGCTCAAGAAGCTGGCGCCGAGTTTCAAGGTGGACGGAGTGCCATGCAGAACGGCGGGACAGGTGAGAAAGGCGCTCAAAGAAGCAAAAGCGCAGGGCATGGAAGTGATTCCAGCCGAGGGATGCGATAACTACGACGAAAAGGGACGATGCAAAGGGCATGAAAGGAGAACAAAATGAGCAAAACCGCCATCAATGAAGAAATGAACCTGCACCAGGAATGGTTTGAGCAGGCGAAGAAGCAAACGCTTGAAACGCTGCCGAAGTTTGTCGATCACGTTATGAACGATTATGTGCATGATTACGGAACGGTGTGCCATGCAATCGCTGCGTGCGCGTTGGCAGCAGGATATGCGGCCAACGAAAGCAAGGGCGCTCAGGGCGGAATCACGGGATTTCAGGCGGGCTTTGTCATGTGGGACTTCATCCGTCAATGGGAATACACGCAAAACAAAGCGGGCCTGAGAATCATCGACTATGACAAGATGCTCTATCCGCAAAACGAAGAAGATTTTCAGAAGACGATCAGCGCGAGTACATGGGAAGCGCTCAAGAGCGCGGCAAAGAAAGAGCTGGAAATGGCCGAGCACTACGCGCACCAGGACGTTGTGAAACACTGGCACAACATCGTGAACGGAAAAGTTCCGTTCGGCTACATGGTAAAGAAAGGATGAGCAGGAATGAAATTCACCAGAATCAAGGCTCTGTGCAAGGCAGAGTATTGCTGTATCATTTACACGCAGGGGGGAGGCGACTGATCGGCACGCGAAATGCGGCGTATCCGGCGGAGGAGCTGCCGATCACGCTCAAGAGCATCAAGACGCTCTTTGACTGGCCGGACGTGGAAGAGGACATCCCGATCGAACTCGTGCCGATGAAGGATAGCCGCATATGCCCGATGTGCGAGTATAAAAATCAGCTCATCGAGCTGCATCCGGGATGGGAGATCAGCTATCGCGGCGAGGCCATACTCCCGCTGATGTATGAGGGCGGCATGTTCTTCGTAGAGCAGGCGTATATCGACGCGGCGGAAAAGACGGCGGGCTATACGAGCTATCACGCCAGCGAGAACATCGACGGCGAACCGCTGATCATCGTCGGCGACGGCCTGATCACCACGGCGATCATCAAGCCGATGGCTAAGAAAGAGGGATACGCCATCCGGGATTACCTGGAAAGGATGACCAATTTCACGGTGTTCGGTTGGCCGGATGAGGAAAAGCCGGAAGCGGCAGCCGGACAGCTGAATGGACAGATGAACATGGACGAGATGCTGGAGGAGGACAACGATGGGCAATAAATTTGCACATGTATTTCTGGGAGTGCCGAGCATAGACGAAAGCAAGAATTCGATTACACAGCAAATTGCTGCAAAAGTAATGGATATCCAGGAAAGTGCCGTCGTAGAGGCATGCATAAAAGCGGCGAAAGAAGAAGGAATTCACGAACTGATTTTGATGGACAAGCAGTTTGTGCTGGAGGCCCTGGTGGAGAAGATCAAGCGGGAGAAGCACGGGCAGATCGACACGATGACGGGCAGCGAATATCAAAGACTGGCGATGCGCACGGCGAAGCCAAGGTGCAGAAAGCTGGCCAATGCAGGCCTTGGCCTTGCCGGCGAGGCGGGCGAAGTGGCCGACGAAATCAAAAAGCAGATCTTCCACAATCACCCAATGAACCGGGAGAAGCTGATCAAAGAGGCGGGAGACGTAGCCTGGTATCTGGCGCTGCTGTGTGAGGTGCTGGGAACGACGTTGGACGAGGTATTCAAGACCAATATCAGCAAGCTGATGGAGCGATACCCGGACGGCTTTGATCCTGAAAGGAGCCTTCACAGGAAGGAGGGCGACGTATGAGCGAAACGACCCTGCAGGAGGCGATTCATATCGCGTCGGAAGAGGCCGTGCGCTGCCGGCGGCTGGCCGGGGATCTGGCAGAAGGGCCGCTGGACTGCGACGGGAAATGCGCAGGATGGGCGCGGGTGTACCGTGAAAGAGCGCAGGCGCTTGAGATTGTGATTCAGGCGGCGAGGGGGGGTAACGGATGAGCATCCGCGGTATAACGATGACGGGAAAGGGGTTTGAGGGGATGCGGGAAAGCGAGCTTTGCGCGCTGGAGGCGGCGCGGGTGCAGGTGGGCAAGGTGGCGAGCCTGCGCGCAAAGTGCGACGAGATCGCGCCGAACGGCGGGTACCGATCGCCGAACCTGACGGGCATGCCGGGCGGGAGCCGGGAACCGTGCGGCCTGGATGGAAGCAGAAGGGACTGCGAAGCGCTGCTGGAGGAGCTTGCGCGGGAAGAACGGACGCTTGAAACCATGATTCGCGGATGCGAAAAGATCATTGCCCGGTCCGGCATGAAGGCCGAGATGAAAGAGTTTTGCCGCAATTATTATCTTCGACGTATGAGTGTGGAGAGCGCGTCGGATTTTGCCGGAATCAGCCGGCGGACGGGCTGGAATTACAGGGCGGAAATTTTTGCAAAAAGGAAGCGAAAAAACAAGGCGGCACAAAGGAAAAACAGCCTTTGAAAATTTGCAGGTTTTTGCAGACTTTTGCAGTCGGCGATCATGTGATATAATCATACTCAGGAAAACCATGAAAAACAGATGTAAAGGGAGCAGGCCGAAAATGGCACTGCTCCTTTTTCATACCATCAGAGGGTGCCGCGCGTGTTCCTTCCACGACGCGGCGGGCAGGAACCTTACAAAAACGGAGAGGCGGGACCGTGGGTTCACAGCGGAGAAAAGGAGATGAGCGCGTGGCAAAGACGGCGGGGAAACGGAAAACGCAGACCAAGAGCAAGGAAACGCCTAAGCCGCGCGGTAAATCTGCGCCTTGGCTGGAAAAAGAAAGTCTGACGCGCATCGAGGGATGGGCGATGGACGGCTGCACGGATCAGGAGATCGCAAAAAACATGGGCGTGGCGTACTCGACGCTGCGCGTATGGCGTGATTCTTTTCCGGCAATTTCGGCAGCCCTAAAACGCGCGCGCGATGTAGCGGACAGACAGGTGGAACACAGGCTCTTTGACATGACCCAGGGATATACGGTTGAGGTCAAAAAAGTATTCAAGATAAAGAAAGAGCATTACGACGAGAAGGGCCGAAAGATCGTGACCGAAGAGCTTCAATCGGCAGTTGAAGAGGTGCATATACCGGCAAATGTGACGGCGCAGATCTTCTGGATGAAGAACAGGAAACCGGAAAAGTGGCGCGAAAAGCCCGATACATCGAGGGAAGACAGCGAACTGCCGGACGATGGCCTGAAAGAGCAGATGGAAGCCGCCGCATCCAAGGTATGCGCCGGCACGGACGACAGCGACATACTGCCGGAGGACGAAGGCAATGGCAAGGACGAAAACGCCTGAGTTCAAATGGGGGCCGCTGAGCGCGAAGCAGCTGCAGGTGCTCACCTGGTGGCGAAACGGCAGCGCATTTGCCGATTACAACGGGATCATCGCCGATGGCGCGATCAGATCGGGCAAAACCGTTTCGATGGGATTTTCCTTCGCGGAATGGGCGATGGAGAGCTTTAACGGATACAACTTCGCCATATGCGGCAAGACCATCGAAAGCCTGCGCCGCAATGTGATAAAGACGCTCGTGCGCCAGCTGCGCGCACGGGGATACAAAGTCCGGGAAAAGCGCGCGGAAAACATGATGATCATAAGCCGCGGGGGAAAAACGAACGATTTTTACCTCTTCGGAGGCAAGGATGAAAGCAGTCAAGATCTGATACAGGGCATCACGCTGGCGGGCGTGCTCTTTGACGAAGTGGCCCTGATGCCGGAAAGCTTTGTCAATCAGGCAACAGCACGCTGCTCGGTTGCGGGGTCGAAGTTCTGGTTCAACTGCAACCCGGGCGGTCCGTTCCACTGGTTCTACGTAAAATGGATTCTCAAGTGCAGGAAGAGAAAGCTGGTCTATCTGCACTTCCTGATGACGGACAATCTGACACTGGACGCCGAGGTCCTGGCCAGATATGCGGCGCAGTACACGGGCGTTTTCTTCCTTCGCTTCATCAAGGGACTATGGGCGGCGGCGGACGGACTGATTTACGACATGTTCGACAAAAAGAAGCATGTCGCAAGAAACAGGCCGGAAACGGAGGGAGATTATTACGTATCCTGCGACTTCGGCGTGCAGAACCCGACGGCGTTTCTGCTCTGGCGCAAGGAAAAGCGCAAAGACAGATGGGTATGCCTGAAAGAATATTACTATTCCGGCAGGGACGAGAGACGGCAGAAGACGGTACAGGAATACGCAGACGATATGGAAGAATGGCTGAAAAAAGAGAAGATCGAAAAGCGGGATGTGAATCAGGTCATACCGGATCCGAGCGCGACGGCGCTGATCGTGGAGCTGAAGCGGCGCGGGTTTACCGTGAAGACGGCAGACAACGACGTTCCGCGCGGCATAGCGGATGTGGCCGTCATGCTCAACACAGAGCGGTTGCTCTTCTGGGGCGGATGCAAGCGGACGATACAGGAATTCGGCGCATACGTCTGGGATGCCAAAGCGGCCCAGCATGGAGATGAGCGACCGGTGAAGGCCAATGACCACGCGATGGACGCCGTGCGATACTTTGTGCGCACGAAGCGGCTGGTGAAGCCGATAGAGGATTACACATCGCCGTTCGGATAAACAAAAAGGGGTGGGGAACATGCTGACATATCAGGATTTTGAAAAGGTCAAGGACAGAGAAAAAGAGCGGGCCGAGTTTATCGAGGAGCTGATCCGGGAGCACGAGGCGAGCGCCGAGGTGACAACCGCAAGGGCGGCGGACGAATACGACGCGCAGCGCAATGTGACGATCAACCAATATGCCAGGGTGATTTACACCGTGAAGGGCAGGCCGGTCAAGGACTTCACGGCGGCCAATAACAAGATTGCCAGCAACTTCTTCCACACGTTCAACGTGCGCCGGTGCAATTATTCGCTGGGCAATGGCGTGGAATTCAGCGATGAACAGACCAAGAAAAAGCTGGGTCTGCAGTTCGACACGCGCCTCAAGCAGGCGGCAAAGTGCGCGCTGATCCATGGCCGCTCCTTTATGTTCTGGAACCTGGACCGGGTACATGTGTTCAGGGTGACGGAGTTCGCGCCGATGCTGGACGAATACACGGGCAAGGTGCGCGCGGGCGTGAGGTATTGGCAGCTAGAGGCGGATAAGCCGCTGAATATCACGCTGTACGAAGAGGACGGATATACGCAGCTGCGCAAGGAAAAGGGCAAAGAGCTGGAGGAAATCGAGAAAAAGGCGCCGTACAAGCGCACGACGGCCAAAGCGCCGGCGGAAGCGGAGCCGATGGTGATCGCGGAGGAAAACTATCCGGCCCTGCCGATCGTGATGCTGTGGGGAAGCGAACAGCACCAGAGCACGCTGGTGGGCATGCGCGGCGAGATTGATGCGTTCGACCTGATCCGGAGCGGTTTTGCGGACGACCTGCAGGACTGCGCGCAGGTGTACTGGATCCTGGAAAACTATAACGGCATGAACGACGCCGAGCTGGCGAAGTTCCGCGACAGGCTGAAGCTGATGCACATTGCGACGGCGGACACGGGCGACGGCGGCAAGGTATCGGCGCACACGCAGGAGATCCCGCACGAGGCGCGCACGAAGTTCCTTTCCGAGATCCGTGCGGGTATGTATGAGGATTTCGGGCTGCTGGATCTGAGGACGCTGTCTGCGGCGGCGACGAACGACCACATTGAGGCCGGTTACCAGACGCAGGACGATATGGCCGACGATTTCGAGTATCAGATCATCGAGGCCGTGCAGCAGCTGCTTGCACTGCAGGGTATTGAGGATACGCCGGAATTCAAGCGCGGCAAGGTAAGCAACCGCAAGGAGCTTGTCGAGATTCTTGTGATGGAAGCGGGCCTCGTCGATCTGCCGGACGAGCTGCTGCTCAAGCTGTTCCCGAACTTCACGCCGGAACAGGTGGCCGAGGCGAGGGCGGAGGCTGTGGAGGAGCAGGCAAGGCGAAAGACGAGAACGCAGACCAGAGAAGACGAGAAGAACGAAGGCGAGGGCGGTGACGCCTGATGGACGATCTGGGCGCGAAGTGGACGGATGAGAAAATCGAGGAGCTGGAGGAAAGAATCATCGAGCTTTTTGAAGATGCTTATGACGATGTGTATGGAAAATACATGGCGTTCACAAAGCGATTCGAAAGGGACGATGCAAAATTCCAGCAG
Organism: Clostridia bacterium; assembly: GCA_017937505.1. Lineage (GTDB taxonomy): Bacteria > Bacillota > Clostridia > Christensenellales > Aristaeellaceae > Ventricola. Next base: position 22,333 of record JAGBDL010000001.1, on the reverse strand, counting down.
CAGCTGCAGGATGGGAAAATCACAGCGGCGACATACAGGGACTGGCTGCGCGGCCAGGTGTTCCAGAGGACCAGGTGGAAAGCGCAGCTTGCCGATCTGGCGGCGACGCTCACGCGCGTGAACCAGATCGCGATGGACATCATCAACGAAGCGGCGCCGGGCGTTTTTGCCATGAACGCCAATTGGGCCAGCTTCGACATCGAGCATGAAGCAGACCTGAACATGGGCTTCGGGCTGTATGACGAGGATGCTGTCAAGCGTCTTCTGCGTGACGAGCCGGATCTGCTGCCGCCGTCGCGGGTGATCATCGAAGAGGACGAGCGCTGGAACATGAAGGCGATTGCCCGGCAGATTGAGGCGGGCATTGTCACGGGCGAGGGCATCGAGGAGATTGCAAAGCGATTGCAGCGTGTGGCGACAATGAACGCCAACCAGGCGAGGACCCACGCGCGCACGGCCATGACCGGTGCGCAGAATGCTGGCCGCATGGAGAGTTACCGGCGGGCGGAAGAGATGGGCATCGAGATGGAGCGCGAATGGATTGCAACCTTCGATGGGCATACGCGCGAGGCCCACAGGCTGTTGGACAAAAAGAGCAGACCGGAAGGAAAGCCGTTTGTGGTGACATACCGATACGGAAAGCGGATTGTGACGGACAGCATCATGTATCCAGGCGATCCGGATGCGCATCCGCGCATGGTCTACAACTGCCGGTGCACGATGCGCGCGAAGTTGCTCAGGTACCCGGACAAGGACGCCATGCGAAGGCCGAACCTGCAGGAATACGGCGATGCATTGCCGCAAAAGCCGATCAGGAGCATGAGCTTTATGGAGTGGATGGAATGGAAAAAGGGAGCGTGACGGGCATTGTCTGCGACGTTTATCGACAATTCCGGCGAATGTCTGCGCGGGCTGGACCGGGCAAGGGCAAAGGCGCTTGAAACAATCGGGCTGAAAGCGGAAGGATACGCCAAAGAGCTATGCCCGGTCGGAACAGAGGAATCGACGGGCATACAGGGATACAGAGGCGGCACTCTGCGGGACCACATCACGCACAGGGTAAGCGATGAGGCGATGGAGCTGGGCAACAATGTGAAATATGCCCCGTATGTGGAACTGGGCACAGGCCCGCATTTCGTGCCGCCGCCGGAGTGGGAACGATTTGAGGCCGAGAAAGGAAAGGGCGTGGGCCGGGCCTATGTGAAGCCGCGTCCGTATATCCGCCCGGCCATTGAGAACCACACGGACGAATACAGGAACATCATGGAAAGGGAACTGAAAGGAGGATGAGCATGGGCATCATCAAATGGTTTAAGCGCGAAAAGATCAGGCGCAGGGCACGAAAGGAAATCCAGAAAGCGCGCGCGGCCGCGCCGCCGACGAGACAGGGCCAGAGGGCTCTGGCGCGAAAGATTGAGGACATCCGCACGAGGATGAACAGGGAAATTGCACAGACATGCCCGAGATACCGCTGATTCTATGGAATCGGCGGTTTTTTCATAGGGAAAAGCGGCGAAGAAATGCCGTTTTTTATTTTCAATGATCCGGGAGAAGAACTTCCCCGAAGAAAAGGAGAGGATCATATATGGCTATGACCAGGAAAGCACTCAAGGCGATGGGGCTGAGCGAAGAACAGATTGACTCCATCATCGAAATGCACACGGAGACCGTGGACGGCCTGCGTGAGCAGGTAAGAACATACAAGGCCGACGCAGAAAAGCTTCCGGGCGTTCAGAAGCAGTTGGACGAGCTGAAGAAGGGCGACGGCGAGGACTGGAAGGGCAAGTACGACGCGGAGAAAGCCGCGCACGACAAGACCAAGAACGACTATGCGGCGAAGGAAACCGCCGCGAAGATCAAAGCTGCATACCGAGACGTGCTCAAGGAAGCGGGCATCGCCGACAAGTATGTAGACACCGTGCTGAAAGCAACGGATCTTTCCGGCATGAAGCTGGATAAGGACGGAAAGCTGGAGGACGCAGAAGAGCTGGGCAGGAGCGCGAAAACGGAGTGGGCGGATTTTGTATCCACAACCACGACCAAGGGCGCGACGGTTGCCACGCCGCCGAGCAATAACGGCGGGAAGAAGTATTCCTCTCGTGAGGAAATCATGAAGATCACGGACACGCAGGAGCGCCAGACGGCGATCCGCGAAAATCCGGGTCTTTTTTAATGACTGAAAGGATGGATAAAAATGCCTGCTGAAACCACAACTACCCCGCGCGAAAATCTGCCGAACACCTATACCGACATCGAGGCGCGTGAGATCGACTTTGTGAACCGATTCAACCTCAACTGGGACGCGCTGCGCAAGATTCTGGGCATTATGCGCCCGATCCGCAAGACACCGGGCACGCAGCTGGTGAGCGTAAAGGCAAAGACCACGCTGGCTAATGGCAGCGTGCCGGAAGGCGCGGTGATCCCGTACAGCAAGACCGCCTTTACCGTCGTCAAGAAGGGCGACATCGAGGTGGAGAAGTATGCCAAGGCGGTGACCATCGAGGAGGTGAACAAGTACGGCGCGGCGCTGGCGATTGAAAAGAGCGACAACTCTTTCCTGGTCGAGCTGCAGAACAAGGTACTGACCAACTTTTACACATTCCTCAAGAGCGGCACGCTGACCAGCAATGAAAGCACATGGCAGCGTGCGCTGGCCATGGCAAAGGGCAACGTCATCAACAAGTTCAACACGATGCGCATGAGCGTGACCGATGTTGTCGGCTTTGCAAACGTGCTGGACTTCTATGATTACCTTGGAAATGCGGAAATCAGCGTGCAGACCCAGTTCGGCCTGACCTATGTGCAGAACTTCATGGGTTACAGCACGCTGATTCTGCTGTCCGATCCGGACATCCCGCGCGGAAAGGTGATCGCGCTGCCGGTTGAGAACATCGACCTGTACTACATCGATCCGGGCGACAGTGAGTTTGCGAAGCTGGGTCTGGTATACCGCGTGCAGGGCGAAACCAACCTGATTGGTTTCCATGCGCAGGGCAACTACGGTACCGCCGTGGGCGAGATGTTTGCGCTGATGGGCATGACGCTGTGGGCAGAATACATCGACGGCATTGCCGTGGTGACCGTATCCGCGGACTGACGTGAGGTGACAAGCGATGCTGGAAGCGATTCTCAACAGCCTGCATAACTGGTTTCTGATTCCGGGAGCTGCGAGAAGCGGCACGTTTGAGGTCGTTTCCGGCACGCTCGACGTCGATTTCCTCAAATGCGACCAGTATTTCCGCGTAGAGGGAAGCGTATTCAACGACGGCCTGCACCAGCATCCGGGCGTGGACATGCAGGATGAAGTATTCGACGGGACGGTCTATCCGATGGCCGTGCCGCGGGTCGTGGTGGAACTGGCCGAAGAGATTAAAACGTGGTGCGAGAAGAACCCGGAGACGGACAAGGTCTCCGAATCCTTCGGCGGGTACAGCTACACACGAGGCTCGACCACACAGGCGGGCACAAGTGCAGCGGTGAGCCGATGGGAGACAGCGTTCGCCGGGCGGCTTCGCCCGTGGAAGAAGGTGGGCGGGCTATGAACGAATCGATTCGGGCCAAGAACAATCTGATTGAGGAATTCATGAAAGATTGCGTGGAGATGAAAAAGACCCGCGTGCCGGACGGTCTGGGCGGCTTTAGGACGCAGTGGACGCAGGGCGAAGGCTTTCGTGCGGCGGTCAACAAAAACAGCTCCCTGGCGGCCAGTGTGGCCGAAAAACAGGGGGTTACGGAGATTTATACCGTAACGACAAACGCAGGAGTCGGTCTGGAGTATCACGAGGTATTCAAGCGGCTGGAGGACGGCGCGACATTCCGCGTGACCACCAATAGCCAGGACAGCCGTCCGCCGTCGGTTGCCACATTCGACTTTGAGCAGGTCAAAGCGGAAAGGTGGGAGCTGACATGACGACCGAACAGGCGCTTTATTCGTTCTGGTCATCCTTCGGACTTCCTGCATACCCGGAAGAGGCAGTGCCGACAGGCGAAGCGGAGGGCGAAGAGGCGGCAGAGCCGCCGTATATCACCTATACCATCGTCGAGCCGGAATTCGGCACGCATGCGACAGGGCAGTCGCGGATATGGTACAGGGACGACGGATACGAGGAAATCGCAAAAAAGAAAAACGAGGTTCTGAAGGCCATCGGCAAAGGAAAGCTGCTTCCCGCGGGGAGCGGCTTTCTTTGCATCCGCCCGGGCACGCCGCCGGCGCAATATCTCCCTTTCAGCGAGATGCCGGAAATCAAGGTGTGCTATCTGAACCTCCAAATGGACGCATACGCCATGAACGGAGAGTGATACACAATGGCAATGATTACCGGACTGCGCCCGGAAACCTTTGAGCATATCCAGCTCAATGCGGGCGCTTTCCTGATGGGTTTTGATTATTCAGAGGCCACAGACGCCAAAACGCTGCGAACGGCCATCACTGAAGCGATCCGCGGCGCACAGACCACGGTACTGAGTGCGACGCGCGGAGGCGGTACGTTTTCCATGACGCCGGCGACGCGCGGCGTTGAGGCGGACGGCAAGCGCATGGAGTTCGTCGGCAGCACGATCAACGACGGATACACGGCGCAGATGACGGGCACGTTTCTGGAATTCACAGAGAAGACGTTTATCGCGCTGGGCGGCGTGGTTGCGGAAACATCCACAGACACGGTCAAGGAGATCCGCTTCCCGACATCCTTCGCGAAGGAGATGTACATCCCGTCTCTGGTGTGGGTGGGCGACATGGGCGGCGATCGCGTGCTGCTGATCGACCTTTCCAACGCGCTGAACACGTCCGGCGTGAGCTTCACCTTCACCGATAAGGGAGAGGGCACGATGCCGTTTACATTCGTTGCGCATCAGGCGGACCTGGACGACAGCGAATATGCGCCGATCAAGGTGCTGATTTTCAGCAACGACGAAGCGCAGCAGGCCAGCGCGCAGGATGAACAGACGCAGCAGGACGAATAAAAGACATACGCAGAATGGAGGGCGGCAAGGCGGGATGCTTTGCCGCCCTTTTTGTGGATTTAGGAGGAATGAAGCATGAAACTCAAGGACATGAGCACGGAACAGCTGGCGGACGCGCTGTGCGAGATTGCGCCGATGCTGGAGGAGATCGGCAAGGATAAAGAACTGAACGAGACCCTGAGAGCGATTGCCATGAAAGAGCGCGAGGACGGAATGACCGCGCTGGAAAAGGGCGTGAGCCTCATTGCGCGTGTCGTGCCAGCGCTGCTGAAAACGCACAGAGGCGCGACATACAATATCCTTTCCGTGCTGACGGGCAAGAGCGTGCAGGAGATTGCGGCGCAGAACGGAATGCAGACGATCCGCGATGCAAAAGATTGCGTAGATGCCGAGCTGATCGGTTTTTTTATGTAATCCGGCGCTATGGAAAGCGCGCGCTGCTGGCGGCGATTGCCGAGGGAATCAGGCTGCGGCCTGTTGACGCGCTGCGCGCCTATCTGGCCAGACGCGACAGAGAGGAAGCATGGCAGGTGTACATGGCCGAGCAGATGTGGATGATGAACCAGGCCATGTATCACGGAAAATACGGGATGCCGAGATTCCACGAGATGATCGAAGAGGAAAGCGGACAAGGGGACGCGATGAAGGCATCCGACGAAAAGGAAAAAAACCAGGTACATGCCTGGCTGATGGGAGGTGACGGGTATGGATCTATTCACGCTGGTGGCCAGACTGGGACTTGATTCCAGCGAATACGAAAAGGGAATCAGAGAGAGCCGGAGTTCGTTTGCGAAGATGGCGGATGCGGTCACAGCGAAAGCGGTGGCGGTTGGTCAGCTGACGGCGAGGCTGGTGGAAAAGGCGGCCAGCACGGCGATGAACCTTGGCAAGAGCGCGATTGATGCAGCTGCGGAGGTATCGGCAGAAAACGCGCAGTTTGCGGCATCGTTTGGCGAGCTGCAGGGCGCGGCAAAGAAGACATTCAACGAGATCGGCAAGGATACGGGCGTGCTGGCGACACGCCTGCGCACGGTGGGCACAAAGGCGTTTTCCCAGTTCAAGGGCGCAGGCATTGACAGCGTGGAAGCGCTGGAGCAGATGGACACATATACACGCCTGGCAGCGGACGCCGCGGCATATTACGACATGTCGCTGGAAGATGCGGATGAAAGGCTGAGGTCCTTCCTGCGCGGCAACACCGAAGCCGGCGACGCGATCGGCCTGTTTACAAGCGAATCGCAGCGCAATTCCGCCGCGATGGAGAAATACGGTCAGAAATGGCAGAAACTGAACGAGGCGCAGAAGCAAATGCTGATGCTGGATATCGCTAACGAGATCTACAAGCAGAGCGGCGCTATCGGGCAGGCGGCGCGAGAATCGGACAACTGGGCAAACGTCATGGGCAACCTGAAGGAAGTGTGGAGACAGGCGCTGGCGCGATTTGGAACGCCTATCATGGTGACGCTGACGCCGGCCGTGCAGAGCGTGACGGACTTCCTTCAGGACGAAGGAACGCTGCTCAAACTGGAGCAGCTGGGCATCGCCGTATCCAACAGGATCAACGCGATCATCAACTTTAAGCCGCCGTCGACGGAAGAGGTTGTGCAGAGCGTGACTACCTGGTGGAACGGGCAGGAGGGCGCAAGCGCCTATGAAAAGATCAAAAACATTCTGAAATGGTCGTTCGGGAAATGGGTGGCGCCCAAGGCCGAGGAATACACCGACGATGTAAAAAAGTGGTGGGACGACACGTTCAAACCCAGCCTGACGAAGGTTGTGCAGTGGACGTTTGGAGAACTTGTCGCGCCGGCATGGGTGGATCTGATGTTCACGGTCCGGGATTGGTGGAACGACGACATCAAACCGATGGTCAAGCGGGTAACGTCGTGGAACATGGGAGAGGCGAAATGGCCTTCTCTTAGCGAGATGGTGCGTTCCGCTACTGCATGGTGGAGCGGCGTAAAGAACACGATTTCCTCGATCTTCAAAGTGGTGATCAGCCCGGAATACAGATACGATTACCACCATTCGCAGGATTCCATTGATGCGGCCATGCAGCAGTACAGCGCGGAGGTTGACGCGATTACAGGCGCATCCAATCGAGCGGTTGGCATCGACTATGTGCCGTACAACGGATTTCTAGCGCGGCTGCATGAGGGAGAAAAGGTATCCACCAAGGCGGAAGCGGCAGCGGAAAGGCAGAGGGACGCCGGCGGCAATGCATCCAATGCGGAACTGCTGGAGGAAATCCGGCTGATGCGCCTGGAAATGGCGCAGAGGCGCGAGGTATTCACGCCTGACGGGCGCGTGCTCGGCGATATCACGACGCAGACGGTATCTGGAAACATCGCCAGAGGTGCGCGAAACAGGAGGTTTAACCCGGCATGATGACGAGATACAGCGTATGGCTCAACAAAAATGGGCTGTCGGAGATTGATCCGTCCATCATCGTGCTTGATATCGCATACAACGCGCCGCGCATGCAGACGATCACGGCCGCACGGGCCAAGATGCCGGGCGTGATGGTGACCAAGCGGCAGATGCAGTATGCAAGCGTTACGGTCACATTTGAGATTCACGAGACCAGCGTGCGAAGGCGGCAGATGGTGCTGCAGAAGATTCAGCAATGGGCGAAAAAGGGCGGATGGCTGACGACCAACGACAGGCCGGGGCAGAGGCTCGGCGTGATATGCGACAGCATGCCGACGGTCACATCCGCGCTCAAGTGGACGGAGAAGATGCGGCTGACCTTTACGGCGTATGAGAGGCCGTATTGGGAGGATGAATATGCGCAGCGCGCCAGCGTGAGCGGAACGAGCGGAAATGCATCGATCTATATCGGCGGCGTTGCGGACGAAGCGCCGGTGAGCGTGAATGTGACAAACACCAGCGGCGCGCCGGTAAACAGACTGACGCTGACGGTGGGCGAGACGATGTTTGCGTTTGAAAACCTTGCGCTGCAGGCGGGCGAGGTGCTTGAAATCGGATATGACGAGCATGCAAACCTGTACATGCGCGCAGGAGGCGAATCCAGGATGGACAGACGGACGGGCGAGAGCAGCGACGACCTGCTGGCGGCATGCGGTGCGCACACATGGTGCTCCGTGGCGGCGGACAATGCCGTAAGCGCGGCATTTATGGCGAGGGGGCTGTATCTGTGAGGATTGCAGCCAGACTCCCGCGTCTGCTGGATGCGCAGCTCAAGGAGCGCGGAAGGCTCACGCCGACGATGCAGAACATCGAGCTGAATATTTCGCCGCTTTCTACATGCTCTATTTCGCTTTCAGACGCTTCGCAGGTGTCGGTTAGGGATTTCATCGAGGTTTACACAGAAAAGGGCACAGCGGGCAAATTCCGCGTGACAGCGTTGGAACGGGCGGGAGAAGGAGAGGTAAGCCGCATTCAGCTCGAACACGGCATCTGCACGCTGGAGGATGCGCTGATCCCGGGAGAGGGACGTTTCAGCGGCACATTCCGGGAAGTGATCGGGATGATCTTCACGCACCAGAGCACGGGCGTGAATGGGACGGCGATGTGGACGTTAGGCGACGTAGAAGCAGACGGAACGATCGACTATGCGTTTGCGGACAGCAACACGCTGCAGGCGCTGATTGACGTGATGGCACAGCTTCCTGGATACATGCTGGAATTTGACCAGAGCAGCTTCCCATGGGTGGCGCACATCCGGAAAAAAGAAACGGACCCATTCTGCGAAGGACGTCTGGGGCGGAACATACAGACAGCGCGGATCACGCTGGATGACAGCGAGCTTTGCACGCGGCTATACTGCACGAAGTTCGACGGCGGATACATGCAGCTGGAGGATAGCCCCAAATGGGGCATCGTGAGCCGGTCGCTGAGCGTGAGCGAGGATATCGACAAAAACGCCGCCATCGAATACGGGCGGCGATACCTGCAGGAGAGGCAGCAGCCCATGGTTTCCGTCGAGATTGACGGCATTGAGCTGGTTGCGCAGACAAACGAGAAGCTGGACGATTTCAGGATTGGCCGCATGATGCGCCTTGCGCTGCCGGATTACGGCATGGTGGTCAATGAGAGGATCGTCGCGCTGTCGTATCTGGACGCGGTCGGACAGCCTGAAATGGTGCGGATTTCGCTCGCCAATCAGCTTTCGGACACATCCAGCCGCCTTGCGGGACTGCTCACAAGCACCAACAAGCAGGCGGGATATATCCGGCAAACGGAGAGACAGCTGACGAACCTCGCCGATAGTCACGAAGAATGGGTGGAAACCACAAAAGGCCTGACGCACAAGACGACGGAAATCGAAATCGACCTGGACGCGGTCAAGGCTACACTGGACCTCAAGGCTTCGCAGACCCAGGTGGACGAGCAGGACGCCATTCTCAAAGATACGCTGATCCGGCTGGATGCTGCCAATGCGGAAATCCTGATGAAAGCGAGTGTTTCTGACCTTGAGGCTCAAGGCGAGCTGATTTCCGAGGCTTATGTGCGCATCGACGGTCTTGAAAGCGAAGTGGAGATCAAGGCAGACAGGATCGAGCTGAACGGCTATGTGACAGCCAGCCAGCTTGAAACCAAGTTCACCAACTTCGAAAGCGGCATTTCGGACGCGCTGTATGTCAGCGCGTTGAGCGCAAATGGGTTTGAGTGCAGCACATTCTCGTTCAAAGGAAACCCGATGAGCCTGAAAAAAGCTGCATTTCTGAACTCGAACACGACGCTTACCGTAAACGCAACAGGCGGAACTGTGACGGGCGTCACGATGAACAAAAAGACTTCGACGATCTATTACATGAGTTGGGAGTGATTGGATGGGCAGAGATGAAATGATCATGCTGCTAGGCAATGCGCTGGTGAAGTTTGAAACTGTGTGGACGCGCGGGGAGAGTAGCATGGACGCGCAGTCCAGCGGCATGAAGGACGTGCGAAAGGTGTTCCATGCACTGAGAGAGGAAAAGGAGGCGGAGCAGAATGAAAAGCGTCATGATGCTTGATCTGGGAGACGGCGTAAGCAGAGAGGTGGAGTTTATCACGTCTGTGGGCAATGCCGGGAATCAGGTGATGATCGAAATCGAGGACGGGCGGCCGCTGTCGAAGGTGGCTGCGGATTTTGAAGGATGCGAAACGATTGTGAAGACCGATAACCTGCGCGAAGGCGTCAAACAGACGTATGAGGGATATACGGAAATCACGAGCATCCAGAGGAATGCCCAGACGGGAACGGTGCGCGTTATGCTCAAGCGCCCGTAAGGAGGCCGAATGGAAGGAAACCGAATTGAAAAAAGAACCGATCTACTGCGCGGCGTAACGCTGACGCGGCTGGATCGGCTTTTTGCTGAAGGCGACAAAGAGGCGCACAAGTTTGTCATCGGCCTGACGCTGGGAAATTCTGTCGTTACGCTGGATAGCGGCGCGACGGTCACGGGCCACTTTATCCGCGCGGATGACAGCACGCTGCCACCGATCAAGGGCACAGTCGAAGAGGGAAAGGCCGTGCTCACGCTGCCGGAAGGCGCGTATAAAATCACGGGATACTTTTCATTGATCATCAAAGCGAATGTAGGCGGCATGAGCTGCGCGGTATTCTGGGGTGACGGCGCGATCACGCGCACGTCCACGGATACGATTGTCGATCCTGATCACACCATCCCGTCGCTGGACGAGCTGCTGACCAAGATTGCGGCTGTTGATGATGCAATTGCCAGGGCGGACGCTGCGGCGGAGGAAGCGAGGCAGGCGGCGCAGTCGGCAAACTTCACGGTGCTGGATCATTATGACACGCTGGATTTGCTCAAGGCGGCGCATCCGACGGGAAAACCGGGCGACGCTTATGCCATCGGCATGGAGGAGCCGTACGACGTGCACATCTGGGGCGTGGACGTGCAGGACTGGGTGAACATCGGACAGCTGCAGGGTGCGCAGGGCCTTCCGGGCGAGCAGGGTCCGGCCGGAGCGAACGGCGTCAGTCCGACGATCTCCATCGAGGCGATCGATGGAGGAAACAGGGTCACGATTACCGATGCAAACGGACCGAAGGTGTTCAACGTCATGGATGGAAAGGATGGCAGTCCGGGCACCAACGGCAGCGATGCGCAGGCGATCGTCTACACGATAAACGGCAAAAATGCAGACAGCAACGGGAATTTTGAATTAAACGCAAGCAGCGTGGGCGCAAGACCTGATACGTGGATGCCGACAGCTGCGCAGGTTGGCGCGCTGCCGAGCACCTACACGGCGCCGGTATCCAGCGTGAACGGAGAAACCGGAGCGGTGACCGTGCCGGTGCTCAAGCTGGCATATTTGCAGTATGACGCCTCCTGGAGCGACTCGCAGAACGCGCTGCAGATTCCGACATCGGCTTTCAGCAACCCAGCATCGACCACGGACGCGAGCAAGATGTGCTTCATGATACAGATCTACGGCAAGACCTGCTTTATCGGCGACTCTTTTGTCTCCGGATCGTATCTGTACATCCGCGTGTACAATTCGAGTTGGGAGAACTGGGGAACCGGCGAGCGGGTCAATATCATTTATCAGACGGCGTGATATTAATGATGAAAAAGTGGGGTGAGAATATATGGATGTTAAACGCTATACGCCGTGCAACATCGGGCGGACGATCAACCGGCCGATTATGCTGGGCAAGGTCGGCGAAATCAATGCGCTGCGGATCGAGTTTGACTGTGAGGAGTGGCTGACGGATTACCCGGACGCTGCGGTCGAGCTGTTTGTCAAACGGCCGGACAACGACAAGTATCATCCGGCGCTGGGTGAAGACGGCTATGTGCGCATCTGGATTATTGATGAGAGGGCTGTGCTTGCTGCCGGCAGCGGCGTAATTGAGCTTGTGCTGCAGGATTCCAGCTCCGGAACGCGCATCAAGAGCGCAACGGGATACACGACTGTGGTGAGCAGCCCGTCAGCAGAGGGGGAAGCGAGCGACCTGGGTTTTGTGACATACAGCCGCGCGCAGAACCTGACGGAAGCGCAGAAAAGGCAGGCCAGAAGCAACATCGGCGCAGGTACGGGAACCGGCACAGGAACGGGCAGCGGTACGGATGGATTCAGCCCGACGATCAAGGTTGAAAAAATCGATGGTGGCAACAGGCTGACAATCACGGATATCGACGGCACGAAAGTGGTCGACGTGATGGACGGCAAGAACGGTAAAAACGGAGAACCGGGCGAAGATGGCAGGGGCATTGAAAGCGTTGTGCGCACAAGCGGCGACGGAAGTCCCGGCTCTACGGATGTTTACACCATCACATACACCGATGGATACACAAGCACGCTGACGGTCTACAACGGCAAGGACGGCGCTGCGGGTGAAGACGGCGTAAGCCCGACGGTGGCGGTGGAGACCATCGACGGCGGTCATCGCGTAACCATCACAAGCGCGGACAGCCCGAAGAGCTTTGAGGTGATGGACGGAAAGACGGGAGATCCGGGAGAGCCCGGTGCTCCGGGTGAAAAGGGCGAAGCGGGACGCGGCATCTTGAATATTGCGCGCACCAGCGGTGACGGAAGCGCCGGCACGGTTGATACATATACGATCTATTACACGGACGGCACAGAGAGCACTTATCAGGTGCGCAACGGCGCAGATGGAAAAGACGGAAGCAACGCCGAGGGCGGAGGGTCTTCCGTTGAACTGGATAACACGCTTACCCAGAGCGGAAAGGCCGCGGATGCCAAGGCGACGGGCGATGCGCTTAATGAGCTAAATGAGGCTAATGAGCATCAAGATAACCGTCTCAAGGCGCTGGAAGAGGTTGGCGGCATCGTGGCGGTTGAGCCTGCGCAGGATGACGTTCCGATTGTTTTCTTCGGCAGCGATCTCCCGCAGACCAAGACTGATACGGTCATGCCGTTTAAGTACGTCAGCAAGACCAAGACGGTCAGCGGCTACGTTAAGGCGAAAGCGCAGGGAAACAGCTCCATGAGCTACCCCAAGAAGAATCAGACCGTCAATATGTATATCGACGAAGCGCTGACGGAGTCGATGAAGGTTGACTTTAAGGGATGGGGAGCTCAGAAAAAGCACGTCTATAAGGCCAACTGGATCGACCTGACGCATGCGCGGAATGTCGTGTCTGCGCAGCTTTGGGGAGACGTTGTCAAGAGCCGTGCAAACTATGCTGATCTTCCGGAGCTTCTGCGCGCCAGCCCAAATCAGGGCGCTATTGACGGTTTCCCGGCGCAGGTCTATGCAAACGGTGTATATCAGGGGCGCTATACCATCAATATCCCGAAAGACGGCTGGATGGCGAACATGGATAAGACGCTGGACACGCATTGCATCCTGTGCGGCGAAAACTACGTCAGCGGTTGTTTCCGTGCTGCGGCCAATATCAACGGGTCTGACTGGTCGGATGAAGTGCATGATACTGTCCCGGAAGCGATTAAGACACGCTGGAATGAGATCATCAGTTTTGTCATGAACAGCACGGACGAAGAGTTTGTGGCTGGTATCGGCAACTACTTCTACCTTGATAGCCTGATCGACTACTACATCTTCGGTGTGGTGTCCTGCGGTCTGGATGCTTTTGGCAAGAATCAGCTTTATATGACCTACGACGGTCAGAAGTGGATTGCCAGCATGTACGACATGGACAGCACATGGGGTCTGTGGTGGAACGGCGGCAGTTTTGTCGCTACGACCTACGCTAGAACAGAATTCCAAGACTTCAAGGACGGTCAGGGCAATCTACTGTATATCAGGCTGGAAGAACTGTTCTATGAGCAGATTCAGGCGAGATGGGCAGAGTTGAAAGATACCGTCCTGTCGTATGCAAACATCATGACGCGCTTTGAACGCTTCATCGGAATTGTGCCTCCGCACATCGTTAAAGAGGACTATGCCAGCACCACGGGAGGCGGCTCTTTTACGGGCATTCCGTCTCAGTCTACGAATCACATCCAGCAGATTCGCTCCTATGTGGCGGCACGTCTGCCGTATGCTGATGAATGGTTTGCAAGCCTGACTCCTGCGGTGGAGGTGCCTTGCACGGGCATCACGCTCGACCAGACTACGCTGACGTTCACGGCGGCTGGTACGCAGACGCTTACGGCAACGGTCACGCCTGATGATACGACCGATGAGATCGTATGGTCGAGCAGCGATTCGTCTATCGCCTCTGTCAATGGTGGCGTGGTTGCGGCAAAGGCGAATGGTTCTGCAACGATTACGGCGACTTGTGGTGAGTATAGCGCGTCGTGTGCGGTTAGCGTGAGTGGTATAGAAGAAGAAACCGATATCGATTACAGCCTGGATGCATTGTCTCATGTGACGTGGAGCAACGGAAGCTATAACGAATATGGAGAATTTGTGAGCGGTTCCAACTATATTTCCTCGAAATTTGAGCTGCAAGAATGCGCATATGACGTCAACATGCCGGACGGGACATCTTGGCCGAGTCTTAAGATGTGGGATGAAAACGGCGTGTATGCTGGATATGCGTTTGATATTGCGAGCCCAATTAAGACAGGAAAAGTGGAAATCATTGGGCGTACAGGATGGCAGTATGCATTTGGAGTTAGCACAACGGATGAAGCGCTACTGGACGAGATCACAATGATGCCTATCGATTCTCGTGAAACAAAAATCGATACTGCGATCCTTGATCTTAAGAGCCTTGAGTGGACTGTCGATGCAGGTAGTGCGGTAGTTCTTAATTGTTTTGACCCTAAAATTGTAAGGGGCAACGTTCTAAAATCGAATTATAATCTGATTTTGTGGAATGTCTTCAATGCAAATAAAGGTTCGGCTGATACAGACAATGATGTATTGACATTCGTAATCAAAAATTGGAGTACGACGCAGTTCCTTGTATGCACAAATTTCTCAACTGCCGAAGACGCGATTGCGTATTTCACAGAACATAATACCCAGTTAATTTTGAACGCTTGAGCGCAAAAGGGCAATAGTGGCTACTAATAGCTATCAATAGCTAGTTTTATTTGGGGGGCGTATGATCTATACGACGTATTTTGCGAAGCTAAGATCTTTGCCAAAGAACATCGTGCCCATTAGTATCGCAGGAAAATCTCCTGACTGGTATATTGGCTTTGAATGCAAACAACTCGCACCGAAGTATGGTTTCTTTCAAGAGTGGAAAAGAACGAGAGATAACGAGTACTACATCAAGCATTTTCACGATGAAGTACTGCAAAACCTTGACCCAACGTTTACAGCGCAAGCTCTGCACGGCTGGACGCATTCCGATTCTGTTGCTCTTGTCTGCTATGAGAAACCTGGGGATTTCTGTCACCGTCATTTGGTGGCAGAGTGGCTTAAAGCCGCAGGGATTCAATGCGAAGAATGGGACGGCAAAGAGAAAACCGGGGACTGAACATCCCCGGCTCTCTCAATAGCCTTTGTTGGTGAGCCATGCGTCGAGCGCTTTCTGAATCACCCAAGATTTTGCACGTTCCTCGTCCTCGCAGAACTTAACAAGACGGGCATGCAATTCTGGTGGGCAGGTATAGCGGTCGTTCACGTACTTTTCGTAGCCGTCGGCGCGGGAATCCGGGATGCGTCCGGACGATCCTCTACGCTGGCGATTACCGAAAATGTCGGGCATTGGAATCACCTCCCATTGACAGTATACCAGTATTCGTCAATGAATAGGGCTAGTTAGTGATGGCTAAAAATTGAAGGACAATAATGCGACGTAAGCACGCTGACCCCTTGACGGCCAAAAAGTCGTCATGATATAATGACCTCAACCAAATAAAAAAGGGGAAACGGTCTCCGTCGCCAAACAGTAGAACCGTTTCCCCGCCGCCAAAGCAGCGAGGACATTATAGCACAGTCCCCGCTTCTTTGGCAACCAAAGAAAGCGGGGTTTTTGTATGAGGGATCAGCTGCGCAATGAGCTGCTCGCCGCGATCGGCGAGAAGATGGGAACGCAGGATCTGCAGATCGCCGGCAAGGTGATCGACGGCGTGCTGGCCAATTATGACGTCAAGCCGGCAGAGAAGCATCTGGCGCTTCTGGGCCGGGACGAATTGGAGAAGCTCATCAAGACGTACATCGTGGTGCGCCGGATGGAGGGCATAAGCGACACGACGCTCTACGGCTACATGCGCACGCTGCGCTGCTTCATGCTGGGCGTGCGCAAGCCGGTCGGCGAGCTGACGGCCAACGACGTGCGGCTCTTCCTGTACGAGTACCAGGATGCACGCGGGATCAGCAACAGATCGCTGGACAGCGTGCGGATCGTGGTGTGCTCCTTCCTGCGCTGGGCGGCCAGTGAGAAGTACATTCCGAGCAATCCGGTGGAGATGATCCGGCCGATCAAGTACGAGCGAAAGCCGCGCAAGGCGGTGACGCAGCTTGAACTGGAAATGCTGCGGCGCGGCTGCCGCGATGACCGGGAGCTGGCGCTGCTGGAAACGATGTATTCGACTGCGTGCCGTGTGAGCGAGCTGATCGGCATCAAGCTCAGCGACATTGACTGGGACACGCGCACGGTGACGCTGTTCGGCAAGGGGAAGAAGTACCGCTCATCGTACCTAAACGCCAAATCGGAGATTGCCATCAAGGCGTATCTGCACAGGCGAAAGCACGACAGCATCTTCCTGTTCTGCAACGATCGCGGCGGCGAAAAGATGACAAAGAGCAACGTGGAGCGGATCATGCGCGGGATCGCGCAGCGCGCCGGCCTGGGCGACAGGAAGATCTCGCCGCATGTGATGCGTCATACGACGGCCACGCAGGCGCTGACCAGCGGGATGCCGATCACGGACATTCAGAAGCTGCTGGGCCATGAAAACGTGAACACGACGATGGTGTATGCGAAGGTAAATCAGGACGACGTGCGGGGAAATCATCAGAAGTACATCGTGTGAGGGATTATGAAAGGAATAATTCTATGGTTGGTGGGGGCCAGCGTTTTAGCGCTGGCCCTCGCTGCGTTCATCAAAGAAGGGATGGGAGGGAATAAATCGTGATTAAAACATCCGATTTTGTGGGCAGCGTGGAAAGGATCGCCGCGCGTCCGCTCACGTATAGAATTGGCGGCGTGGGCAAGGACGGGACATGCGATTGTATCGGCCTGATTATGGGCGCAATGTATGAACTTGGACAGGATCGGTACGATCTGCATAGCACGAACTACTTCGCCAGATACCAGACCATGGAGCTGAAAAAGGCAGAAGCAAAGAGCCTGTTTATCGGACAGATTCTGTATCGCACAAGGGCGGACCAGGGGAAGCTGAACGCGCGATATCAGAAAAATGGAAGATACTACACGGGGGATTTGCTTGACTATTACCATGTTGCGGTGGTCACGTCTGTTAATCCGCTGCGAATCGTTGAGTGCACGGAATATGGGAATGTGACAGGCATTGTGGAAAACAAAAACTTTGGACGCTGGGATTATGGCGGGAAGCTGCGCGGCGTTGATTACAGCGCAACAGATGAACCTGACAAGGAGGTTGAAGACGTGCTGTACTATGCGAGGGTAACAACGAAAGAGGACCCGCTCACGCTGAGAAATGCACCGTTGAGCGGAAAGAAGATCGGCGAGATCCCGAAAGGCGAAATCGTCGAGGTGATGAGCACCGGGGATTGGCCGCGTATCAAGTATAACGGAGTGATCGGATATGCAAGTGCGCAGTATCTGGAAAGAATCGAGGAAAAAGAAATGCCGGAGAACACTGCCGACATGAGCAAGATGGTCACGATTGTGGATAGCGCTGGGAACAGATTTGTGCCGTCTGGGGATTTTCGAGTGCTGTTTGGAAGCGTGGACTGACCATTTCGGAGCACCACGAAAATGGTGCCGACATGAATGTCGGCCGCAAATCAGCAAATTTCAAACAAGGTTTGAGCGTTGTGAAACTTACAGGCAAGTTAAATAATCCATATATTGTTGGATTAATTGGCTTGTTGGAGAGGTTTTGTTTCAAACAAGCAAGTTAAACGAAAAAATGAAACAGTTAAGGGGAGAAATGAAAATGGAACACATTTATAAAGCCATTGCCGCGGCTGCCGGCGCTGTCATCAGCTTCTTCACTGGCATTCCCGTGATCATGTGGGTGCTCATCGGCATGATGAGCCTGGATTACATCACAGGACTGATCACCGGAGCGCTGGGCGTGAGCAACAAGACCGAGGGCGGAAAGCTCTCCTCCCGGGCGGCGTTTGAGGGTTTGGTCAAAAAGGGCGTTGTGCTGATGGTGGTCCTGCTGGCCGTGCTGATTGATCTGGCCATCGCCAACAGCTCCGGTGTATCCTTTAATGCGGTGACTGGTGCGACGTGCCTGTGGTTTATCGCAAGCGAGGGCGTCAGCGTGCTGGAAAATGCTGCAGAGCTGGGCGTGCCGATCCCCGGCATCCTCAGAAAGGCGCTGGAGATCCTCAAGGACGGCGGACAGGCGGAAGATATGGAGGAATAATATGGGCGACCGTTCAAGGTTTGATGGGTACACACAGCCGGAGATTGACGAGCTGATCACGATGTGCAACTTTACTCCGAGGGAGCGGGAAGTGTTCGAGGCAAGGGCGAAGGGACAGAGCGTGATTGAAACGCGTTTCTCGCTCAGTCTATCCGAGAGAACTATTGAGCGGGACAGCGCAAAGATCCGCGCGAAGATCGCACGGGTGCAACGTCACAGCAGGAGAAGCTCGCACGCGTGCGAAGAACTTGCAACATAATGACAAATTACATCTTGACCGGGCGAAAGCCCGGTTTTTTCTTGTTTTGGGAAACAAGTCAAACAAACAGGGATAAAAAAAGCTCAACTTGATTGAGAAAGGATCAAAATCAAGGTGGCGGATACGTGGCGGCAATGCGTCGGATAGGCGGCGCGTGGCCGCCCTTTTTTTATTGGAAAATATGAGCAAAGAAAGGGGGCGAGCTGATGGCATGGATCCCGTATAACCAAAACCCGCAGGGGGCAAGGGTGGGCGACTGTGCCGTGCGGGCCTGCTGCAAAGCGGCTGGCAAGGAATGGGAACCGACGTTCTGCGCGCTGTCGCTGGAGGGCTATATGCGCGGCGACATGCCGAGCGCAAACCACGTATGGGGCGCATATCTCAGGCGATGCGGATTCACGCGGCATGTGATACCGAACGAGTGCCCGGACTGCTACACGGTAGCAGACTTCTGCAGGGACCATCCGAAGGGCCTGTATGTGCTGGCAATAGATGGCCATGTGGTTGCCGTTGAGGATGGAGACTGGTGGGACACATGGGACAGCGGATCAGAAGTACCGATCTACTACTGGAAAAGAGAGGAACAATAAACGATGGCATACCCCAATCAGTACGGCTATCAGCCGTATCCGACGTATCTGCCGCAGCAGGATCAGATGTATCGCGCACAGTACGCGCAGCAGATGGCCGGCGTGCAGCAGCTGCAGCAGCCCACGCAAGGCGCACCGATCTGGGTGCAGGGCGAGGCTGGTGCAAAGAGCTTCCTCGTCGCGCCGGGACAGAGCCTGATCCTTATGGACAGCGAAGCGGAGGTATTTTACATCAAATCGACGGATGCTTCCGGGGTCCCGATGCCTCTGCGTATTTTCGATTACAAAGAACGCACAGGAGCACAGCGCCCGTCTCAGGCGGCTCAAACGCCATCGGTGGAATACGTTACCCGCGCGGAATTTGAGGCGTTTGTCGCCAAGCTCGCGCAAATGACAACACCTGTACAGCAGGAACAGACGCAGCATGTGCGCAGAGGACTGCGAGAGGAGGACATGATTGATGCCTAATCCGTTGTTTGACCAGATGGGCGGTAATCAAATGCCCGGCCCGATGGGACAGATGCAGCAGATGATGAACGCTTTCCAGCAGTTTAAAGCCAATTTTAAGGGCGATCCACAGCAGGAGGTTCAGCGGCTGCTTAATTCCGGGCAGATGAGTCAGCAGCAGTACAACCAGCTCACTCAGACGGCCCAGCAGATGTCCCGAATGATGTCGGGGCGATAAACATGGCACAAGGCGCGGTGCACAGCGCTTTTGCATATCACATTTTCCCAAACGACGAAGAAAAAGGAGATGAAAGAATGTCTCTGAGCGATAACACTACGATGCTGGTGCAGCCGTATGGCGGTAACGGCGGCCTGTTCGGCAACAACAATGATTGGTGGATTCTGCTGCTGTTCCTGTTTGGTGGTTATGGCGGCTATGGATTCGGTGGCTTTGGCGGCGGCATGGGCGGCGCCGGTCTTCAGGGCATGGCAACCCGCGCGGACATCAATTCTGCGTTCAGCTTCAACGATCTGCAGAACGGTATCCGCGGCATCGAGCGCGGCCTGTGCGACGGATTCTATGGCGTTCAGAACAGCCTGAACGGCATCGGTCACCAGATCAGCGATTGCTGCTGTGCTACCCAGCGCGCCATTGACGGCGTGAATTACAACATGGCGACCAACTTCTGCAACCTGGGAAACACCTTCCAGAGCGGCGTGCGTGACATCATCGATAACCAGAATGCGAACTATCGCGGCCTGATGGATTTCATGGTGCAGGAGAAGCTTTCTGCGAAGGATGCGCAGATTGCGGCGCTGCAGAACAAGGTAGCCCTCTCTGAGCAGTCTGCTCTGTTCGACGCCAAGATCGACGCGGCTGTAGCCGAGCTGATCCGCAGAACTGGCAACGACTGCCCGGTTCCGAGCTTCCTTGTCCAGCCGCCTACGCCGGTGAATTTCCCGGTCAACGGCTGCGGTACGGTGCAGTTCGGCGGCAATTGCGGCGGCTGCGGCTTTGGTGTGGCGGCGTAAACGCGATAAAACGCGACGAAATGCGAATCGCGTCTGACAAACCAGCTTTTTCGTGAGATCACGAAAATGGTCGGCATCCCGCCGATGATGTAAATGACGGCGGCGGGGAAGTATCCCCGCCGCCTTTTTGAAAGGAAGTGTATTGATGGCTGAATTTACTGGCGTGCTGCTTCAGACGGTTGCAGCGAACGCGAATGTGCTTTTCACGGAGACCCCGGTGTACAGCAAGAGTGGTGGCGTGATCCATCGTGAGGGCAGCGGCATCGTGACGCTGCGCGGATGCGCGAATCAGTGCCGCGCTCTGTACAAGGTGACGTTTGGCGGTAATGTAGCGATTCCGGCAGGCGGCACGGTTGCGCCGATTTCTCTGGCGATCTCGGTTGATGGCGAACCGCTGGCGAGCGCTACGATGATCGAGACACCTGCGGCAGCGGAGGTGTTCTCTAACGTGTTCTCTGCTGTGCTTGTCGCTGTGCCGCGCGGCTGCTGTGTGACTGTCGGTGTGCGTAACATCGGCGATGAGCCGGTGGACGTGCAGAACGCTAATCTGATCGTCGAGCGCGTTGCGTGAGAAAGGAGAAGAACATGGAAAAGAAATCTATGAACAACGGCAAAATGGTGCTGTGCAAGGAGATGGAAGAGATTCTGGATAAGGGCAAAATGACTGCCGGTGATCTGGAAAATCTCCATAAGCTGAGCGACACCTATAAGAATCTGCTCAAGATCGAAATGCGGGATGAAGAGGATGAGGGCTACAGCGAACGCGGACGCAAGCGCGACAGCATGGGCCGTTATAGCCGGGATGATGGCATGGACTACAGCCGTGGCGGTCATCGCGGCTGGGAGGCTCAGGGCAGCTATGATTCTGGTAACTCCTATAATCGCGGATACGGCAATTACAGCCGCGAGGACGGCAAGGAACACATGATGCGCACGTTTGGCGAGCTTATGGAGGGCGCGAACACTGAGCAGCGCCGGATCATTCAGCGCGCGATGGATGATCTGCGTAAGGCATAATGAAAGGGGCGGCAGCTAGTGATCGATCTGAGAGAGATTCGCGATACGATAGACGAAATCAAGCGGCACGGCACGACGGTCAGTCAAGCTGAAAAACTGGCGCTTCTGTATATCGCAGCGGATCACATGGAGAGGGAAGAAAATGCGAAAACGCAGGAAGTTCCTGAAAAAATGGAAAACAGATATTCACGAGCTGCCGCGCCAGAACCGGAGAACGTGAGGATTGAGCACAAGAGCGAATTTCTTGCAGCGTGCGACGGTTCGAGGATTGAGGATGTCCTCCGGATACTTGATGAACACATGGAAGCGATCATGGTTCTTTATCCAAAGGAGTACAAAAAGATAATATCAATGATCGAAAACAAAAAAAGTGGGCGCGCATAGTGCGCGCCCACTTTTTTATCACTATGTACAAACTATGTACAAGCTCAAAATATAAGTTATAAAATCAAAAAGAAAAAGGCTTGATTTTTCTAGTAAAATCAAGCCTTTTTACTGGTCGGAGTGGCGAGATTCGAACTCGCGGCCTCTTGAACCCCATTCAAAGAAATCTATCTTTTTATAAATGCTGAAAAATGCTGATATTTCCAATAATAATTGATAAAATTAGGAGATTCTGGAAACGAGAAAGTGGCGA
>JAGBDL010000030.1 GCA_017937505.1 Clostridia bacterium | reverse complement strand
GGATCATGAAGCCCGGGATGACGCGGTGGAAGATCAGGCCGTCATAGAAGCTGCTGTTCGCCAGGGAGATGAAGTTGCCCACGGATTCCGGGGTCTGCTCCGGGTAGAGCTCGCCGTAGATGACGGAGCCGTCGTTCATCGCGATGGTGAAGGTCGGCTTCTTGCCCTCGACCGGGCAGGCCGTCACCAGCGCGGTGTTGTCGACCGCCAGCGCATCCGCCTCGGCCATGTCCGTCATCGCGGCAGCCTTCACATAGCCCTTGACCGTGGTGCCCGGCACCGCAACGAAGGCATAGGTCTCGCCATCGACGTCAATCCTGCCCAGCACGTCCAGCGTCGCGCCGGATGCCAGCGTGGCGACCTTGTCGCCCGCGGGCATGTCGGTCAGATCAGTCTCCTGCGCGACGCCCGCATACGCGACGGTCGCCTCGACGGACTCGCCCACATAGACGTTGAACAGCGGGCTCAGGTCATTCACGACGATGTTCGCATCGCCCAGCATGTTGTTGATGTACGCGGAGTACGCGTCGTTCTGCTTGTTGGTGAGCGCCTCCGCCGTCTCGGCCTCCTTGCGGGTCTCAAAGTCCACCGTGCCGGCCGGGATGTCCGCCGCGTACTTCAGGATGAAATAGCCGTAGTCAGTCACGATCACGTCGCTCACGTCGCCGACGTGCTCAAGCGCCATCGCGCCGGCCTTGAACTCGTCGCCGTACATCGCGCTGCTCTCCGCGATCGGATAGCCCAGGGCCATCTGCTCCGCCGTGGAGGCGTCCTCGTTGTAGGCCTCCATCACGCTGGTGAAGTCCTCGCCCGCACGGATTTTGGCCAGCACGGCGTTCGCGCGGGCCAGGCCGGACAGGCTCAGCGGATCGGCGTCCTGCGCCTCGGCCAGGGTCGCCTCGTCCGGCGTCGCCTCCGCCTGCTCCTCGTCGATCGCGGTGAAGATGCAGTGCATCAGGCGCACGTTTTCCGGGGTGTAAAGGATATCCTCTTCGGAGAGATAGGCGTTGATGAAGCTGTCCACGTCGGCGTCGTAGGCGGCCTTCTGCTCCTCCACCTTCGCGTCGTACGCCTGACGAACCTCCTCCTCGGTCACCTCAACGCCCTCGATGCCCAGCGCGTACAGGTGATCCAGCACGCCCTTGAGCTTCGCGCTCTCATACAGGGTGTCATAGGTATAGCCGGCAGCCTCCAGCTCCTCGGTCACGATGGCTCCCACCTCGTCCTCGGAGATGCCGTAGCTGAGCAGGTACTGCTTGTAGTAGTCCGTCATCTCAGCCAGCGCCGCAGTCGCCTGCGCCTGATAGCTTTCATCCAGCTCCGGGGTCAGCACATAGCCGGTCTGCTCGGCATGGCGCTCGGCGACGCGCTGGCTCAGCTTCATCTGCACGGTTTCCTGCGCGACGGAGCTCTGGAAATCGGTGTCGTACTTGTCCATCTCGTAGCCGTACTGCGCGTAGTAGGCGATGTAGGAATCGAGCATCTGGTCGAATTCCTCCTTCACCTCGGACATCAGGACGCTCACTGCGCCGTCATAGGCGGTCGCCAGCACGACATCCTCCGTCGCCTCAGCGGTCTCCTCGATGACGGTCTCCGTTTCGGCATCCGCGCCGTCCATCGCCGGCTCGGACTCCGCCGCCGCGCACAGGGCGGTCAGGCTGAGCATCAGCGCCAGCAGCAGGGCCAGCAGCTTCTTCATGTTCATAGGTTGTATTCCCTCCATTTTCGTTTTCACCATGGCCTTCATTATACCTGCCGCGCAAAGAAAACGCAATGATTTGCTGAAATTGCCATGGATGCTTCATGCCCGAGTCACAATTCGTTCACAAACTCGCGGATGCGCTTCAGCGCCTCGTTCAGGTTTTCCAGGCTCGTGGCGTACGAGCAGCGGATGTGCCCCTCGCCGGAGGCGCCGAAGGCCGTGCCCGGCACGCAGGCGACCTGCTTCTTTTCCAGCAGCCTGGTGCAGAACTCGTCGCTGGTCAGGCCGGTTTTTTCAATCGAGGGGAAGACGTAGAACGCGCCGCGCGGCTCAAAGCACGCAAGGCCCATGTCGTTCAGGCTCTCCACCATCAGCCTGCGGCGGCGGTCGTAGGAGCGCACCATCGTGCGCACATCCTCAAAGCCCGTCTCAAACGCGCGGCCCAGCGCCCTGTCCGCCGCGACCTGGCCCTGGATAGACGCGCAGAGCATCGTATACTGGTGAATCTTGAACATGGGCGCGAGCAGCTCCTTCGGCGCGCACGCGTAGCCCACGCGCCAGCCGGTCATGGCGAACGCCTTGGAGAAGCCGTTGAGCGTGATGGTGCGCTCGCGCATGCCCGGCAGGGAGGCGAACGCCG
The DNA here is from genome assembly GCA_017937505.1 of Clostridia bacterium. Classification (GTDB taxonomy): domain Bacteria; phylum Bacillota; class Clostridia; order Christensenellales; family Aristaeellaceae; genus Ventricola. Next base: position 4,958 of record JAGBDL010000030.1, on the reverse strand, counting down.
TATGCTCGTGCCCGGCGTAGACCAGCTCGGAGTAGATCTCGTCGGAGACGGCGATAACGTCCGTCTCCTCGAGCACCTGCGCGATGTCCATGAGCTGCGCCATGGTCATCACGCCGCCGGTCGGGTTGTTGGGATAGGGCAGGATAAGCGCCTTGGTTCTGTCCGTCAGGGTAGCCCTGAGCGCCGCAGGCGTGAGCGCGAAGCAGTCCGCAGCGCAGGTCTTCACCGGCACGGGCGTGCCGCCTGCAAACGTGACCGCCGGCGCGTAGGAGACGTAGCTCGGCTCAGGGATGAGCACCTCGTCGCCGGGGCAGACCAGCGCGCGCATGGCCAAGTCGATGCCCTCGCTCGCGCCGACGGTGACCAGGATCTCGTTATTGGGCGAGTAAGTCACGCGGTAGCGCATGCGCAGGTACGCGGCGATCTTCTCGCGCAGGCTGAGCAGGCCCCAGTTGGAGGTGTACTGCGTCTGGCCGTCCTCGATGGACTGGATGGCCGCGTCGCGGATGGACCAGGGCGTGACGAAATCCGGCTCGCCCACGCCCAGAGAGATGGCCCCGGGCATCTTCTGCACGATGTCAAAGAACCTGCGGATGCCGCTGGGCGGCACGTCCGCCACGCGCCGGTTGATGATGCGCTCGTACTCCATCAGGGCATCACCGCCTGCCTTCTGTCGCTCTTGCCGCCGTCAAAGACCATGCCGCCGTACTTGTACGTCTTGAGCATGAAGTGGGTGCTCGTGCCGGTCACGCCCTCGATGGTGGACAGGCGGCTGTGCACAAAGGAGGCCAGCTCCTTGAGCGTGCGCGCCTCGCACAGCACCATCAGGTCATACGCGCCGCTCATCAGGTACAGGGACTTGACCTCGTCGTACTGCACGATGCGCTGGGCGATGGCGTCAAAGCCCTTCTCGCGCTGGGGCACGACGTTCACCTCGATGACCGCCTGCACGAACTCGCGGTCGGTGCGCTCCCAGTTGATCAGCGTCTGATAGCCCACCAGCACGCCCGCGGCGCGCAGGCTGGAAAGCGCCGCCTGTACCTGGCCTTCGTCGCTGCCGGTCATCACCGCAATCTCGCGCGGCGTCACGCGCGCGTCCTCGCACAGAATTTCCAGAATATGCATGTCTAGGGTGGAAAACATGATCTTCTCTCCTTTGCCTCAAACCGAATGGATCTATTATAGCACGGATAAAGAAATGATGTAAAGCGGGAGGAACGTCAGGGCTGCCGCCCTGAAACCTGCTCGGGGACAATGCCCCCGAGCCCCTTTTTCGCTTCGCGCGCTCAAAGCGTCCCTCAGGCAACTCAGAAGAAGGGCGCGGCCACGAAGTCCGCGTTGGTCTGCGGATCCTCCGCGCGCTTTTCCGCGGCGAACGCCTCGATGTGCGCGGCCATCTGCCGCACGGCCGGCGCCATCATCTGCGGGTTCTGCACGGCGATGCCGAACTCGCGATACTCCATCGGCTCGATGGGATAGGCGTCCACGTTGCCATGCGCGCGCGTGAGGATCAGGCTGGGCAGAATGCAGATGCCAAAGCCGCTCTCGACCATGGCGATGGTGGACAGATCGTCCACCACCCGGCAGCTGGCGCGCACGTTCAGGCGGTACTTCGCCAGAAACGCCTGAATGTCCGCGTCGGTGGAGTCGTCCTGCACGACGAACGTGTGCGGGCGCATCTCCTCCACCGTGATGATGCCGGGCGTATGCGTGTGCAGCCCCTTGGGCACCACGCACATCATCCGGTCGCGGTAGAGCGGATATACATGCAGCTCGCGGGTGCACTTCGTGGACAGGAAGCCCAGATCCACCACGCCGGTTCTGATCCAGTTGATCACGTCGGCGTAGGTGCCCTGATAGATCTCGATCTCCACGCCCGGGTACTGGCGCTTGTACGTCGTCACGATCTGCGGCAGCCACGTCATGCAGACGCTGTTGAATGCGCCGATCTTGACCGTGCCGCGCTGCACGCCCTTGAGCTCGTCCACCGTCTGGGAGAGCGCCTCGTCGGCGTTGAGCACCTGGCGGATAACGGGATAGAGCGCCTCTCCGCTGCGCGTGAGCGACACGCCGCCCTTGCCGCGCACGAACAGCGCAAAGCCGCAGGCCTCCTCCATGGAGCTGACGGCGTGGCTGATCGCGCTGGGCGTGAGATGGAGCACCTGCGCCGCGCGGGCAAAGCTGCCCTGCTCGATCACCGTATGGAAAATGCGATATTCCAGCAGCGTCATGAGCGCCGCCTCCTTTCAGCAATTCCGTTCATCTTTTCATCGATACAGATGAATGAATGTATCTTTGTTTAGAGTACACCCGCCGCGCCCGTTCGTCAATACAAAATTACGGGATTGCGCAAACATCCGCTTTCTGATATAATCGCTTGCGGACAACTGCATGGACTGTTCGAAACCATCCAGTCCTAAAACAAAACTATGGGCCGAAGAGACGGGGAAAACCGCCTCTTCACGACGGCCGCATGCCGTTTTTTTATTGCCGGCGGGCCGTCCCCGGAAAGGGAAAGACACATGAACAACCTGAAAACCGGCGCGCTCACCCGCGCCGCGATCATCGCCGCGCTCTATGCGGCGCTGACGCTGCCGCTCGCACCCATCAGCTACGGCGAGGTGCAGATCCGCTTCTCGGAGGCGCTGACGATCCTGCCGGTGCTCCTGCCGGAGGCCGTGCCCGCGCTGGCCGTGGGCTGCCTGCTCTCCAACATCCTGGGCGGCTGCACGATCTTTGACATCATCTTCGGCACGCTGGCCACGCTGCTGGCGGCGCTGTGCACGCGCGCCCTGCGCAGGAACGTGCTGCTCGCCAGCGCGATGCCGGTGCTCTTCAACGGCGTGATCGTCGGCGCGGTGGTGCATTACTGCTACGCGCCCGTCGTCGCGCTGCCGCTGTGCATGCTCTTTGTGGCGCTGGGCGAGGCCGTGGCCTGCATGCTCGTGGGCCGCATCGTGCTGCGCGCGGTGCAGCGCATCCCGGAAAAGCTGCTGCACGGCTGATTCGCCCTTGACATTCCCGCCCGCGCGCGCTACTCTTAATCTGTATGCAGCTGCATGCAGATTCTTTTTTATCATTCATGCCAGGAGGTCATATTCTATGCGTATTGCGCTGATCAACGAAAACAGCCAGGCGGCCAAGAACGCGCTGATCCTCGACGCCCTCAGGAAGGTGGTCGAGCCGATGGGGCACGTCGTGGACAATTACGGCATGTACACCGCGCAGGACGAGGCTCAGCTGACCTATGTGCAGGCGGGCATTCTGGGCGCCATCCTGCTGAATTCCGGCGCTGCGGACTACGTCATCACCGGCTGCGGCACGGGCGAAGGCGCCATGCTGGCCATGAACAGCTTCCCGGGCGTCATCTGCGGCCATGTGGAGGACCCGGTGGACGCGTACACCTTTGCGCACGTCAACGACGGCAACGCAGTGGCGCTCCCGTTCGCCAAGGGCTTCGGCTGGGGCGGCGAACTGAACCTTTCGTACATCTTTGAGAAGCTCTTCGGCTTCGGCCACGGCCAGGGCTATCCGCGCGAGCGCGTGGTGCCGGAGCAGCGCAACAAGAAGATTCTCGACGCTGTGCGCGCGCACACGCTCAAGGATCTGGTCACCTGTCTGGAGGGTCTCGATCCGGAGCTGGTTCGCGGCGCAGTCGCGGGCGAAAAGTTCAGTGAGCTCTTCTTCGCCAACGCCAAGGACGAGAAGATCATCGCCTATGTGAAAACGCTGCTGGCGTAATCCCCCCAAAATGCAGAAAGCGGACAGTCCGTTTGGACTGTCCGTGTTATTATTCAATCCTTGTAGCACTTTGCTGCAACGCAGGCAAGCTGTCTGCACCTTGCATTCCCCCGCATTCCATGCTATAATCCAGCCGTAGGCAGGCAGGGCTTGCGGCGGACACCTCGCAACAGCGTACAGAAGCGGGGTGATCACATGAGCGATTTCGAAATCATTTCGATCAATCTCATGATCTTGACCCTTGTAGTAGCATTACTCAAGCGGGATAAATAAGATGACCGCCGTGTAGCTGACACCTACACGGCAGTCTTGCATATTTCGCGAGGTTATCCGTCGCTAGGCTCTCAACCTGCCTGCCTACATTGTACGCTATCCGCCCGCCTCTGTCAAGCCAGAAGCGGGCGGTCTTTTATACATGCGAAGGAAACGGCATCACAGCGCCGCCTCGAACGCTTCAAAGAACTCCGGGCAGCTCCAGCCTCCGCAGCCGCAGAGCGTATCGCCGGAGACGCCCAGCTGCAGCTTCAGCCCGCTGTCAAGCGTCACGGTCAGCGTCTGCCTGCGGGCCGTCGCGTCGGCGGTCTTGAGCACCGCGTGATCCAGCAGCACGTCGATGGCCGCGTTGGCCGCATCGCCCGTGAGCGCGCCCACGCCGGAGAGCTCCAGGCGCTTCACCTGCCCGCGTACGGAGAACGTATCCTCCAGGCCAAGGCCGCCGGGGCCTCTGCCCGCGTAGCTCACGCGCTGGAACACGCGCATGCTGCCGTCCACCTCGGCCGCCACGGCGGTCGTTTCCGCCAGGCCGCTGATCGCGTAGATCGCCGCGCCTTCGGCCGCCACGTTGGACAGACCCGCGCTCAGCGCGTCGGACGCGGCCAGCGACGGCTGCGCGTCATGGTGCTGCACGGTGCCCACCTGGCCGCCAAGCAGCGAGCCGCCGATGTCCTTGGGCGTCTCGAGCATCTGATAGACCGCGCCGCTTAACGTCACCAGCGGAATATCGCCCTTGCCCGCGGCAAAGAGCGACTCGCCGTCCGCCTCGGCCCTGCGCACCATGGCGTTTCCGCCCAGGTCGGCCATCAGCGTGCCGGCTGCCGCCGCATCGCTGCCGTCGCCCGCGGCGATGGAGTCAATCGCCATGACGGTCGGCTCTCCGGCCAGCATCACGGGCGGATTCGCCTCAGGCGCGTGCCCGCCCATGCGCGCCGCCGTCACGC
>JAGBDL010000029.1 GCA_017937505.1 Clostridia bacterium | reverse complement strand
GTTGCGCCCGCGCCGGAGTTCCTCGCGCAGCTGCTTGCGCAGGCGGACGCGCTCTTCATCGAGGCGGACGGCGCGCGCCGCCTGCCCTGCAAGGCGCCCGCCGCGCACGAGCCGGTGATCCTCCCCGAGACGGACACGGTGATCGCGGTGATGGGCCTTGACGCGCTGGGTCAGCCGGTCGGCGAGGTCTGCCTGCGCGCGCAGCACGTGCAGGCGCTGCTGGACTGCGGCCCGGAGCACCGGCTCACCGGCGCGGACATGGTCAGGCTGCTGCTTTCGGATCAGGGCTCGCGCAAGGGCGTGGCGCAGCGGGATTTCTTCGTCGTGCTCAACAAGTGCGACGACGTACAGCGTCTTGACGAAGGCAGGAAAATCCTTGAGCTGCTGCGTGCGCAGGGACAGATGCGCGCTGTGCTGACGGCGGGCATGCGCCGCAGCGAGACGTACGAGCAAACGGAAGAGGTATAATCCATCAAGCGGGGTCTGCTGCGGCAGACCCCGTTTTCCATCCGACGTGTTTTCGCTCGTCTATAAAACGGACACAATCAGACGCAGAATGGAACTATCCCGTTTGGCCATGATGCGGTATAATGACAATCAGAAAACGCAAGGGGAGGGGAATTTGCGATGAAGGACGTCTTTCTCATCTACGACGGCTGCTGCTTTTATGAAATCGTGACCCTGAGCTACTTTATGCGCTATGCCGGGTGTGAGCTGGTTTTCTGCGCGCTGGAGAGAAAGCCCGTGCGCGCCATGGAGGGCTTTACGGTTCAGCCGGATCTTTCCCTTGAGAAGCTGAACTGCGGTCAGATCAGGAGTCTGATTGTGCCGGGCGGAACAATTTCCGTCATTAACCGCCCTGAGGTTCATCGTCTGCTGCGGACACTGCGGGATCGACAGGCCCTCATTGCCGCCATCTGCGCCGGCGTCGATGTGCTGGACGACGCCGGTCTGCTCCGGGATATCCGCTCCACCCACTCTGTGGACGAGGATCTGGTGTGCGCTGGAAATGTCATCACGGCCCGGGCCAACGCCTATGTGGATTTTGCCATCAAAACCGCCGAGGCTTTGGGCCTGTTTTCCAGCAGGGAGGACATGGAGGAGACGATTGCCTTCTGGAAGAACGGGCAGAGGATGCAGTAGATGAAAGCGTATCATAATGGGTTGGGTGGCGGCGAAAATGCGCGGCCGGAGGCGCTGCCGGGCGCAAAAAAGCCGTCCTTTGTCCTGTCCTATGGTGGGGGAGAAATCTGGTTTGAGCATCTGGACGGCATGGGCCCGCATACGGAGCTGGTGCTTGACAAGCTGCAAAGGGAGAGCCGCAGCTTTCTTCTGCCGTCCAGGCCCGCACAGATCGGATTTGTTCTGACTGAAACCTGTGTGACGCAAGCCCTGGCCGATGAAATCGCCGCGCTGCTTTGCGGCGGGCAAAAGCCGTTTAGGCGCGTATGCTTTATCGGAACGGACTGGAAAACCCGGAGAATGCTTCGCGATGCGCTGCAAAACAGAGCGCGCTTTGCGCTTGCCTTCATCGACGACTTTGAACAGGCGAAGGCATGGCTGGTCTCGGAGGCCATGCCGTGAGCCATCGGCACGAAAAGGGGCATAACAGAATCCACCGCGCAGGGTCGCGGTGGATTCTGTGCATCGGGGGAATCTGAGAGACTGCGCCGGACGGAAGATGGCGCGGAGGATTGTAGTATGCGCGTCAGCTCAGCAGCGCGTTGATCGCCGCATCCAGCGCGGCGACGGAGCGAATCTGCCCCTGGCGCACCAGCAGCTGCCGCCTCACCTGCGGCGGCGCGTGGTCAAAGAGCCGGCGGGCGTTGGAGTTGGATTCCAGCAGCGCGTAAAGGTTGGGATAGAGATTCATGGGCGCACCTCCTGACGGTTTTATCCTGCGCACGAAAAGCCGCGCTTATGCTTGACGCTGCTTTGCGTGCGGGGCTATAATAAACTGAATCGATATGCGGAGGAGAATGCGCGGATGACGGCGATGCAGGCGGCGAGAAGGACGCTCTCGGAGGTGTTCGGCTACGACAGCTTCCGGCCGGGCCAGGAGAGCGTCGTGGCGGCGATCCTGCAGGGCCGGGATGTGATGGCCGTGATGCCCACCGGCGCGGGCAAGTCGCGGTGCTAGCAGATTCCCGCGCTCGTGTTGGACGGCATCCCGCTGGTCGTCTCCCCGCTCATCTCGCTGATGCGCGATCAGGTGAGCAGCCTGCTGCAGAACGGCGTGCGCGCGGCATACCTCAATTCCTCGCTGACAAGCCGGCAGTATGCGCTGGCGCTTCAAAACGCCCAGCGCGGCGTGTACAGGATCATCTATGTCGCGCCGGAGCGCCTGCTGACCGAGAGCTTTCTGGATTTTGCCATGAACGCGCCGATTGCGCAGGTGGTCGTGGATGAGGCGCACTGCGTCAGCCAGTGGGGACAGGATTTCCGGCCCGGCTATCTGGACGTCGCGCCGTTCATCGCGCGCCTGCCCGGCCGCTCTCGCGTGAGCGCGTTCACCGCGACGGCGACGCAGAGCGTGCGCGGGGATATCGTTCGCCTGCTGGCGCTTGACAACCCCTACGTCGTGACGACGGGCTTTGACCGGCCGAACCTCTACTTCGAGGTTCGCCGCGAGGGCAATCGGGACGCGGCGCTTCTGCGCTTTTTGCAGGAGCACCGCGGGCAGAGCGGCATCGTCTACTGCGGCACGCGCAAGGGCGTGGAGGAGGTCGCGGAAATGCTCGTGGAGCACGGCATGGACGCCGTGGGCTACCACGCGGGCATGGGCGACGAGGAGCGAAAAAACGCGCAGGAGGATTTTGTCTCCGACCGCGTGCCGGTGATTGTGGCGACCAACGCGTTCGGCATGGGCATCGACAAGTCGAACGTGTCCTTCGTCGTGCATTACAACATGCCCAAGGATCTGGAGAGCTACTATCAGGAGGCGGGACGCGCGGGGCGCGATGGCGAGGACGCGGTCTGCTGCCTGCTGTATCAGCCCGCCGACGTGCATCTCAATACGTTTCTCATCGAGCACGCACAGGAGAACAGCCAGATGGACGCGCAGACGCAGCAGATTGTCGCCGAACGCGCGAAGGAGCGGCTCCGGCAGATGACCTTTTACGCGACGGGCCGGGGCTGCCTGCGCGCGAAGATCCTGCATTACTTCGGCGAGGAGCCGGTCAGGCCCCGCTGCGGCAACTGCTCCGGCTGCATGACCCATGCGCAGGAGCGCGACGTGACGCGTGAGGCGGGGCGCATCGTCAGCGGCGTGATGGCGCTGGGCGGCAGGTACGGCAAGGCGATGACGGCAAAGGTGCTTGCGGGCGTGAAGGACGCGCGCATCCGGGAAAAGCAGCTTTTCAAGCTGACGGTCTTCGGCAGCCTGCGCGAGGAGGGCGAGGAGAACATCCGCGCGATGATCGACGAGCTGATCATCGACGAGGTGCTCGAGCTGACGGACGGGCAGTACCCGCTGCTTCGGCCCGGCCCCCGCGCGAAGGAGGCCCTGCTGGGCGACGAGCCGATCCGCATGACGCTGGACGCGCGCGGTGCGGAGCCGGCTGCGGCGCGGCGCGTGCCGATCAGGCCGCAGGCGGACAAGGCGCTTTTGTCCCGGCTCACGAAGCTGCGGCGGGGCATCGCGGAGGAACAGCATGTGCCGCCGTTCATCATCTTCACCAACGCGACGCTGCGGGACATGGCGGTCAAGCGGCCGCGCACGCGGCGCGAGATGCTGCGCGTGGACGGCGTGGGCGAGGGCAAGATGGATCGCTACGGCGACATGTTCCTGCGCGTGATCAGGGAATATCTGGAGGAATGACCGGCGGGGCCGGAGAGAGGAGGCGGCATGCAGCGAATGGCGCGCAGGGAAAAAGTGAAAATCGGCCTGTTCTGCCTGGCGGCGTCGGCGGTGCTGCTGCTGCTCTGCTCGCAGTGCTCGCCGCTGTACCCCATCAATGTCTGGGGCGACGCGAACTGCCTGCTGACCGTCGGCCGCGTGATGAAGGCGGGCGGCGTGGTCTACCGGGATATCTACGAGCAGAAGGGCCCGACGCTGTATCTGCTGCACATGATTGCGGCGTGCATCACAGAGCGCAGCTTTCTGGGCGTGTATGTGCTGGAGGTGCTCTCCTTTGCCGCGATGCTTTATCTGGCTTGCCGGATGATGCTGCGCCGCGTGAGCGCCCGGGCGGCCTGTGCGCTGGCCGCGCTGCTGGGCGCATGCGTGCTGATTGGCGGGGCGTTCTCGCGCGGGGACAGCGCGGAGGAATTCTGTCTGCCGTATCTGATGGCGGCGCTGGCGCTCGTCTTTGAGGAATACGGGCAGCGTCCGGGGCCGATGCGCAAAAGGGCGCTTCTGACCTGCGGGCTGATGGCCGGCATGGTCGCGACGATCAAGTTCACGATTCTCGGCCTGTTCGTGGGCCTGTGCATCGCGGAGGGCGTGCTGGCGCTGCGCGCGGGCGGCATCCGGCGTGCGCTTGAGAGCGCGGGCGTGTTCCTGGCGGGCATGCTGCTGCCGGTGCTGCTGTGGTGCGCATACTTTGCGGCGCACGGTGCGCTGGGGGATGCCTGCACGGCGTACATCCACAACAACGTCTTTCTGTACAGCGACGAGACGCGCACGGCGATGGATGTGCTCCATGATATTTGGGACGCTGTGCGGGACAATGTGCTTTGGGTGCTGGCGGCCGTGGGCGGTCTGCTGGCGCTGCTGACGGATCGCCGTGAAACGCTGTCCGTGCGCCTTGCCGTGCTGTGCATGGCGGCGTGCGCGTTTGCGGCGGTGTTCTTCCTGGGGCGCACCTGGCCGTACAGCCCGCTGGCGCTGGCTGTGTTCGCGTTCGTCGGGCCGGGCAGGCGCCTGGGCAGGCTGCTTGACAGGCGAGCGGCCGGCGCGGCGGCGTGCGCACTGGCGCTGGCATTCGCGCTGCTGCTCAGCCCGAATGCCTACCTGCGCGGCGAGGACAGGGAAAACCTCGCGCAGACGCGCCTGGCCCGGTTTGTGCACGAGGGCGCGACGCTTTTGCAGTACAGCCACCTTGACGACGGACTGTACCTGACGACGGGCACGCTGCCGCAGCAGAAGTACTTCGTGCGGCTGAACGTGCACTTCGAGGAAATGATCGCAGAGCTTGACCGGTACGTCGCGGAGGCGATCCCGGACTATGTGCTCACGGCGTGGGAGCCGCTTGATGCGAAATTTGACCGGTATCAGCTGATCGCGACCGACGCGGGCTACGACGACCGCGACAGGATCAACAAGATGCTGTACCTGTACAGGAGGAAATAGCGGGCTGTGCCCGCGCCCTCTTCCGAAATGCTTTGCAGCGTGATGCAGCCCGGTGCGCGCTGCACGGCGATCTGCGGGATCCCCGTGAGTAGGGATAGCGGGCTGTGCCCGCGCCCTCTTCCGAAATGCTTTGCAACGTGATGCAGCCCGGTGCGCGCTGCCCGGTGCGGGCAATTTCCCATGATTTGAAAAGGCATACGGCGCGCTGCGCCGGTGCATGGAGGAATACAGAACAGATGGATACGATGGTTTCAGAGAAGGCGCTGCGCGCGTTCATGGAGCGCGTGTTTGAAAAGGAGGGCTTTGCGGCCCCGGACGCGCGCACGATCGCGGACGTGTTGATGCAGGCGGATCTGTTCGCAATCGAGAGCCACGGCGCGCAGCGCATGATGTACTATCACCGGAACATCGCCTCGGGCAGCGTGAACGTGCACGCCGTGCCGGAGATCGTGCGCCAGACGCCGGTCTCCGCGCTGATGGACGCGCACTTTGCCATGGGCCAGCTCAGCGCCGCGGCGGCAATGCGGCTGGCGATCGACAAGGCGAAGGCGACGGGCGTGGGCATCGTCTGCGTGCGCAATTCCTCCCACTACGGCATCGCGGGATATTATCCGCTGATGGCGGCGCGGGAGGGCCTGTGCGCGTTCTCCATGACCAACACCGGCCCGATCATGGTGCCGACGTTTGGCCGGGAGATGATGCTGGGCACCAACCCGCTGGCCTTCTGCATGCCGACCGATCCGGTTCCGTTCTGGTTTGACGCGTCCACGACGGTGGTGACGCTGGGCAAGGTGGAGGTCTATGCCAAGCGCGAAAAGCCCATGCCCCAGGGCTGGACGATCGACGAAAACGGCGAAGCCTGCGCCGACGCGGGAAAGATGAACCGCTCGATCCTCTCCGGCGGGTTGGGCGGCATTTTGCCGCTCGGCGGCGAGGGTGAGCTGCGCAGCGGCCACAAGGGCTACGGCCTGGCGATCATGGTCGAGGCGCTTACCGGCGTGCTGGCGCAGGGGCTGCTCTCGCCCGAGATGCAGGGCGCGCACGGCGATCACACCAGCCACTTCTTCCTGGCGTTTGATCCGGCGATGTTCGGCGACCCGGCGGACATCCGCGCGCAGATGAGCCGGTATTTGCAGCTGCTGCGGGACAGCGAGAAGCTGCCGGGCCATGCGCGCATCTACACGCCCGGCGAAAAGGCGTTTGAGGCGCAGGCAAGGCGCATGCGGGAGGGCATTCCCGTGGAGGAGAAGACGCTGCTGGAGCTGCGCGCCATCGCAGCGGAGCTTGGCGTGGAGGCGATCTGATGGTGGCTGCAAGAAAAATGACGGAAGGGCCCATCCGCGCGCACCTGCTGGCCTACGCGCTGCCGCTGATTTTGGGCAATCTCTTTCAGCTGACCTATAACGCGGTGGACACGATCGTCATCGGCAAGTTTGCCGGCGAGCGCGCGCTGGCGGCGGTCAGCGCGGCGGACCCGGTGATGACCATCGTGATCCTCGGCGTGTCCGGCATCTCCATCGGCGCGTCGGTGCTGATGAGCCGGTTTTACGGCGCGGGCGAGGAGGAAAAGCTGCGGCGCGAGGTGGCCACGACGATGCTCTTTGGCGCGGGCGCTTCGGCCGTCGTGTTCGTGCTGGGTCTGCTGCTCTCCGGCGGCATCCTGCGGCTTTTGAACGTTCCGGATGAAATCCTTCCGATGGCGACGGTATACCTGCGGATCATCTTCGTGGGCTTCCTGTTCACCTTCCAGTACAACATCCTCTCCGCCAGCCTGCGCAGCGTGGGCGATTCCCGCACGCCGGTCGTGTACCTGGCGCTCTCCTCGGTGCTCAACGGCTGCCTGGACGTGGTGTTTATCGCCGGACTCCGATGGGGCGTGGCGGGCGCGGGCCTGGCGACGGTGATCGCGCAGGCGGTCAGCTGCCTGCTGTGCCTGCGGCGCATGCAGCGGAGCGTGCCGATGCTGCGGCTGTCGCGCGGCGATCTGCGCATCGACCGGGCGCTGCTGCGGGAGACACTCAGCAGCGGCTCGATCACGGCGCTGCAGCAGGCCTGCCAGCCGGTGGGCAAGGTGCTCATTCAGAGCGTCATCAACGCGCAGGGCGTCGCGGTGATCGCGGCGTTCAACGCCGTCAGCCGCGTGGACGACTTCGCGTGCATCCCCGAGCAGAGCATTTCCTCCGCGATGATGACCTGCGCGGCGCAGAACCGCGGCGCGGGGCAGAAGGCGCGCGTGAAGGAGACGCTGCGCGTGGGCATGCGGCTGGAGGCCGTGTACGGCGTGCTGATCCTGCTCGTCGTGCAGCTGGTCAAGCTGCCGGTGATGCATCTGTTTGCCGCGCAGGACAGCGCGCAGATGGTGGCAATGGGCGTGGATTACCTGTCGCTGATGGCGTTTTTCTACATCCTGCCCGGCATGACCAACGGCATCCAGGGCTTCTTCCGCGGCATGGGCGAGATGAAGACGACACTCGTCGCCACGTTCATCCAGATTTCCATCCGAACGCTCGTCGTGTATCTGCTGGTGCCGCGCGTGGGCATCTCCGGCGCAGCGCTGGCGTGTGCGATCGGCTGGAGCTTCATGCTGCTGTACGCCTATGTCCGTTACAGGATGGTTGTGAAAAGCCTTGACTGATGCTTTTGTGCGCGCGAAGCGAAGAAGGGAGTTTGAGGGACAATGTCCCTCAAGCAGGTTTTAGGGCGGCAGCCCTAACGTTCCCTATATGCGCGAAGCGCCATGAGCAAGAATCGCAGCGGAGCCGAAGGCGACCATTGCGATTCCGTCCATACAGCTTGAGACATAGCAAAAAGAAGGAAGACGCGGGATCTTCCTTCTTTTGCTTTATGCGCTTTTCATCAGAAGCAGCGGCGGAAATCGCGGCTGCGGCAGATCGCTTCGCCCACCGCGCTGAGCACGCGGCCCGGCAGGGTGAGAAGGCTCTGCTTCTGCATATTCGTCGTCTTGTTCATATTCAGACCTCCAATCTGCATGCTCGGCGCGTCAGCGGCAAAGCGCCAGGGTCAGCGTCATCAGGATGCCCGTCAGGCCCAGTGCGAAGCGCACGAGCGCCAGGACGTCCTGACGGTTCATCCTGTGGTTCGCGGCGACAGCGGCCGCAGCTTCCTGCATCATGGTATTCATCATGTTCAAAACCTCCCATCCATGCGTTCAGGCGCAGAAGCCTGCGTACAGGGCCATCATCAGCAGCACTGCCGGCGCGAAGCCGTAGAGCAGCGCGACGATGATCGAACCGCCCATGCCGGTGCGTGAAGTGTGTACAGTAGGGTTCATCATGGTTTTGACCTCCTTGTGTCGTCCCGCCAAAGCGGGCGGACGCTATGTGATCAGCGGGGAGAATGCTGCGCCCTCCTGCGGCGCTTCCCTGCTGTGGGCGGTATCATAGCACAAGCGGCCAAATTCTGTAAACCCCTTTTGAGCAAGTTTGGCAAAGCGTGCCAAAGCGAGCGGATTGTCACGATTCAGGCGGGGAGAAAGTCCGTGCAAAGCATCCAAACTGGCGGGAGATTTATGCCGGAAGATGGAGAAATGCGTTTCAAAAATTTGGAAGGGGAAAATGAGCGGGATGCAGATGACTTGCTGAAAACGTTCCTCTCACATAGAGAATAAGAACGGAATATCAGGAAAATACGAAGGAATTGTGAACAAAGACAAAAATAAAATGCAGGATATCGCGAGATATCCTGCATTACTGCCATCATTGACGGAGGAGATTGCCAGGCGCTCAGCCCTCGCCGCGGCGGGCGCGGGCGGCCAGCTTCTTGCGCATTTCCACCTCGAGCACGCGCTTGCGCATGCGCAGGTTCTTGGGTGTGATCTCCAGCAGCTCGTCGTCGTCGATGAACTCCAGGCATTCCTCCAGCGTCAGCGCCTTCATGGAGGTCAGCTTCATGGCGGTTTCCGCGCCGGCGGCGTTGCGGATGGAGGTCAGGTGCTTCTGGCGGCAGACGTTGACGTCGATGTCGCCGGTGCGCGCGTTCTGGCCGACGATCATGCCGGTGTACACGGCCGTGCCCGGGCCGTAGAACAGCGTGCCGCGATCCTGCGCGTAGAACAGGCCGTACATGACCGCCTCGCCCGTCTCGGTGGAGACCAGCGCGCCGCAGCTGCGGTGCGGGATGTCGCCCTTGTAGGGCTCGTAGTGGTCAAACACGGCGCTCATGACGCCCTCGCCGCGGGTATCGGTCATGAATTCGCTGCGGTAGCCGAACAGGCCGCGGCTGGGCACGGTGAACTCCAGACGCACGCGGTCCATGCCGGACATGTTGTCCATCACGCCGCGGCGGCGGCCGATCTTCTCGATGACCGCGCCGGCGTACTCGCTGGGCACGTCGCAGACCATCTTCTCCACCGGCTCCAGCTTGTTGCCGTTCTCGTCGTACTGGATGAGCACCTCCGGCTTGGAGACCTGGAACTCGTAGCCCTGGCGGCGCATGTTCTCAATGAGCACGGACAGGTGCAGCTCGCCGCGGCCGCTGACGCGGAACGCATCCGGCGAGTCGGTCTCCTCCACGCGCAGGGAGACGTCGGTCTCCAGCTCGCGCATCAGGCGCGCGCGCAGGTGGCGGGAGGTGACGTAGATGCCCTCGCGGCCGGCAAACGGGCTGTCGTTGACGGAGAAGGTCATCACGACGGTCGGCTCGGTGATCTTGACGAAGGGCAGCGGCTCCACCACGTCCGGCGCGCAGATGGTGTCGCCGATCATGATGTCCTCGATGCCGGTGATTGCGACGATCTCGCCCATGGACGCCTCCTCGATCGGCACGCGCTTGAGACCGTCGAAGGCGAACAGGCTGCTCAGACGGAAGCTCTCGTGCAGCTCCGGATTCTCGTAGTTGCAGCGGGTCTTCATGGTGTTGAGCTTCATGGTGCCGCGGGTGATGCGGCCGATGCCGATGCGGCCCACGAACTCGTTGTAGTCGATCGTGGAGATGAGCATCTGCGCCGGGCCCTCCGGATCGCCCTTCGGGGCCGGAATGTACTCGAGAATCGTGTCAAACAGCGGGCGCAGATCGACGCCCGGGACAGAGGGATCGAGCGTCGCCGTGCCGGCGCGGGCGCTGGCGTAGACGATCGGGGTATCCAGCTGGCTCTCGTCCGCGTCCAGATCGATCATCAGGTCGATGGCCTCGGAGACGACCTCGTCGCAGCGCGCGTCCGGACGGTCCACCTTGTTGACCACGGTGATGACCGGCAAGCCGAGCGCCAGCGCGTGCTGGAGCACGAAGCGGGTCTGGGGCATCGGGCCCTCGAAGGAGTCGATGAGCAGCAGCACGCCGTCGACCATCTTGAGCACGCGCTCCACCTCGCCGCCGAAGTCGGCATGGCCGGGGGTATCCACGACGTTGATCTTCACGCCCTTGTAGTGGACGGAGGTGTTCTTGGCCAGGATGGTGATGCCGCGCTCCTTTTCCAGATCGTTGCTGTCCATGACGCGGTCGGCGACCTGCTGATTCTCACGGAAAACGCCGCCCTGCTTGAGCATTTCGTTGACCAGCGTGGTCTTGCCGTGGTCGACGTGCGCAATGATAGCGATGTTGCGGATGTTCTCACGGATCATTTCCAAAATGAAGGACCTTCTTTCTCTATCTCAAGGGGGGTTAAAATCATCGCGAAGCGAAGAAGGGAGTCTGAGGGATGAAATCCCTCAGGCGGGGTGTGGGGCCTGCGGCCCCACCGTTTTTTCCTCGTATTCCCGTCACTCCGCGTTTCTCGAGGCGGTTTCAGCGAGCTCCAGACCCTCGTTGTTCTCCAGCGCCCAGCGGATGGACCACTCGTTTTCAAACAGGATCACGTCGCGGTCATGGCTGTCCTGCGCGAGCGAGCAGGTACTGGAGAGCTTGAGCTGGTCGATGGGCTTCGGGGATTTGGTGATCCAGCGCACGAAGCGATAGTTCAGCTGCTGGCGGCGGATCTCGGCGTTGTACTCGGTCTTGAGGCGATGCTCAAGCACCTCGAACTGCAGCACGCCGACGACGCCGACGATGATCTCCTCAAAGCCGATGCCCGGGCGCTTGAACGTCTGGATCGTGCCCTCCTCGGCCAGCTGCACAACGCCCTTGACGAACTGCTTGCGCTTGAGGCTGTCCACGGAGGAGCAGCGCGCGAAGAACTCCGGCGCAAAGACCGGGATGCCCTCGTAGCGGCGCTTCTTGCCGGTGCACAGCGTGTCGCCCAGGCGGAAGATGCCCGGATCGAACAGGCCGATGATGTCGCCCGGATAGGCGGTCTCGACCGCGTCGCGCTCGTCCGCCATGAACTGCTGCGGCTGCTTGAGCTGGATCATCTTGTTCGTGCCGCTGTGCCAGACGTTCATGCCCTTGGTGAACGTGCCGGAGCAGATGCGCATGAACGCGAGACGGTCGCGGTGGGCCGGATTCATGTTCGCCTGAATCTTGAAGATGAAGCCGGAGAAGTCCTCGTCCGTCGGCTCCACGATGCCCTGATCGCTCTCGTGAGGGGCGGGCGGGGTGGAATACTCCAGGAAGCGGGTGAGGAAAGGCTCGACGCCGAAGTTGGTGATGGCGGAACCGAAGAACATCGGCGTCAGCTCGCCCGCACGCACCAGCTCGAGGTCAAACTCGTCGCCAGCCATGTCCAGCAGCTCGATCTCGTCCATCAGGCGGGTGTACAGGCGCTCGCCCAGCAGCTCCGGCAGGCTGGGATCGTCCACCGGCACGTCCATCTTCTCCACACGGGTCTTGCCGTGGTCGCCGCTCTCGTAGAGCTCGACCATCCGCGTGTCGCGGTGATAGACGCCCTTGAAGTCGCCGTCCGTGCCGATGGGCCAGTTGATCGGACAGGCGCGGATGCCCAGCACCTGCTCAATTTCCTCCATCAGGGAGAAAGGATCCTTTGCCGCGCGGTCCATCTTGTTGACGAAGGTGAAGATCGGGATGTTGCGCAGGCGGCAGACCTTGAACAGCTTGATGGTCTGCGCCTCCACGCCCTTGGCCGCGTCGATCATCATCA
Organism: Clostridia bacterium; assembly: GCA_017937505.1. Classification (GTDB taxonomy): domain Bacteria; phylum Bacillota; class Clostridia; order Christensenellales; family Aristaeellaceae; genus Ventricola. The sequence goes on along the minus strand of JAGBDL010000029.1, from coordinate 1,549 downwards.
CGGCGCTGTCCGCCGCGACGAGCACGCGGTAGGTGTCCTCGGAGAAGTCCTGGTGACCAGGGGTATCCAGGATGTTGATGTGGAAGCCGTCAAACTCGAACTGCATCGCAGAGGAGGTGACGGAGATGCCGCGCTGCTTCTCGATTTCCATCCAGTCGCTGGTGGCATGCTTGTCGCTCTTGCGGGCCTTGACGCTGCCGGCGGTGCGGATGGCGCCTGAGTACAGCAGCAGCTTTTCGGTCATGGTCGTCTTGCCGGCGTCCGGGTGGGAAATAATGGCAAATGTCCGGCGGCGGGCGACTTCACTTTCGAGCGTGCCGGGCAGGGTATTTTCAGGCATGGGTGCAGTCCTCCTTGGGAGAGCAGTCTTAAAAACTCATCATTTCACGCATTTTGACAATTATATAGTATACCATAGTGACCGCTTCTTGAAAAGAAAAAAGGTGCAGAAAAATGCTGATCTGAACAGGGCAAAACGCAAAAAAGCGCGGCGCACAGGCGCGCTGATGCAATCCCGCAGCCATTCTGCGAAGAGGGTGGACGACGGTGCTTTTTTGCCGTATAATGTACCCGATGGAGGCGCAAGATTCATCTGAATTTGCCAAAGGAGGCATTTCCTGTGTTGAAGTTCTTGAAAAAGGCATTCTGGGTTCCTTACGCAGACAGCACCACCTGTCCCACTGTGGAGAAGGCACATCAAGCAATAGCGGAATACTGTGGAAAAAACGGCTATGCCTGTGTTTTTTCGGGCGACGATGAAGTCGTGATCGATGGCGTGGCGCATGAAATATACCGAGGCCTGGAGCCAGGCAGCCGTGGCAACTACGGCATCAAATGCAGAGAGAAGTAATCCAATTCAACTGATACATCTGCTTGCGCCTTTTCCATCCAAGCGCTTGCTTTAGACAGAAAAATCCTCCGCATGGCTGATCCCATACGGAGGATGCATGTTTTTTGGGGGATCTGCCCGATGCGCCGCAACGCTTGCGCCCTATGCAGGAGCGCTCTCCTCAAGGAGCCGCCGGCACAGCGCCACCATCTCCTGCGAACCCGAGCTGTTTTCAATCAGCAACTCGCCGGGGCCGTCCCAAAGCAGGCCTTCGGCTTCAAGCCGGCGCCTCGTCTGGCGCGCGGTGCCAGGGCCGCCGTCCAGCAGCGCGGTGCGCTCGCCCAGCAGCTTCCCGATGACCGGCGCGGCGAAGGGATAGTGCGTGCAGCCCAGCACCACCGCGGCGAGCCTGTCCCTGTACGGCGAAAGCAAAGGCCGCAGGAGCGCCTCGCTTTCCTCGCTCACGGCCATGCCGCGCTCCACCAGCTCCACCAGGCCCGGCGCAGGAATCTTGTGCACGGTGCAGGTCTGCGTAAAGCGGTGCAGCAGCACGTCGAACTTCTCCTCGCGCAGCGTCACCGGCGTGGCCATCACGCCGACCTCCCCGCCGGGAAAGTGATCGGCGGCCACCTTGAGCGCCGGCTCGATGCCGATGATGATCTTGTCCGGATACTTCGCGCGCAGCTCGACGATCGCGGCGGCGGTAGCGGTGTTGCAGGC
>JAGBDL010000028.1 GCA_017937505.1 Clostridia bacterium | reverse complement strand
CCGCCGCCTGTGGCGGAAACAGGCTGGCGGAATGTCCCGAGCGAAAAGGAGTGATCTCCGTCCACGACTATTTCGCGAGGTAATCGAAATCCCCCCTCATCCCTCTGGGCCCAGCGCAGCGCGCTTCCCCTGAAGATGGCAATCTTCAAAGCTTCTTAATTAGCATAAGCTCCCTAAAGCGCCCTTATCGCAGGCAGCGTAGCTGCAAAAAAGCAAGCCCGCTCCTCAGACTTGCTTTTCTGTCTTCACTTTTTCAGCGCATCCAGCGCGGCGCGCAGGCTCGCTGCGTCCTCCACCGCATAGCAGGTGATGGCGCTGCCCACGGTCTTGGCCACAAAGCCGGAGAGCGCCCTGCCCGGGCCGATCTCCACCACCGTGTCCACGCCCAGCGCGGCCAGATTGCGGATGGTGTCCTCCATGTAGACGCTCTCCTTCACCTGGCGGCAGAGCAGCACGGGGATCGTGTCGTCCTCGCCCTTCACGTCGCCCAGGCAGTTGAAGAGCACCGGGAAATTCATCTGCCCGAAGGTCTCCGTCTCAAACCGCGCCCCGAGCGCCTCGCTGGCGGGCTGCATCAGCGGCGTGTGGAACGGGCCGCTCACCCGCAGCGGCAGCAGCCGCCTTGCGCCCGCCGCCTTGGCAAGCTCGCCGGCCTTCGCCACCGCCGCCTTCTCGCCGCCGATGACGAGCTGGCCGGGGCAGTTGTAGTTGCAGATCTTCACCACGCCCAGGGAAGCGGCCTCCGCGCAGCAGCGCTCAAGCGCCTCGCGGTCAAGGTTCAGTACGGCGGTCATCGCGCTCTCCACGCCCTCCGCCGCCTTCGCCATCGCCGCGCCGCGGTACGCCACCAGCTCGACGGCCTGCTTCGCCGTGAACACGCCCGCACAGTGCAGCGCGCTGTATTCACCCAGGCTCAGGCCCGCGGCGTACTCGGGCACAATCCCGTTTTCTGCCAGCACGGCGTTCACGCCCGCGGCGAACGCGACCATGCACGGCTGGGTATACTGGGTCTGGTTGATGACGCCGTCCGGGTCCTCAAAGCAGACCTTCTTCAAATCAAAGTCGAGCGCCGCCGCGTCAAACGCCGCGCGGAATGCCGGGTATTCCTCGTACAGATCGCGGCCCATGCCGGCCTTCTGGCTGCCCTGGCCCGCAAACAGAAATGCAAGCTTCATTCGAGTTCTCCTTTTTGGGCTGCCGCCCAAACCCGCCTGGGGATTTCAGTCCGGGAACCGCAATAGTCGCCTGTTGGCTCCTTTGCAGTTCCGACGCTCCGCCTGCCTTCTTCGCCCACAGGGCGCGGCAGGCTACGGTCCCCCCAGACCCCTTCTTTGCTTCGCAGCGGTTTCAAGATGCTGCGCAGAGGCGAACTCCGTTCGCCCTTCACAGGGACATCTTCTGCTTCAGACGCTTTACCGCCTCTCGCGCGTCTCAGACCCTGAGCATGACGCCCGCCCAGGTCAGGCCGCCGCCGAAGCCCACCAGAATCACGCGCTGGCCGCTCGTCAGCCTGCCGCTCTCCTTCATCTCCGCCAGCGCCAGCGGGATGCTGGCCGCGCTGGTGTTGGCGTAGCGGTCGAGGTTCTTGTAGAACTTCTCCGCCGGCACGCCCAGCCTGCGCACGCTCGCGTCGATGATGCGCTGATTCGCCTGATGACAGATCACCCAATCGACCTCATCGAGCGTTTTGCCGGTCTTGGAAAGCAGCTCCTCCACGGTGGCCGGGATCGTCGAGACGGCGAAGCGGAACACGTTCTGGCCCTCCATGGTCATCGCCAGCGTGCGGCGAGGGCCGCCCACCTGGATGGCCATGTCGCCGCGCGTGCCGCAGACATAGGCGTACTCCGCGTCCACATCCAGCGCAAACACCGCGGCGCCCGCCGCGTCGCCAAAGAGTACGCAGGTATTGCGGTCCGCCATGTCCAGCACCTGGCTCATCTGCTCGGCGCCGATCACCAGCGCGGCCCTGCCGCCGTGCGAGAGCAGCATCGCGCGCGCCGCATCCACCGCGTACAAAAAGCCCGCGCACGCCGCGCCCAGGTCGAACACAGGGATGTTTTCGTTCAGCTCCAGCGCCTTGTGCACCAGGCAGGCGGTGCTGGGCATCGCATATTCGCCGGAGGAGGTCGCCACGATCACGCAGCCGATATCCGCCTTGTCAAGCCCGCTGTCCGCCAGCGCCCTTCTGGCTGCCTCGATCGCCAGCGTGGTGGTGCTTTCGCCCTCGCCGCAGAAATAGCGCTGGCGGATGCCCGTGCGGGTCGTGATCCACTCGTCGCTCGTCTCCACATAGGCCGTCATCGCGTCGTTATCCAGTACACGCGCGGGCAGCGCATAGCCCGTGCCCAGCAGTTTCAATCCGTTCATACATGCCTCTCTTTGTCATGTGAATCCTTTTGCAAAGCACCGGTCTCGGGCGCAGAGCAGGATTCGTTTTGTTTTGATGCCGCCGGCAGCATGCCGGTTGGTTCAATCTTTTAACTAACCGTATGAAGATTCAGGCTGCCTTACGCCAGCCCGATCCTTCTGTACTTTGCATAGCGTTCGCGGATGAGCGTATCCGCGTCCCTGTCCTCCAGCGCGTCAAGCGCCTGCGCGATCTCCCGGTCGATCCGCTCAAACAGCGTCTTCGTGTCCCGCTGCGCGCCGCCGACGGCCTCCGGAATGATCCCGTCGATCACGCCGAAGCCCAGCAGGTCCTGTGCGGTCAGCTTGAGCGCCAGACAGGCCTCGTCGCGCTTCTTGGGATCCTTCCACAGGATGCTCGCGCAGCCCTCCGGCGTGACCACCGAGTAGTACGCGTTTTCCAGCATCAGAATGCGGTCGGCCAGGCCCAGCGCCAGCGCGCCGCCGCTGCTGCCCTCGCCTGTGACGATGGAAATCACCGGCACGCGCAGCCTACTCATCTCCGCCAGGTTTCTGGCGATGGCCTCGCCCTGACCGCGCTCCTCGGCCTCCATACCGGGATATGCGCCCGGCGTGTCGATGAAGGTGATCACCGGACGGCCAAACTTCTCCGCCTGCTTCATCAGGCGCAGCGCCTTGCGATAGCCCTCGGGTCCCGGCATGCCGAAGTTGCACGCCAGATTTTCCTCGATGTTGGCGCCCTTCAGGTGGCCCAGCACCGTCACCGGGCGGCCGTGAAAGAGCGCGATGCCGCCCAGAATGCTTCTGTCCTCGCGGCACTGCCGGTCGCCGCGCTGCACGAAGAAATCCGTGAACAGCGCGGAGAGGTACTGCCCGATCTTCGGACGCCTGGGATAGCGCGCCATGAGCACCTTCTGCTCCGGGGTGAGATTGGAAAGCTGATGAAGCAGCTCCTCCCGCCGCGCGGCAAGCTGCGAAAGCTCCGCCCCCTGCGCCGTATCCAGCGCGCTCTCGATCTCCTCGAGCTCGCGAATCATCGCCTTGATCATGCGCGCCTCACCCCGCCTTCATGGAGCCTGAGCAGCTGGGACAGCACCGCGCGCATCTGCGCGCGCGGCACGATCTGGTCGACAAAGCCGTGCTCCTGCTGGAACTCGCTGCGCTGAAAGCCCTCCGGCAGCCGCTGGCCGATCGTCTGCTCGATCACGCGCGGGCCGGCAAAGCCGATGAGCGCGCCCGGCTCGGCGAGCATGATGTCGCCCAGCGAGGCAAAGCTCGCCGTCACGCCGCCGGTCGTCGGGTTGGTAAGCACGCTGATGAACAGCCCGCCCCGCTCGGAAAAGTCCGCAACCGCGGCGCTGGTCTTGGCCATCTGCATGAGCGAGAAGAAGCCCTCCTGCATGCGCGCGCCGCCGCTGGCGGAAAACATGATGAGCGGCAGGCGCGCGTCCCGCGCGTACTCGATCGCCCGCGTGATCTTTTCGCCCACGCCGGTGCCCATGCTGCCCATGAAGAACAGCGCGTCCAGCACGGCGAGCACCGCCGGACGTCCGTCGATGCGGCCCGTCGCCGTCATCACGGCCTCCTGCATGCCGGTCTTCTCGCGCTGCGCCGCCAGCTTCTTCTCATAGCCGGGGAACGCCAGCGGATTGCCGCCGACGAGCTCCGCGTCCATCTCTTCAAGCGTGCCCGCATCGCACAGCGCCGTCAGCCGGTCCCTGGCGGGAATCATCTGATGGACGCCGCAGGCCGGGCACACACACAGGTGCTCACGCCAAACGGCCTGCGTCGTCTCGTGTCCGCAGGCCGGGCAGGTCACCACCGTCTCAGGCGCCCTGTTCATTGAGGTACGCAAGCAGATCGTTCAGGGTGCGGAAGGTCGCCATCAGGTCGTCCGGCACGTTCACGCCGGTCTTGTCCTCCAGCGCCATCGCCAGCTCGACGGTATCCAGGCTGTCTGCGCACACGTCCGGCACCAGCTTCGCGTCCGGGGCCACCTTCTCCTCGCCGCAGTTGACGGTCGCGAGGATGATCTCCTTCAGGCTTTCAAACGTCATATGATGAATCTCCTTCAAGTCGTATTGATCATGCGCATATCCGCGCATCTTCATTGTATCAGAGCGAATCGATTTGTCAAGAGGGACTTACTTTCCCGTCCAGTTTTCGGCCCTGTACGCCTCATACTGCGCAAGGTGGTCGTCCCAATGGGCGTATGCGCTGTCGCCGCGCCTGTCGGGCAGATCGTAGCGCTCCGTAAGCCACGCGCCCAGGAAGGCGGTCGCCTTGCTTGCGCCGTCCGGGTTGAGATGGCCGTGCCAGTCGTAGCAGTCGGTCTGGTTATCCACAATATCCATGCGCACCATGTTGACAAACGGTACGTCCAGCTCGTCCGCAACGCGCTGCACGCTGTTCATGTCCATCTGCTCCTGCTCGGAAGCGTGCCCCGGCAGAGCCACGAACACGGGCTCCACGCCCCGCTCCCGGCAGAGCGCCGCGATCTCGCGCAGCGCCTGATGGCCCGGCAGCTCGCCCTGCTCCATCTCCTCGGTAAAGGTATAGCCCTCCCGCGTCTGGCGGCTCAGGCGCATCTCGCCGCCCATCATGTACGGCTCGCACTCCACCAGCCGCTCCTGCTGGCCCGAGAGGATTTCCTCCCAGCGGCCATGATACAGCGAGAATGGCATGAGGAACTCGAGCCTGCCGTCCTCCGGCTGCGTGGCGCAGACCGCCCTGATTTTCGCCCGGGACAGCGGCAGCGCGTCGTAGAACAGGTGGCGGAACGAATACGTCCAGCCCTCGTCCATCGCATGGCGCACATAGAACACGTCGATCAGCGCCACCCTGGGCGTATGGTATTCAAGCGCCGTCTCCAGCACCCAGCGCGTCACGCCCAACGGCTCGGAATTATTGCCCATGTTGTAGCTGGTGAAGCCATAGTCGTGCCATAGCTCCATCGGGGAAATGCCGTCCAGCACGCGGCTCGTGCCCAGAAACAGCACGTCAAAATCCTGCTTCTCCGCAAAAAACGCGCCGTACTTGCGCTCGGAATCGTCACGGCGCATGCCGCGGTCCAGCAGCAGCAGGCAGCACGCCAGCGCCGCCAGCCAGAGCACAGTCATCGTGATTCTCTTCTTCATACCTGATATCCTCTTGATGGATGCGTACCGCATCAGAACTGGAAATAAATGAACGCCTGCGCCGCGTAGCCCGGGCCCCACACGCCGAACACGATGACCGCCAGCACGGCCAGCAGGTACAGCAGGCCGCGCGCCGCGGCAGGCAGCCTGTCCGTAAGCTCCGTGAGCGATTTGCGCTTCTCGTGAATCAGCTCAATGACAAACAGGATCACGAAGCACACGCTCGTGCACAGCGTCTGCATGGCGGAAAAGCCGCTCTCGATGCCCGGCGCGTTCCACGCCGTCGGAATGCGCAGCAGCATGCCCAGCGCCGAGGACAGCGAGCCCGCCCGGAAGATGAGCATGGTGATGAGGATCAGGAAATCCGTCCAAAGGATGTGGAGCAGCAGGTCGAGCTTCGGGAACCTCGGCTTGTGCCTGGGCTGGGGCAGCAGGCCCTCGACGACCTGCAGCGCGCCGTTGAGCATGCCCCAGGCGACGTACTTGAGCGCCGCGCCGTGCCACAGGCCCGAGACGGTATAGACGATCATCAGGTTTCTGGCCTGCTTGAGCTTGCCGCCGCGGCCCGCGCCCAGCGGGAAGTAGATGTAATCGCGGAACCAGGTCGAGAGGCTGATGTGCCAGCGCGCCCAGAAATTCTGCACGGAGTGCGCGAAGTACGGCTGGCGGAAGTTGGTCATCAGCTCCACGCCCAGCACCTTGGCCGCGCCGATGGCGATATGGCTGTAGCCGGCGAAATCGCACAGATCCTGCACGGCGAACACGAACGTCGCCAGCGCGATCTGCGCGCCGGACGCTTCGACCCAGCCGCCGTAAATCGCATCGACGTACATGCACGCGCGGTCCGCGATGACCACCTTTTCAAAGAAGCCCAGCAGCATGATCAGCAGGCCCTGGCGCGCGCGCTCCCAGTCAAAGCGGTGCTCTGCCGTCACCTGCCGGAGCAGGCGGCTGCTTCGCTCGATCGGGCCGGCAACCAGCTGCGGAAAGAACGACACAAACAGCGCATATTTGAACAGGTTCCGTTCGGCCTTCACGCGCCCCTTGTACACGTCAATCACATAGGACAGCGCCTGAAAGATGTAGAAGCTGATGCCCACCGGCAAAAGAATCGACACCTTCGGCGTGGTCACGGGGATGGAGAGCAGGTCGCACGCGCGCTGAATCACGTCCAGGAAGAAGCCCGTATACTTGAAGTAGCCCAGCAGGCCGATGTTGAAGACGATGCCGGCGAGCATCGCGAGCTTCTTGTGCTTCTTCTCCGGCAGCGCCGTGATGATGCGTCCGCACGCGTACGTCACAACCGTGCATGCCGCCATCAGCAGCGCGTATTCCGCGTGCCAGTTCATGTAGAAGAAGTAGCTCATCACCAGCAGCCAGATCCACTGGATCCTGCCGGGCAGCAGGAAGTAGACCAGCGTGACGACCGGGAAGAAAATCAGGAACTCAAATGAATTAAACAGCATATGTCCACCTGTACAGTATGGATTCTTCACATAGATATACAGTTTATATTATAATCGATGCTCTGCCGTCTGACTAGTCCCGATTTTCGCGAATCCGCAAAGCCCGCAGCGCTTTCTTCCCCCACAAAAAAAAGCCGCCCGGACAGCGTCCGGACAGCTCCGTGAAAAGCAGCTTACAGCGGCCTGGCGTCCCGCAGGAACGTGCAGTAGCAGCGGTAGGCCTCGTACAGGTCCACCTTGGAGATGACCTCATAGGGGGCGTGCATGGAGAGCACGGCCACGCCCGCGTCGATCACGTTCATGCCGTACTTGGCGCACATGTAGGCGATGGTGCCGCCGCCGCCCAGATCCACGCGGCCCAGTTCGCAGGTCTGGAACGAGACGTCCGCGTCGTCGAGAATCCGGCGCAGCTGCGCGATGTACTCGGCGTTCGCGTCGTTGGAGCCGGACTTGCCGCGGCTGCCGGTGTACTTGTTGAAGCACACGCCGCGGCCCAGGAACGCGGTGTTCTTCTTTTCAAACGCGCTGGCGAAGTTCGGATCGAAGCCCGAGGAGACGTCGCTGGAGAGCATGCGGCTGTTTAACAGCACGCGGCGCAGCGCCAGGTCGCCCTTCGCGCCGGCCAGGTCGGCAAACTCCGCGACGACGTTCTCAAAGAAGCGGCTGTTCATGCCCGTCGCGCCGACGGAGCCGATCTCCTCCTTGTCGGTGAGGATCGCGCAGGCGGTGTACGTCGGCACGCCCTCAAAGTCGAGCACAGCCTGCATGGACGGGAACGCGCACACGCGGTCGTCATGGCCGTAGGAGGCGATCATGCTGCGGTCAAAGCCCACGTCGCGCGCCTTGCCCGCCGGAACGATCTCCAGCTCCGCGCTGAGGAAGTCCTCCTCCTCCACGCCGTACCTGTCCTTCAGGATGGCGAGCACGCCCGCGGTCACGCTGGCCTTGTCCTCGTCCCCGGTCTTGACCGGCATGCCGCCGATGATCAGGTTGAGATCCTCGCCCTCGATCACCTTCGCCGCGGTCTTGGTCATCTGCTCCTGCGCCAGATGCGGCAGCAGGTCGGTGATGTAGAACACCGGATCATCCGCTTCCTCGCCGATGGCGACGGTCACGGTGGTGCCGTCCTTTTTGCAGAGCACGCCGTGCAGCGCCAGCGGCTGCGCGACCCACTGATACTTCTTGATGCCGCCGTAATAATGCGTATCCAGGTACGCCAGGTCAGCCTCCTCGTACAGCGGGTTCTGCTTCACGTCCAGGCGCGGGGAGTCGATGTGCGCGCCCAGGATGTTCATGCCCATCTCCAGCGGCTCCTTGCCCACGATGAAGGACATGAACGACTTGTTCATCCAGTTGACGTACACCCTGTCGCCCGGAACGAGCCGGCAGCCCTCCTTCGTCGCCTGCCTCAGGTCGATGAAGCCCGCGTCCTGCGCCGCCTTCACGGCCTGCGCGACGCACTCGCGCTCCGTCTTGCCGTGGTCGAGGAACGCGCAGTAATTCTTTGCAAACGCCTCAATCTTCTCCATGCCCGCCTCGTCAACCTTGGCCCAGGCATTCTTTCTTTCCATGATCCATCAATCCCCTTTCGTGAAATTGCGCTGTCCCCTATTATAATGCAACCCCGCGCGAAGCGCAAGAGCCGGACGGCGGCCGTCCCATCCTGATCACAGATCGATGCCCGCCCTGCGCGCCTGCGCGCACAGGTCTTTGACCTGCAGCGTGTACATCCGGCCGTCCTTGATGAAGTGCGTGCCGCACTGGCGGAATTCAAAGTGCGTGCCCGCGCGGCGGCACTGCTCGCGCAGATCGAGCACCCAGTCGTAGTCAAGCGGCCGGGCCTCGCGGTCCGATTCGCCGCCCGCGACCACCAGCTCCACGCCCGGCAGATACCGCTCGATGTCCACACGCTCCAGCATCGGCTGGCAGATGATGTTCCTGTGCCGGATGGGCAGCTGCACAAAGCAGGCCAGCCGCTCGTCCGCGTTTTTCTGGTTTTCCACCGTTCATCCGACGATCACGTTGTCATACCCCTCGCCCCAGTCCGGCGGAACGCAGTCCATGAACCGCCCGATGCGCTTGGTGAGGAACAGAAACCGGAGGTCGCTGCGCTCGCGGATGATGTCCCAGCACGCGCCGCGCCAGGCGTCCGCCTCCTCGATCAGGAAGTCCGTCTGGAAGCACAGATACACCAGCTGTCCGCCGGCCATCCTGTATTCGCCGCTTTTCTTGCGGGCGATGGGCGCGTCAAGCTTCTCACTGCGCACGATGCTGTCCGTATCCACGCCGCGCCTGGCGTCACCCTTGTGAATATAGCAATACCGGCAGCCCTCGCTGCAGCGGTGACAGCCGCGCCACGGGCTCCACATCGCCATGCCTGCTCACCTCACGATTCGCCAAGAATCTCGCGCTGCGTCTTCTTGCTCAGGCCCGCAAGCACCAGCGCGTAGGACTTGTCCAGCATGTCCCTGAGGATATCGTCCGGCACCTGACCGTCCGGGTTGATCGAATTCCAGTGCGTCTTGTTCATGTAGTAGCCGGGAATCACATCCTCGTACTGCCCGCGCCAGAACTCACCCTCCTCCGGCTTGAGCTTCAGGGTTATATAGACCGGCTTTCCCCCGTCATCCAGGCACAGCGCCGCAAACATCTTCCCGCCGACCTGATAGCGGATCCAATTCCAGTCGGCCTGCAGATCACGGGTCACGCCCTTTTGGGCGAGCAGGTATTCGTCCATCCAGGTATATCTCATGCAAATCTCCTCCTTTGTGCATTGTATCATACCGGATAAAACCTGACAACGGGATGGCCAATTCAGCAAAGAAAAAGCCCGGCAGGCGCCGGACTTCTCTCCTTGGGCTGTGTCAGCCGAGGTTCAGCCTGTTTTTGAGGAAGTACGCCGTGAGGGCGTAGTACAGCGCCGCAGGAATCGCCGTGACCACCGTGACGCCCAGCATGGTCAGGTGCGTCTGCGTGGCCGGCTGAAGGCTTTGCAGCCAGAGCCTGACGCCCTCCAGCCCCACCAGATTGAGCAGGAACATGGCGATTCTCTGGATGAAGTGCCAGGCAACCGGCATCGCGAAGAAGCCAGCGACCGACAGCGCGTCCTTGTGGTGCGTGAAGCTGTGGCCCACCGCCAGCGCCGCGTAGAAGTGCAGGCAGACGCACGCGCCGCCGACCGCCAGCAGCATCGCCAGCTCCACGCAGAACAGGACGATGTGCGGCAGGTTCTGCGAGAGGTTCAGATCGCCGATGTGCAGATGCGCAAGGATGTCGCTGATCTCCTGCATCATGTTCCGGCTGAACACCAGAATAAGCATCGACACGGCGGCCACCGCCAGCACGGCGATCCACCAGATCAGCGAGGTCAGCAGCTTCGCCCAGATGTGCTCGTGCACGGAGACCGGCAGCGTCATCGTCAGGTAGCCCTCGTCACGCAGCAGGTTCTTGTAAAAGCGCTGCACCATCAGCACAAACGCCATGACGCCCGACGCCACGAAGGCGATCGTATAGCCCATCAGCAGCAGGACGCCCAGCGTGTTGAGCACGCCATTGCCTGTCTCCAGCAGCCTGTACGTGGAAAGATTGCCGCCAACCGCGGCGACCAGCACGAGCAGAAGCAGCGGCCCCATCACGCGCCCCGTCGCGCGCAGCTCGTGCTTCATCAGTTTCCTCAGCATTTGAACACCTCCCGAAACAGTGCGTCCACGCTCACGCCGCGCGTCTCCCGGATCTCGTCGACGGAGCTCTCCAGCACCACACAGCCCCGGTCGAGGAAGATCACGTCGTCCAGAATCTTCTCCACATCCGAAATCAGATGCGTGGAGATCACCACCGCCGCCTCCGGGTTGTAGTTGCTGATGATCGTGTTCAGAATGTAGTCGCGCGTGGCCGGATCCACGCCGCCGATCGGCTCGTCGAGCAGATACAGCTTCGCCTGACGGCTCATCACCATGATGAGCTGCACCTTCTCACGCGTGCCCTTGCTCATCTGGCGGATGCGCTGCTTCATGTCGATGCCCAGGTGATGAATCATCTCCTGCGCCGCGTCCCTGCGGAAGTCCGCGTAGAAGTCCGCATAATAATCGAGAATCTGCATGACGCTCATCCATTCCGGCAGCACCGCGCGCTCGGGCAGGTAGCTCACCTGCGCGTGCGTCCCCTTGCCGGGCAGCAAGCCGCAGATGGTGATCGTGCCGTCGTCCGGGGTCAGCAGGCCGTTGGCCAGCTTGATCAGCGTCGTCTTGCCGCTGCCGTTGGGGCCCAGCAGGCCCACGATGTGGCCCGATTCCACATTCAGGCTCACGCCGCTGAGCGCAGGCGTCCTGCCGTATTTTTTGCTCAGCTCCTTACATGTCAGGACATTCATTCGTCCCTGTCTCCTTTCCAAATTCCGCTTCCAGCAGCGAGAGCGTCTCCTCCCGGGAGATCGCCAGGCTGCGCATGGCCTCCATGAACCGCGCGACGTGCTTCTGCGCCAGATCGCGCTTTGTTTCCCCGATGCGCGTCTCGTCCTCGGTGACAAACCGTCCCGCCGTTCGCTGGCTGTATACGAGCCCCTCACTCTCCAGCTGGGCGAGCGCGCGCTGCATGGTATTGGGGTTGACCCCGGCCTCCGTCGCCAGATCGCGCACGGACGGCAATCGCTCCCCCGGCGGGAATGCGCCGGTCACGATGCCCACCTTGATCTGCTCAATCAGCTGCGCGTAGATCGGGAGATCGTTTACAAAAGACCATTTCACATCTGCATGCCTCCATTTCTTTTTTGTACTAGTACAGTAATACAATAATACAGTTTTGAGAAATGTCAAGGGGGATTTTCAAATTTTTGAAAAAGAAAACTGCCGGACGCCATGAAAGCGTCCGGCAGTTGCTTTGCAGAGCAGACAGTCTCAATCGTAGGTTCAGCGTGAAAGCGTCACAGCACCAGATCGTGCAGGCCCAGCGGCGGCACGTCCTTGCTGCCCATCTTCACGCACTTCATCAGCAGCTTCGCTGTGTCGATGCTGGTGATGCAGGCGATGCCGTACTCGACCGCCATGCGGCGCAGGCGGAAGCCCGCGCGCAGCGGGTCGCGGCCGTGGGTCGGCGTCGTGATGATCAGGCGGATCTTGCCGGAGTCAAACAGCTTGGCCAGCGCGTCGGTGTCCTCGCCGGGGCGCGGCACGGGCTGCGCGCCGACGTAGTTATGGTTGAGCATATGCGCGGTGCCGGTGGTCGCATAGATGTCAAAGCCCAGCGCTGCGAACGTCTCGGCCAGAGCCAGCGCCTCGCGCTTGTCGTGGTCGGCGATGGCGAAGAGCACGCCGCCCTCCTCAGGTCTCGGGATCGCCATCTTCGTGGAGGCAAAGCCCTTGAGGTACGCCTCCTCGGCGGTCTCGGCCAGGCCCAGCGCCTCGCCGGTGGACTTCATCTCCGGGCCCAGGGCGACCTCGACCTCGTTCAGCTTCTCGAAGGAGAAGACCGGCATCTTGACGGCCACGGTCGGGGCGGGCGGGTACAAGCCCGTGCCAAAGCCCATCGCGGGCACCTTCTCGCCCAGGGACGCGCGCACGCCCAGCTCGACGATCGGGATGCCGGTGACCTTCGAGATGTACGGCACGGTGCGGGAGGAACGCGGGTTGACCTCGATGATGTACAGATCGCCGGCGTACTCGATGAACTGGATGTTCACCAGGCCCTTGACGTGCAGGCTGCGCGCGATGCTGATCGTGTAATCGGTCACCATGCGCTGGATGCGCGGCGCAAGATGCTGCGGCGGATAGACGGAGATGGAGTCGCCGGAGTGAATGCCTGCGCGCTCGATGTGCTCCATGATGCCCGGAATCAGCACGTTCTCGCCGTCGCAGATCGCGTCCACCTCGATCTCGCGGCCCAGCAGATATTTATCCACCAGGATCGGGTGCTCCTGGACGTTCAGGTTGATGATGTCCATGTACTCGCGGATGTGCTTTTCGTCATACGCGATTTCCATGCCCTGGCCGCCGAGCACGTAGCTCGGGCGCACCAGCACCGGATAGCCCAGCTCCTTCGCGGCTTGGGCGGCCTCGTCCGCGGTGAAGACGGTCGTGCCCTTCGGCTGCGGGATGCCCAGGGAGGCGAGCAGCTGGTTGAACAGCTCGCGATCCTCGGCGGCGTCGATGTCAGAAAGATCCGTGCCCAGGATGGCGTATCCGCCCTGGCGGACGGCCTTGGCCAGCTTAATGGCGGTCTGGCCGCCGAACTGGCAAACCACGCCCACTGGCTGCTCGATCTCCAGGATGTTCCAGACGTCTTCCGGGGTCAGCGGCTCAAAGTAGAGGCGGTCCGCGGTGTCAAAGTCGGTGGAGACGGTCTCCGGGTTGTTGTTGATGATGACGGTGTCAAAGCCCGCGCGCTTCAGCGCCCAGACGCAGTGCACGGAGCAGTAGTCAAACTCGATGCCCTGGCCGATGCGGATCGGGCCGGAGCCGAGCACGACCACGGTTTTGCGGCCGGAGGGGAACGCCTCGGTCGCGCCGCCGTACACGCTGTAAAAATACGGGCTGACAGCCTCAAACTCGCCGCCGCAGGTATCGACCTTGCGGAACGCCGGGAGGATGTTCATCTCCTTGCGCATGGCGCGGATGGTCAGCTCATCGCTGTTCACAAAGCGGGCGATGGCCCTGTCGCACATGCCCATTTTCTTCGCGTCCAGCAGCATGGCGCAGCCCAGCTTCTCCGCGCTGCCCAGCAGGCGCAGCGCCTGCTCCATCTCCACGATGTTCTGGATCTTCTTGAGGAACCAGACGTCGATCCGGGTCACGTCGAAGACGTGCCCGATGTCCATGCCCCGGCGCAGGCACTCGGCCACCACGAACGCGCGCTCCGTGTTGATCTCATGAAGCTGCTGTTCCAGCGCCTCGTCGGAGAGCGCCTCCAGCGCCGGCACGGCCAGGCTGTCCATGCCGGTCTCCAGCGAGCGAACCGCCTTGAGCAGCGCGCTCTCGAAGTTCGTGCTGATGGCCATGATCTCGCCGGTCGCCTTCATCTTGGTGCCGATGTGCTTGTCGGCGTAGACGAACTTGTCAAACGGCCAGCGCGGGAACTTGAGGACGATGTAATCGACCGTCGGCTCAGCGCACGCGCAGGTGCAGCCGGTCACGCCGTTGGCGATCTCGTCGAGGGTGTAGCCCAGCGCGATGCGCGTGGTGACCTTGGCGATCGGGTAACCGGTCGCCTTGGAGGCCAGCGCAGAGGAGCGGGACACGCGCGGGTTGACCTCGATGACGTAGTACTTCATGGAATTCGGGTCGAGCGCGAACTGCACGTTACAGCCGCCCTCGATGCCCAGCGCGCAGATGATATTCAGCGCGGCGTGGCGCAGCATGGCCGCCTCCTCCTGGCGCAGCGTCTGCGTCGGGGCGACGACGATGGAGTCGCCGGTGTGCACGCCGACCGGGTCGAGGTTCTCCATGTTGCACACGGTGATGCAGTTGCCCGCGCCGTCGCGGATGACCTCGTACTCGATCTCCTTCCAGCCGGCGACGCTCTTTTCGATCAGGTTCTCGTGCACGCGGGAGGATCGCAGGCCGTCCGCGCAGATCTCGCGCAGCTGCTTCTCGTTCTCCGCGAAGCCGCCGCCCGTGCCGCCCAGGGTATACGCCGGGCGGACGATGACCGGATAGCCGTGCTCGTCGGCAAAGTCGACCGCCGGCTGCACGTCGTGCACGATGACGGAATCGATGCACGGCTCGCCGATCTCCAGCATCATGTTCTTGAAGTCCTCGCGGTCCTCCGCGCGGCGGATCGCGTCGATCTTCGTGCCCAGCAGCTGCACGCCGTACTTTTCAAGGATGCCGCGCTCGTCGAGCTCCATGGCCATGTTCAGGCCGGTCTGGCCGCCCAGACCCGCCAGCAGGCTGTCCGGGCGCTCGCGCGCGATGATGCGCTCGATGGACTCGACCGTCAGCGGCTCCAGGTACACCCTGTCCGCGATGTTGGTGTCCGTCATGATGGTGGCCGGGTTGGAGTTCACCAGCACGACCTCCAGCCCCTCCTCCTTGAGGACGCGGCAGGCCTGCGTGCCGGCATAGTCAAACTCGGCCGCCTGGCCGATGACGATCGGGCCGGAGCCGATCACCAACACCTTTCTGATCCATTCCTTCTTTGGCATCGTCACACACCTGCCCTTTCCCGGTTCGCGCGAACCGTTCTGAGGAAATCGTCAAACAGATACGTCGTATCAAACGGCCCGCCAAGCCCCGAGGGGACAAACTGCACGGAGAACGCATCTTTGCCCTCGTACACGAGGCCCTCGACGCTCCTGTCGTTCCAGTTGATGTGGCTGACGCGCACGCCCTCGGGCAGCGCATCGCCGCTGACCGTGTACAGGTGGCTCTGGCTGGTCACCGCGCAGGTGCCCGCCGCCAGATCCTTGACCGGCTGGTTGCCGCCGTGGTGGCCAAAGCGCATCCGCTCCACCCGGCAGCCGCTGGCCAGCGCCATCATCAGGTGGCCAAGGCCCACACCCATGACCGGCTTTGCCGCCATCAGCGCCTTCACCGTCTCCATGATCTGCGGATAGTCCTCCGGATTGCCCGGGCCCGCGGAGATGAGCACGCCGTCGCAGCCGCTCTCCAGAATCTCCTGCGCGCCGGTCAGCGCCGGGAAGACGGTCACCTGCGCGCCCTGCCTGACGATCCAGTCCGTCAGGCTCCGCGTCATGCCCAGATCCAGCACCGCGACCCTCACGTCGCCCGCCGTGCTCACGTCATGGCGCTCCCTGCAGGACACCTCGATCGCCTCGCCGTGCAGCGCAAACGCCCTGCACGCCGCAAGGTCCTCCTCCGCCGCCTCGCCGGCCACAATGCGGCCGCGCATCACGCCGTTGTCGCGGATGTGGCGGGTCAGCGCGCGGGTGTCCACGCCGCAGATGCCGGTCACGCCCTGCTCGTCCAGGAACTCGTCCAGCGTCTTTTTCATCTGCCAGTTGCTCGGCAGCTCGCACAGCTCGGACACGACCAGGCCGGCTGCCTGCACGCAGCCGCTCTCAAAGTCCAGGTCGCTCACGCCCACGTTGCCGATCAGCGGATACGTCATGCACACGATCTGCCCCCGGTAGGCCGGATCGGTCAGCGTCTCCTGATAGCCGCACATGCCGGTCATGAAGACGACCTCGCCCGTCGCCGGCTGCTTATAGCCAAACAGGGTTCCTTCAAAGCGGGAACCATCTTCCAGGATCAAAGTTGCCATCGGATCTCTCCTTCTTATGAAACACGCTTCCTTTTCGGGCAAAAGAAAACCGCCAAAAAGGCGGTTGTCATACGAGACAAAAACGGGAACACGCGGCCAGCATGCCTGCGTTTGCGGAATTCATCCTCCACGTCATCCTGACCTCTCCCTCCCAGGCGATTCACTTTTGCCATCCATCGGGCATCGTTGCCTTAATTGACAATCATACAGGATGCATCCGCTTCTGTCAAGGGAAAAAATCACATGCTCGCCCGATCGCGCTTCAGCCCGCTGCATGCGCACCGGACGCCCCATGCCGCGGCATGGGCAAGCGCGGCGATGCCCACCACGACCACGATACGGTTCACGCAGCAGAGCCACCAGCTTTCCCGGATCCACCAGCGCACGAAGTAGTCGTCCACATGGTGCACGAGAAACACAGGCAGGCTGATGCGGCCCACGAAGGCCAGCGGCGCGCAGAGGAGATCGCACCTGTCCATCCGCTGCATCAGCGCGCAGACGACGGCGCTTGCGCAGAGGCTCACGGAGATGCCCAGCCCGTACGGGCCGTACTGATGGATCGCCATATCGATGCGCACGCCCTGCCATAGCCCCAGCGCCCACACGAGCGCCGCCGCGAGCAGCACGCCGCGCCTCGCGCGCGCGCTCATCGCGTCCAGCCGACGAAGCTGCTCGCCCGCGCACAGGAACAGCACGGAAACCATCGCCAGATCCAGGCTCTGGGGAAGATACGCCGCCATTCCGACGGCAAGGCCCGCCGCCGAAACCAGCACGCATGCAGGTGCCGCATGCCGCCCAAACGCCATGCGCAGGACGTCAAAGAGCATCCGTCCCCAGAAGAGCGCGAACATGAACCACGGAATGCCCAGGGCAGGCCTGCCGTTCACGCTCTGCGCGCCTGCCCAGAACAGCTGCAGAATGGCCCGCTTTTCCAGGCCGATCAGCCTGTCCGCGCTCAGATTGCCCTCAAGCACGCAGAGGTAGACCATCAGGCCCATCTGAACCACGGCACACGGCACGATCAGCTGAAAAAAGCTGCGCACATGGCGCCGCGCAAACGCCCGCCCATCGCACACGGGGCGCGACGCGTAGCCGGAGATCACAAAAAACAGCGGCAGGTGAAACGTGTACAGCGCGCCGATCACCGTCTCGTTGCCCGGCACCGTGTGCCCGATCATCACCAGCAGCATGGCCAGCCCCCGCGCGGCATCCAGCCAGCGCAGGCGGGTTCGGTTATCCCTTTGCATCATCTGTCCTTCATCCGGCGTACGCCGCTTCCTGCAGGCATGATTCCGCGTCATCCTCCGAGAATACATGCCCGATGTGTTCATTCAGCTCACGCCAGGCATCCGTATCGCCCAGCTCGTCCTTGAGCAGCGACGCGCAGCTGCGGTAGTACCAGGCGTGTCTGCGCTTGTCGTGCTGGTGAAACCTGGCGAACACGCTCTCCCCGTCGCGTTCAAAATCCCTGCGAATCGCCCGCATGTTGCTCAGCTTGTCGCTCAGCGCGATGATCTTCGACGCGCGGTCGCCCCTGGCGATCTGCGCGATCGCTGCCCGCTTGCGCGCCTCCCAGGTCATGCGCGGATCGCCGCAGCGCTCCTGTGTCTCGCTGAGCACCAGCGCCGCCACGCGCGCGCCAAAGCGCTGCGCCAGCTCCTGCCCGTTCACGCCGCAGTCCTCGATCACGTCGTGCAGCACCGCCGCCGCGAGGATCTCCGGGTCGTCGGTCAGCGTGGAGGCAATCGCCGCCACCTCCGCAGGATGCACGATGTAGGGCACATTCGTGCCCTTTCGGAGCATCCCGTCATGGGCGCAGGCGGCAAAGATCATCGCATCGGATACGAGCGTCATGGGCCTTCCTCGCTTTCTGGTCACTTGCGCAGGTCGTATTCGCCGTCAAACACATGCGTCGCGGGGCCGGTCATGAACACATGACCCGTGGCCTCGTCCCACTCATTGGCCAGTTCGCCGCCATCGAGCACGATGGCCGCCCGTCTGTCCGCCAGGCCGCAGAGATTCGCCGCCACCAGCACCGCGCAGGAGCCCGTGCCGCAGGCCAGCGTAATGCCGCTGCCGCGCTCCCAGACGCGCATGCGCAGACGATCCCGCGCGAGGACATTGACAAACTCGATATTCGCTTTTTTGGGGAACGCCGGGTGCGTCTCCAGTGCCGGGCCGTAGCGGTTCAGATCGAACGCCTCCACCGGCTCGTCAAGAAAGACGACGCCGTGCGGATTGCCGGTCGACACCGGCGTGATCTCAAACACGCGGCCCTCCGCCTCGATCCTCGCCCGCGTCACCACGCCCTGTCCCAGCAGGCAGGGCACCTGCTCGCAGGCGGTCTGCGGCGCGCCCATGTCCACGCGCACCGTGTCCACCCTGCCGTTCCGGATCGTCAGGTGCAGGGTTTTGACGCCCGCGAGCGTCTCCAGCGTCACGACGGTCTTGTCCGTCATGCCGCGATCGTAGACATACTTGGCCACACAGCGGCTCGCGTTGCCGCACATCTCGCTCTGCGAGCCGTCCGCGTTGTACATGAGCATTTTGAAATCCGCGACCTCGCTCGGGCAGATGAGCACCAGCCCATCGCTGCCGACGCCGAAGTGCCGGTCGCTGATGGCGACCGCCAGCGCGCGCAGATCGTCGATCCGCTCCTCAAACGCGTTGACATAGACATAGTCGTTGCCCAGGCCATGCATTTTGGTAAACCTCATGCCATGCATCCATCCTTCCAGCGTTCTGTGGCCTACGTGTATCCAATTCGTGCTGCGTTCTCCGCTTTCCTGCGTCCGCAGAAAAGATTCGGAGGCGGCGCCGCATTTACCTTGTGATGTGCTCGAAGAAGTCGTCCCCTGACGTATCCTCGCCTACCGCAGAATAGGCCAGGCCGAACACCGCATTGTCATATGGCCCGAAATCCTCCACATGGTAATCCGTCTTCTGCTGGGAGGTATGGCAGGCAAAAGCCGCCTCGGCCATGTCAAACGCGGTCTTCCCGCCGAATGCCTCGAGCGGCATGCGCCAGTCCATGCGGATCTGACCCGCATCGTACAGGTGCAGATACAGCTTTTGCACCTGCCAGGGCTCCTGAACCGCCAGCTGTTCATCCTGCCAGGAGGCATCCGCTGCCAGGGCGATGCAGCGCTGCGCTGCGTCGGCCGCCACCTTGTGCGCGCCATGACCGTATTCGCCGTTCACGTCGTGTGTCACGACGACCTCCGGCCGATAGCGCCGGTACAGCCCGGCCACATAGCGCAGCACGCGGCTCTCCTTCCAGCCCTTTTCCTGATACATCTCGCGCACATACAGCCTGTACCGGTCTGGAAACGGCCCCAGGTCGGGATAATTGCGCACGCCGCACAGCCACAGGCCGTCGAGCAGCTCCAGCTCACGGTACGGCATGGACGGCACCAGATAGGCCACCTGCACGGTCATCTGCCGCTGACCCGCGTAATAGGGAATCGTACCGCCCATGAAGAGCATCTCATCATCCGGATGCGCAGCGAGCACCAGCAGGTCGGCGTCCGCGCACGGCGCTTCCCAGTGCTGCACCCAATCGGGCGTCTCCCCGTCCGCGAAGACATGTAGCTCCGCAATCGACAGTCGCGTACCGCCTTCTCCGGGTAAAATCCGGATCTCCTGCGCCCCCTGAGGAAGCGCCGCGTAGCCGGTCAGATAGTCCGTATCACAGGCAGCCACCCCGACCCATTCGTCTCCATTGCCGCGCACCTGAACGTCGAACGCGCAGCCGTCTTCATAGAACTGAATGTACACGCCAAGGATGGCCTCGCTCTGCGGCGCCGTCACCCGGAGCGCGCCGCCGTTTGGCCCCAGCCAGCTGGTAAAGTATTTCCCGTCGCGAATCTGTTCCAGGGTGCTCCTGGACGCGCCGGAAATGGCACACTCCGCCGTGATTTCCCGCGCCGGTTCGGCCAAAGCACAGCCCGCTTTCAGCAGCAGGCAGAACATGAGTATGGTGATGATTCTCTTCACATGCTCACCCGTTCTTTTGTATGATTGTTTATTATAGCACATCAAACGCCAAAAACACAGCGTTTGATAAAAGTCGCTTGAAGCACGTTTTGCGGGATATTTGGAGCGGACGGCTGCATGACGCCAGGCAACCAGCGATGATGTCTTTGGCCGTGCGGACGGCTCCCAGGGCTACAGCCAGCAGGGCGCCGTTGTAGCCATGATTGACGCCAACAGTACGCAGGTGGTAGAATGATGATGTAATGTATAGAATGCGCCGACTGCCAAGGCTGGCGCATCGCAGCCACGCTGAATGCGGTGAATCCGTTCCGATACTGCGTGTATAACGAATCCGAGTGCTGCGAATGCCAAATTCTCTCCTGATCGCATGCGCTTAAAGACATGATTGAAATTGAAGTGAGTTTTCGTCTGGAATTCGATTCAAAACCATACGAGGGAGAGTTGTCTATGCTCTGTCGCCTTAAGGAGAATTTCAAACGCTTATTCCGTGATCGGTTCTATGAGACGCTCATGTTTCTCTGTGTCCTGATCTATGTTTTCTACAGTATTCACAACATCCATGCCGGAATTGTACCAACCCATGTACAGGAAGAATCGTTTCCATGGAACACGCAAATCCTGCTGGATTCGAACGAACCAGCGCGCACAGTAAAGATGATTGAAAAAAATGATATTCATTATGGGAAAAAGGTGAGTAAAACATGTTTACAGGATGATCATGTGATGTTTCGTTTTGAAAGAGATCCTGATCGAAAGGTACAGCTTCTTGTATTTAACATCTATGGAGAATATCTATACGGATATTGGGTATATATCGAAGATCGAGTACAAGTCGGATTGTCTCCATGCTATGAGGGAATCTTGTTGTTTGACTATAAGGAGAAAGACGGAGGACGCTGTCCCGTTACTGTCTTGACCCCCAATGGCAATTGTGAGAAAAAGTGGTTTGCCTATATGGATAATCTTGGCTTCGCTTCAGAAGCATATATCGACTGCTTTTCTGATTATGAAGCGGTTAAGGAAGACGGGAAATATGTAATACGAGACCGTGAAAGCTTGGAAAACACAGCCGTATTCGATTTTTCTCAAACACCAACAAATTGATCTATAGGCAAGTACGATATGCACATTGGCTGGGATACCTGGATAATAAAAACCATGCCGATGGGATATGAAAAAGCCCCAGCAAATACTGTTCTGCATCATGTCGCTCCCGGGCGTTCGGCCATGGCTTCTTTGCGTCCACTGGACGCCGCCATGGCCGAACCTAACCAAGTACGATGTATGCACGTTGGTTGGGATGATCTGGATAAATGGGCTTTCCGGCCCAAATGAAATGCCCCTAGCTTTCGCTAGGGGCATTTCATTTGGGATCCGGCAACGTCCTACTCTCCCGGGCCGTCTCCAGCCAAGTACCATCGGCGCTGAAAGGCTTAACTTCTGTGTTCGGTATGGGAACAGGTGGGACCCTTTCGCCATTGTCACCGGAATTCTCTCAGGTATCGTTTTGTCCGTACCCTGAAAACCGCACATCCAGATTTCCTTCACCTTGCGAAAAACCAATCTCTTACTTCAATTTTCCCTTTGGTCTCACTTGATTCTCAGTTCTCTTTGGATCAAGTCCTCGACCGATTAGTATCATCAAGCTCCATACGTTACCGCACTTCCACCGATGACCTATCACCTGGT